>JBDSLC010000160.1:0-11266 GCA_039916585.1 Pyrinomonadaceae bacterium | reverse complement strand
AACAGTCCAGGGTCACGACCGTATTCGCGTGAGTGAATTTGAACGCATTTTGCAGTAGGTTTCCGAGCGCCGAAAACAATAGATCCCGATCCACATCTACTGCTAGGTCAGCATCAACGAATGAAACGTTTAACGTGCAATCACGCGCCTCGGCATCGAGCATCGCTGACAGCCTCACTTCCGCGATGAACTTATTTAGCGGATACAATTGGGTCTGAACGGCCAAACCTGCTTCGACCCGAACCTGAGCAAGCGAGCGGTCGATCAAATTGGTCAGGCGGGCCAGGCTCCGCTCCAGGACACCGACGGTTGCACCCGTGATTCCTACCTTTCCTGTTTTAATCACTTCAAGAGCAAGCATGGCGGTGTGAACAGAGTTCCGCGCCTCGTGTGCGAATTCCCCGAGCCGCTGCGTTACGTTTTCTGCATGACGGCCCGCGACATTCGCATCGCGCTGAGAGGTGAACTCGGTTACGGCGTCGGCTATTCCATTATCGAGGCAGCGGTTAAGCGTGCGAAATTCGTCGGAACTTATGGGTTCATTTAGTTCGGTTGCCAAATCGGTGGCTGCCTGACACAGGTCTCCATAATCGTGAACCACTTGCTCGATCGTATAACCGTGAATAAGCAGCTCGCGGCCGTGGCTAGCAGCGGTTTTCCCGATTTCGGATAAGCCTCTGTCACCACCTCCGGCAGGGCCGGATACCTTACGGCTCTCCATCGGCTCCGAAGTCTGCTCGACTTCAAGGGTCCTGATGAGCTGATCAAGGAAAAGACGCACTCCATATTCAAAACTGCTATCAGCAATTTCCGAGGGGCGCCGCAGAACAACTTTCGACCGGCAACGAGCAACAAGCTCGTCCCGGTTCGCACTTAAGAAATCGTGTAGCATTTATAAATTCACTTTTATTACTAAGGTTTCATACACAGTTGGTCGGGTTAGGTTTTCGATGGGTTACCGGATCTACGATCTGGTGTGCATCCGGCAAAGGTTCCAAAGAATACGAGACCGTTTTGCCCCGTCGTTCGAGTAACTAGTTGGTAAGTGGCTCGTTCCTTGTTCCACCAGCGGAGCAGGCATTTTCCAGATGCTCCCGCGAGATGACAGCGGCCTATGAATAGCAATTGAATCGAGGTCCCTACAATCAAATGGCGGGTAGCCGGGCTTTCCGTTCCCCATAATAACCCGTCCCAGCGTCCCAACGTAAGTTGTCTACGATCCGACAATATGCGAGACCACAGAATCAGTCTGTGCGGTAACACACAAATGAAGAACAACTCGTCGCCCTAACAATCCGACCGAGCCACCAACAGCATTCGGCTTTTTCCGTCTTTCTCCGATTTCAGGGGTTTCTAACGGTGACTGATAAGCCCGCGCACACTCCAACCATCCAAGATGGAATCATCCGAGGCTCAACTGTGCGAGCTTTGACTACTTGCCCGTTCTGCGAAACGTCGGGGATCACTAAGCACCCGGGGACAGACTTCTGGTGCGGGATGGGTCCTCAGGGTCCTGCTGCTGTTTCTGTGCTTCCCAATTTTGGATCGGCTTCTTTATCACCGAAGAGATTACCCGCTGCAACGCTTGCGGACACAAGGTCGCTTAGCCGTCCCAGTTGCGGTATAGACAACCTTAGAGCGTCCGTTTTAGGGGCGTAATTTCAATCTCGGGGGACATTTTGGGGGACATAAAGAAAGAGGGCATCTCACAACTTTGTGAAATGCCCTTTTTTATTGGCTCCGCAGGTAAGACTCGAACTTACAACCCTTCGGTTAACAGCCGAATGCTCTGCCATTGAGCTACTGCGGAATAATGGCGTCGCCTTCAAGCGTAGGCGAACATCAAGATTAGGAATTTCGCGGGGGGTTGTCAAGCATTCGGGGTCGCGCTTTTCAATGGTGCGATCGTCGTTTAGAATGCTGAGACACAACACTATGAGCATCCCACGATACCTGACGAAATCCCGATTCAAGCTTGGCTTGGAATGTCCGACGAAGCTTTACTACACGGGCAAGACCGATGTTTACGCCGATCAGAACTTTGACGATCCGTTCCTGCGGTCGCTGGCAGATGGTGGATTTCAGGTGGGTGAGCTGGCGAAGTTCTACTTTCCGGGCGGCATTGAGATCGGCCGTGGAGACTACTCCGCAACGGCTGAGCAAACCCGAGCCCTGATCGAGGCCGGCGATTGCACTATCTATGAAGCCGCGTTTTTGGCGGGCGATCTGTTTATCTACGCCGACGTGGTCGAGCGTCGCGGCGATACGTTGACCGTGTATGAGGTAAAGGCGAAATCGATTGATCCCGTGGCCGATAGTTTCGTGACGAAGAAGGGAGACGGGATCCTTTCGAACTGGCAGAAATATCTTTACGACATCGCGTTTCAAAAGGTAGTCGTACAGCGCGCGTTTCCGGACCTTGAAGTAAAAGGTCATCTCGTACTGGTCGATAAGACAAGCCGCTGCCCGACCGATGGATTGAATCAAAAATTTCGCACCAAACGCGTGGACGGCCGCACGACGGTGGTTACAACTCCGCCGACTGCCGAAGATCTTGCGACCCGTATCTTGCATACCGTGAATGTAGATGAGGTTTGCGACGGAATTTACGCCGGCAAACTTTTCAGCGGAGAACTGACTTTCGAAGGCACGATCCAGACGCTCTCGGATGCGTATCGCGGCGACCGCAGACTCGCCCCTGCTCTATCCAAGAGTTGCCGCGATTGTGAGTTTCGAGCGACGGCTGAAGATGAAGCGGCGGGCCTAAAGAGCGGGTTCAAGGAATGTTGGTCGGCGGAACTTGGTTGGACCGATGAGCATTTCGGGCAGCAGTCCGTGCTCGATATCTGGAACTTTCGGGACAAAGATAAGCTGATCGCCGCCAGACGGGTCACGCTTCACGATCTTACGGACGATGACCTTAAGCTAAAGGACGATGGCAAACCTGGATTATCGTCGAGCTATCGCCAGAAGATCCAGGTCGAAAAAGCGCGGGGCGGCGACGATACACACCATATTGATCGCGATGGTCTCGCATCCGAGTTTGCGAAATGGAAGTTTCCGCTACACTTCATCGACTTCGAAACGGCTTCTCCGGCGATCCCGTTCAGTCGCGGTCGTCGCCCATATGAGGGACTCGCGTTTCAGTTTTCTCATCACGTTGTTTTTGAAGATGGTTCGGTCGCGCATCGCGGCGAGTTTTTGCATACAGAGCCCGGCGTATTTCCTGCTTACGAATTTCTGCGAGCTTTGAAAGCCGACCTCGAAACCGACGATGGCACGATCTTCCGATACGCGGCTCACGAAAATTCTTTTATGAATCGGATTCACGAGCAGATCCGACAGGCTGGAAACATCCCCGATGCCGCTGATCTTCTCGCCTTCATCGAGATCATTTCCAAGTCTAAAGAGAAGTCCGACGTCACCTGGGAAGGGCCTAGGAACATGGTCGATATGCTTGAGCTCGTGAAGCGGTATTACTACGATCCATACACGCGGGGCTCTAACTCGATCAAGCAAGTCCTCCCCGCGATCCTGAATAGTTCTGCGTACCTCAAAGAGACATACAGCCAGCCGATCTACGGTGCCGAGAGCGGGATTAAGAGTCTCAATTTCAAAGATTGGGCTTGGGTGAAAACGGAGAACGGCGTCGTGCTCGACCCGTACAAGCTGCTTCCGAAGATGTTCGACGGCATCTCTGACAAAGACTTCGAAAAGCTGATGAGCGACGAGGACGACGTTCGCGATGGCGGCGCGGCGATGACGGCGTACGCGAAATTGCAGTATGAGGAAATGGGCGAATTTGAACGCTCCGAGATCCGCTCCGCCCTTCTCCGGTATTGCGAGCTCGACACGCTTGCGATGGTAATGATCTACGAAGGCTGGCGAGAGATGCTGTCAGAACCGCGAACGGTAACGACCGGGTGATCTTGGGATGACTGTAAGAACCGGGAGCAATAGCGACGGGCTCTTGTAATGCGGGTGCATTCCCGCTAAGACTGTATGGCAAAAGCTGAACTCAAAACCAAAGAAACGGTTGCGAGCGTGGATGACTTTATCGCCTCGATCGACAATGCGGTTCGAAGAAACGACGCCGAGAAGGTGCTTGCGATCTACAAACGCGTGACCGGCGAAGAAGCCAAGATGTGGGGCCCGGCGATCGTCGGCTTTGGCAACGGCAAACTCAAATATCCCGACGGCCGCGAGATCGACTGGATGCTGGCCGCGTTCTCTCCGCGAAAGCAGAACATGACGCTCTACGTCATCTGCAATTCCCCGAAGCAGCCCGCACTGCTCTCAAAGCTCGGCAAGCACACGACGAGTACGGCCTGTCTATATATAAAGAAGCTTTCAGATGTCGATGAGAAAGTGCTCGAGGCGGTCGTGAAAGATGCATATAAGCACGCGAAGAAGAAATAAAGGCTCCGTCTGACAAAGCTGTTTTGCCTGCGTATAATCGTTCCTTTAACGATACGGAACCCGATCGCTATCGCTCTCGGTTCTGACAGCAGAACCCGGTCGCTACGGCTCGCGGTTCTGACATAAGGAGCTCAATTTTTTGCAGCACGAACTCATACTCATTCTAGATTTCGGATCGCAGTACACACAGCTGATCGCACGGCGGGTGCGTGAGGCGGGGGTTTATTGCGAGATCCATCCGTTTCATTTGGCGGCCGATGCGATCGCGGCGAAGCAGCCTATGGGAGTGATCCTTTCCGGCGGGCCGTCGAGCGTGACTGACGAGGACGCGCCTAGAGTAGAAAAAGATTTCTACGATAAAGTCGGAGCGCCGATCCTCGGCATTTGCTATGGAATGCAGATGGTTGCGGTCGATCTTGACGGCCGAAACGAACCCGCCGCCCGCCGCGAATACGGCCACGCAAAGGTCAAGGTTCTAAGCGGGGCGACCAAGCTATTTAAAGGCCTTCCGTTCGAACTGGACGCGTGGATGAGTCACGGTGATCACGTGACGGAGATGCCGCCCGGCTTTCAATTGACCGCGACGACCGGTGACGTTATCACTGGAATGGAAAATGATGAACGCGGCATCTATTGCGTTCAGTTTCACCCCGAGGTTTCGCACACGCCACTTGGTAAAGAGGTCTTGCGCAACTTCCTCTTCAACGTATGCGGATGCAAAGGCGACTGGACGCCGGCGAGCTTTATAAAGGAAGAGATCGAGCGTATCCGTGAGATCGTCGGCCCGACCGATCGCGTCGTTTGCGGACTGTCGGGTGGTGTTGATTCGACGGTAGCCGCCGTGCTCGTCCACGAAGCGATCGGCGATCGGCAGACGTGCATCTTCGTCAACAACGGCCTGCTCCGCAATCGCGAGTTTGAAGAGACGCTCCAGGTCTACGAAAACAATCTTCATCTCAACGTAGCTGGCGTTGATGCCTCGCAAGATTTCTACGCGGTGCTAAAGGGCGTTGTCGATCCCGAGCTAAAGCGAAAGGCGATCGGGGCCAAGTTTATTGACGTGTTTGATGCCGAAGCAAAGCGGATCGGCGATGTGAAGTTTCTGGTGCAGGGAACTCTCTATCCGGATGTGATCGAGAGCGTAAGCCTTCGCGGCTCAAGCGTCACCATCAAATCGCACCATAACGTCGGCGGCCTGCCGGAGAAGATGAACCTCAAGCTCATCGAACCGCTGCGAGAACTATTCAAAGACGAGGTCCGCAACATTGGTCGTGATCTAGGCATTCCCGAGATGATCCTCGAACGCCACCCGTTCCCCGGCCCAGGTCTAGGCGTCCGAATCCTCGGCGACATCACGCCCGATAAGGTCGAACTGCTGCAGAAGGCCGACAAGATCTTTATCGAAGAGCTGCACAACTTCGGTATGTATAAAGATGTCTGGCAGGCATTCGCCGTGCTGCTGCCGATCCAATCTGTCGGCGTCATGGGCGATTTCCGCACCTACGAAAAGACCGTCGCCCTGCGTGCCGTAACCTCCACTGACGGCATGACCGCCGACTGGGCCCGCCTCCCCCACGACTTCCTCGCCGCCGTATCATCCCGCATTACCAGCGAAGTCCGCGGCGTCAACCGCGTCGTCTACGACATCTCCTCCAAACCTCCATCCACCATCGAGTGGGAATAAGTCAGAACCGACCGCGTAAGCGGGCGGCCAGTTTGCAATGGATCAGAAGCCAAGGAAGAAACTCACGCCCATCCGGCCTGTTTAAAACTAAACCCGTCGTTCCAGACCTTCGTCATATGGCGGACGCGGTCGCCGTCAAATTCCATCACGTAAACGTAATCGGCCGCGACGCTCTTTCCAGTTGGGGGCACAGGTCCACCCTCGTCGGTGTGCGTTCCCTTGAAGATACCGAAGCCGAGGACGTGCCCGCGTTCTTCGTCCACGCCAAACGATTTGATCTCGTAACTTGCATTCGGGATCGGATGGAAAAGGCCCTTGAGCCATTCCGTATAGGCCTCAAGCGTCTCGACTCCTGCAAGCGAATCCGCCTGTGCCGCAAACGTCGCGTCGGGATGACAATACGCCGAGCAAACCTCCCATCCCTTCCCCGACTCGCACGCGTCAAAAAATTGCAGAGCTATATCCTTAATCACTTCTTGTATCCTCCAATGAATCCTTTTGTTTGTCGCCGATGAACGATACACGCGAGTGGGACGAATCGCAAACCGTGTGGGGCGGAGCGGATGCAAAGCCGCAACGTCCGTCGGCTCCGGACAAAAACGCGACGCAGGACGTACAGTTTGAACTTTTTTTCGGCCAGCATATGGCCAGCACTGTCCGACTGTGGGAACTTTCGCGGGACGCTTGGCAGGCGAACTTACGGGAGTCCCCGTGGGCACCTTCACACCCACGGAAACCTTCCGCGTTAGACACCAACCCAAAACCTGACTAGTATTGGTTCAGCGTTTTTCCGAGCGTTGCTCTTATATCAATATGACGAACTTCAACTGGCTTCTGGACGGAAGCATTGTTGGGCTATACCTCCTGGTCACAATGGCCGCCGGCTTATACGTGCGCAAGTATGTCGGCAAGGTCGATGACTTTCTGGTCGCGGGCCGCGAGATGAACGTTTATCTCGGCATCGCGAGTCTTGCGGCGACGGAATTCGGCATCGTCACCTGTATGTACACGGCTGAAGCGGGCTATAAATACGGCTTCGCCGGGGCGACGCCGGGAATCGCAATGGCCTTGTCGATGCTCGTTATCGGCTATACCGGATTCTGCATTAAGCCGCTCCGCGATTCCGGCGTGATCACGATCCCTCAATTGATCGAAAGCCAGTTTGGCCCGCGCATTCGTTGGGCGGCGGGTGTTGTTATCGTACTCGGCGGCTTGCTGAACATGGGCGTTTTCCTACGGATCGGCGGACAGTTTTTGGTGACGATCGTTGGGCTGAAGGTCACGTCATTCAACCTGCTCGGTTATCAGGTGGGTTATCTGGAAGCAATGATGACTGTCTTGCTCATCGGCGTCGCCACTTACACGATCCTCGGCGGAATGCTGTCGGTTCTGATCACGGACTTTCTCCAGTTCGTCGTAATGAGTGTCGGACTGATCGCGGTTACTTTACTCATTCTGGTCTACGTCGGGTGGGACAAGATCGTCACTACGGTCGAGGTGAATTACGGTGCCGGCGGATTCAATCCATTCGTGCATCCCGATCTGGGTTGGCAATATGTGCTCTTTCAGGTACTCCTAAACTTTGCCGCCGTACTTACGTGGCAGACGACGATCGCCCGCGTACTCGCCGCAAAAGACTCGGCCACGGGTCAAAGTATCTACGTCCGCACGAGTTTCTTCTTCGTCTGTAGATTCCTGATCCCCGGCATTTGGGGAATCGCTGCATTGGCGACGCTCGGGCAGGTGACAAATACGCTCGACGCAATGCCGACGTTTCTGTCGACATTTGTTCCGATCGGCCTGATGGGATTGTGCGTCGCCGCGATGCTCGCGGCAGATATGTCTACTGATTCGAGCTATATGCTCACATGGGGTAGCGTTATTTATAACGACATCATGGCCCCGTTTCGTAAGAAACCGTGGTCTGAGAAAAAGGGAATTCTCGTTAACCGAATGATCGTCGCGGTGATCGGTGTCTTTTTGCTCTTTTACGGGCTGTGGTATCCGCTTGAAGGCGATGTTTGGACCTATCTCGGAATTACCGGAACTATCTATCTTGCCAGCATTTCTGTCCTCCTTATCTCATCGTGCTATTGGAGCGGCGCTAACAGTTGGGGGGCCGCAGCGTCGATAGTTCTCGCAGCCGTGATACCTGTCACTTTCCTCGTACTTGAAAAAACACCGGCAACGCGAGATCTCGCGAAGTCGATCGGGCCGTATTATTCGGGAATCGCAGCCTATGTCGCATCGGCTCTAGCGATGGTGATCTTCTCGCTGCTCAAACCGCGAAAAGGAGGCGAAGTATGAAGTATTTTTGGCTGATCCTAACCGTTACGGCGGTACTTTGGTACATCTTCGTGACGGCCTACGTTTCTTACAAGGGTATCGCTGACATTAAAGCTCTGCTCAAAAGCCTTGTGGATAAGAACCGGTCAAGTGATAACGATCTGTGACGGCCGCGTCGTGAAAAACTCACTCGTGATTGCGTGTTCCGAAAAGCGACTTACATATCCGGCCTGCCATTCAGATCGGAAACGCTCGGCCTCCGGGGTTTGTACGATCGCATACACGCTCCCGCCAAACCCGGCGCCAAACGCCGACGCTGCGATCGCACCAATTTCACGAGCAGACCGCTGCAGAAACACTGTTTCCTCGACCTGATTGCCGAGCAGCCGTTCCGCATTATGCTGTGAGGCGTCAACTAGTTCGCCGATCCCTTCGTGATGACCCGCAGCCAGGAGTTCGCTCACCCTAGGAATTATCTCGTAATTTTCCACATAAAACTGTTTGAGGCGGCCCAGCAGTTCCTCGCCGCTAAAGCTACGCGTTCCCGATTTGACCGCTCTCCGAACTTCATCTATCCCCCGCTCGTCAATGACAGAGGCAAGCGAACCAGGTCCCAGTGCGGAAGTGATGTCTGAGATCATCCTTGACACGCGGTTGTATTTCGCTCGAGCGGCACCGGTTTTTTCCGCAATAACCCCGCTCGATGCGACGACGAATGTTAGATCGTTAGTAAATGTGAACTCTCCTTCCCGCCGCAGTGGCGCGAAAGCGAATCGGCTCAGGGTGTTGGTACGTCCAAGCAGGATCGCCGCGTGGTCTTGACTGCCGCCGAAGGTCCCGACCCCCGCAGAACCCTGGAGTCCGCGAAAACTCTGTCCGTTTTCGATACAGCCTAGGTATTCGGCGAGATCCCTATCGTCATAAATATTCTCGCGAAACTCGTCACATGACCTCAGATCATTGACGGCATCGAGAGCTGCGAACACCATTATCATCAGCGCGCTAGAGCTCGACTGCCCCGCAGCTTTTGGCAGATCGCTGCGAAACCTGATCGTGCAGCCGTGAGAGATGCGTTCGGGAAAGTTCGACGTCAATCGGCGAATAACCTCGCCCGCGTAGGTCGTCCAATGTCCCGAGGCAACCGCCGCCGGGTTGGCAAGATCCAGCGAAGCGTTCTCTCCGGTATCGAGATTCGAAAGCTCGACGTATCGATCGGCCCGGGGCTCAATACTCGCATGAAATCCCCGATCGACCGCACAGACAATGCTCCGGCCGCCGCAGTAGTCGGTATGCTTGCCGAGGACCTCGATTCGCCCTGGAATAAACATTTACTCGTCACTTAGAAATTGCTGCATGCTGGCCACATCGGCACGGCTCGACAGGTCAAGCACGCCCTCAGTTGAACCGACAACTACAAACCTCTCGCCGAGGTTGTCTATCGCATACTGAACGGCCGAAGCTAACTCGAATTCGCCCCGTACCGACGGCTCGATCACACGGCAAGCCTCGAAGATCATCGGCGAGAACAGCCACGCATTCATCGAGACGAGCGAGCCGGTTTTGATGACGACTGGTTTCTCAACGATATGAGTGAGATATCCTTCACCATCAACCTCAAGCGTCGCGTATTTCGCAATGCGACCTTCGGGAATATTGCTGTTCTCAATTAACGCTTCGCGGTCAAAGCCCATCAGCCCGGGCCGATTTCCTATACGCAATCGCCGAATGCTTTCGACGGGATAAAGATTATCGGAATTTACTACGAGGAAAAGCTCGTTACCTTGAACCCATCTCTCTGCCGCAAGCACTGCATCAGCAGTTCCGAGCGGTAATTGCTGAATCGCAAAATCAGATGGAAGGCCCTTGTGAGAACAAAATTCACGGATCGTGTCGTGTTCGGGCCCAATGACCATACAGATCTCGGTAAACCCCGACTTGTAAAGGTTCGCTACGATCAACTCGAGCATCGTCTTTTTACCGATGATCGGCATCAGTGTCTTGATGCCTTTAGCGGCGATCCTCCGCTGACCCGCCGACAATTCCGGTCCGCCCTCATCGGCACGCATTCGCGTTCCAAGCCCTCGTGCGAGGATCACCGCTCTTGTTGTTGGAGGCTTATACATAGGCAACTAACTTGCGAATCATTAGGGTACATCGACGCACCATATGGGCCGAAACGCGTCGGCAGGGAATCTTGCACACTACCGCTAACTATAACTGTCTATTAAATATATTCGCTCTGGCACGCCCGTTGCACTACACCTCTATAACTTCTCTCGTTGGCGTGTGTCCGAGGGAGCTTAAAGGAGATAACGATAATGGGAAACAGAAAACTTTTAATTTTTGCAGCACTTTTTTCGGTGCTGCTCGGCGTCGCGGGCGTCCAGGCACAGACCTGGAATCCACGAGCCAACGACCGTCAGGTTAAGAACATTTTGACCCGCCTCGAAACGCGGACGGACACGTTCCGCGGGCAGGTGGATAATCGGCTGGATAATAGCCGCTGGGACAATACTCAGCAAGAAAACAACATAATGGCGTTCGTTAATGCCTTCGAGAACTCGACCGATCGGTTGCGAAGAAGCTTTGACGACGGCCGCGTTTCGCAGTCCGAGCTCGATCAGGTACTCAATTACGGTACGTATATCGACAGCTTTATGCGTCGTAACGAACTTGCGAACGCACCCGAGCAGACGTGGATGATGATCCGCCAGGACCTAAACCTGCTTTCAAATCTTTACAGGGTGAGTTGGGATTGGAACCGAACTCTTCCGCCGTTTTCCACCGATCAAGGCATCCCGACCGGCCAGGTGATCTTTCAGCCTAATGACAACCAGGTTCGAAACATCTTGACCCGGCTGGAGACGCGGACGGACA
>JBDSLC010000159.1:0-11387 GCA_039916585.1 Pyrinomonadaceae bacterium | reverse complement strand
GGCGTTATTACTGTTCGTCGGGACGTGGCTTTCAGGCTGGTTCATCATCGCCACCAACGCCTGGATGCAGCACCCGCTCGGATATGAGATGGCGGCCAACGGCTCGGTCCATCTCACAAGCTTTTGGGCGCTTGTTCTGAACGAATGGGCGGTCTACCAATACCTTCACAACATGGGCGGAGCGTTTGTCACGGGTTCATTCGCCGTCGCGGCTCTAGGCGCTTTCTACATTCTCTCTAAGAAACAGGTTGAGTACGGAAAGATGTTCGTTAAGGCAGGCGTGATCGCGGGCTGTGCGGGCAGCATCTGGATGCTGTTCCCGTCCGGCGATCTGCAGGGAAGAATGATCGCAAAGCACCAGCCCGTCACGCTTGCCGCAATGGAAGGCCTCTTCGAAACCAAAGACGGCGCGCCGCTCGTCCTCATCGGCCAGCCCGATATGGAAAAGAAACGGCTCGACAACGCCATCCACATCCCGAACGCACTCAGCTTCATCACCTACCAACGATGGGAAGCACAGGTAAAAGGCCTCGGCGCATTCCCCGAAGATCAGCATCCGACCAACATCCCGCTGCTTTATTACAGCTTTCACATTATGGTCGGTCTCGGCACGATCTTCATCGCCGTGATGGTACTCGCATGCTTAATGCTGTGGCGTCGCAGGCTCTTCACCTCGAACTGGCTGCTCTGGATCCTGATGCTGCTGTTTCCGTTCCCGTTTATCGCGAATACGGTCGGGTGGATGGTCGCCGAACTCGGCCGCCAACCATGGCTTGTATACGGCCTGATGCGGACCGAACACGGCCACTCGCCGATGGTTTCCGGCGGCAATGTTCTCTTCACCCTGATCGGATTCTTCGGAATGTATACCGTGCTGACGCTGCTCTACATATTCCTGATGCTCCGCCGCATCGAGCATGGAGCGGATGAGTTAACTGGAACGCCGGCACCCCTGCCGGCATCCGAACCCGCGATCTAAGGAGGAACGACAATGGAAACAATCTGGTTCATGATCGTCGCATTTATGATCGTCGCTTATGTCGTCCTCGATGGGTTCGACATCGGAGCAGGAATAGTCCACTACATCGTCGGCCGCAACAACCGCGAGCGTGAGGCAAATATCCGGGCGATCGGCCCCGTGTGGGACGGTAACGAGGTATGGCTGCTCGCAGCCGGCGGAACGCTTTATTTTGCCTTTCCCGTGCTCTACTCCGCCGCTTTCAGCGGATTCTACCTGCCGCTGACAATGGTGCTCTGGCTGTTGATAATGCGGGCCGCGGGCATCGAGCTTCGCCACCAGCTGCACAATGAACTCTGGGAAAACTTCTGGGATTTCGTCTTCGCACTCTCAAGCATTCTTCTCGCGATCTTCTTCGGAGCCGCTCTCGGTAACGTGATCCGCGGCGTGCCGCTGAACGCCCAAGGCTACTTCTTCGAACCGCTATTCACACACTGGGGAACTACCGGTGAGACCGGCATTCTCGATTGGTTCACGGTTCTTTCCGGAGTGGTAGCCTTCGTCGCTCTTGCCATTCACGGTGCCAACTATCTTGCTCACAAGACCGAAGGCGAGATGAACGCTCGGGCGCGGAAAGTAGTAAGCCTCGGCTGGTTCGCACTCGTGGCCGTGACCATCGCAAGCCTCGCCGCCGTTATGTACGTCCGTCCGAACATTCTCGACAATTACTACGCACTTCCTATCGGCTGGCTGATCCCTGTCGCCGTCGTCGCCTCGCTCGGTGCGATCAAATACTTTAACGCGAAGGGCAACGACAAAGCCGCGTTCCTGGGCTCATCGGCGTATCTCGCGATGATGCTCGGCGGAGCTGTTTACGGCCTATATCCGAACGTTCTGCCCGCACTAGATCCGGCAAACAGTCTGACTGTCGACAACGCCAAAGCGGGAGCATACGGCCTCAGCGTTGGCCTGATCTGGTGGTCGATCGGCATCGTGATCGCTATCGGATATTTCGTCTTTCTCTTCCGTACGTTTAAGGGTAAGGTCGCGGTAGAGGAGCACTAGCCGGAAACGCAGGCGTCCCGCCTGCATGAGTGCGAAGCACGAAAGCACTGCTACCACCGATCATACGAAGTGACGCGAATAAGACTGACCAATTCTTATTCGCGTCCATTCGCGTATTTCGCGGGTAAATCATTTTTTACTTTATATCATAAAGTACTTGACAGACCCAACAACTTGGCATAAACTCGCTTCTCAATGGGAAGCATCTCACCTTTACGTAAAGAAACAGAAGATCAGCCGGTGAACATCGGCGACCGGGCGATCGACAACGTCAAATACATCCGCGACATGATGGAGCGGTCCTCGTCGTTCACTGCGGTTCCCGGCTACGGAGGGATGCTGATGGGAGCAACTGCCGTCGCCGCCGCCTATTTCGCTTCGCAGCAGCCGTACCTACGTAATTGGCTGATCGTCTGGCTCACCGAGGCATTCCTCGCCGCCGCGATCGGCTTTCTCGCGATGTGGCAAAAGTCGAAGATCGCTGGTGGATCGCTCACCAGCGCGCCTGCCCGCAAGTTCGCCTTCGGTTTCGCGGCTCCGCTTGTCGCCGGCGTTGCGATCACGCTCGGCCTCTGGCGATACGAACATTACGAAGTGATGGCACCGATCTGGATGCTCTGCTATGGAGCAGCAGTCATCACCGGCGGCGCGTTCTCCGTCCGCGCCGTTCCGGTGATGGGCTGGTTTTTTATGGCATTCGGCGTCGCTGCCTTCGCGCTACCCGCCGGCTACAGCAACTACCTGATGCTCGCAAGCTTCGGCCTAACCCACATCGTCTTCGGCGCGATCATCGCAAAAAAATACGGAGGCTAACCGATGTCAGTACCACCTTCAGTAGAGGGTGGTTGACTTCGCCAATCGGCAACTTATACGGCACTATGAAACTCAACGCCTCACTCACAATACTTTTCGCATTCATACTCTTCGTCGAGGGCTATGCCCAGACGGCTCCTGACTACTCGGCCCAGGTCGACAAGGTCTTTGCCTGGACGAAACCTAGCGAACCCGGATGTGCTGTCGCGTTTTCGCAGAACGGGAAGCTTGTTATCAATAAGGCCTACGGCTCGGCCGATCTCGAACGCGACAGGCCGATCACGCCGACCACACTCTTCGACGCCGGATCGGTTCGAAAGCAGTTCGTCGCCGCGGCGATACTCATACTCGCCGAGGAGGGCAAGCTTGCCCTTACCGACGACATTCGCAAATACATTCCGGAGCTGCCCGACTACGGCCGCACGATCACGGTCGATCATCTGCTCACGCACACAAGCGGCATTCGCGATTGGCAGCCGCTGCTCAACCTCGCCGGTGGTGATCCGACCGCAATGACGATGATCCTCCGCCAGCGAGAGCTGAATTTTATGCCTGGCGATGAATGGTCTTACTCGAACAGCGGCTACGTGCTGCTGCCCGAGATAGTTACACGCGTCAGCAAGATCCCTTTTTCCGAATTCGTGCAAAAGCGCGTGTTCGACCCCGCTGGGATGAAGTCGACGACCTATCGGGACGATCCGCTCTTCATCATCAAAGATCGAGCGATCGCTTACTCAAAAGAGAAGGACCGCTGGAAGATGGATATGTATCTAGGCAACGAGCGCGGCGGAGCCGGAGCCTTGTTCACGACGGCCGTCGATCTCGTCGCGTGGCAAGACTCGTTGACCGCCAACCGGCTTGGCCCTTTCGTAACGGCAAAGTTGATGGAGCCCGCCGTTTTGAACAACGGCCGCAAGCTCAGCTATGCTCGGGGCCAGCAGATCGAACCCTTCCGCGGCGGCGGCCAGTTGATCTGGCACAGCGGCGGAGCGGCGGGATACAGCGCCCTTTCCGGTCGCGTTCCGCAGCACAATCTCTCGATCGCCATTACCTGTAACCAGGACGGCACGGCGAGATCTGCTTTCGCCGGACGCATCTTTAACCTCTTTCTCCCCGCTGGAATCGTCAACGAGAATCCGCCGCCGGCGAATCCCAACGCAATCGCGACGGGTGACCTCACCGGCAAGGCGGGAATGTTCTTCGACGAAAAGACCGGACAAGCCCTTCGCATACAGATCAACAACCAAGGCGCTCTGACGATCCCGGGCGGCGGGCCGTTGGTTCCGCTTGCGGTTGACCGATTCAAGAATCAACGCACGACGCCTTTCTTTATGTCCGAGGCCGAGTTCGAAATCCAATATCTCTCGGCAGACCGTATCGAGTTGAAGACAAAGGACGGCATCGTATCGCACTATCGCCGTGCCCAGGCCTGGACGCCGACGGCAGAAGATTTGAAGGCTCTCGCCGGCCTCTATCGCAGCGACGAACTGACTGCCACGTTCGAAGCGACGCCGACGAAAGACGGCCTGAGCGTTCGTGCCAATTACGCAAACTCGATCGAATTTAAGCCGGTGGAGAAAGATACGTTTCAGATCAACCAATCCCTGCTGCGATTTCGTCGCGACACCGCAGGCAAAGTGGTCGGCCTTGAGTACACCAACCCGCTGCTCCGCGGCGTGAAGTTCACCAAGAGCGGGAGTTAACGAATGTCAGTACCACCCGCGGTAGCGGTGGTTGAACGCTGGCAATAGACAACTTTTCGGAGACCGAAAATGACAACACCAAACAAAAGACTTCTCGGCATCATCATCGGCGTATGCGCCCTGCTTACCATTCCATTCTTTGCGATGAGACTCGGAGTGGACGGCGTCGATTGGAAACTCCTCGACTTCATCGCCGCCGCCGTTATGCTCTTCGGAGCGGGATTCGCGATCGAGACCGCCTTGCGAGTGATCAAGAAGTTCGAGTATCGCGTCGCCACATGCATCGGCATCCTCGTCGTTCTCGCCCTCGTTTGGGCAGAACTCGCCGTCGGCATCTTCGGAACGCCGCTCGCGGGAAGCTAGTCAGAACCGCGAGCGATAGCGACCGGGTTCCGAAGCGCACCGGGCTCAGAGATCGAGAAAGTAATGTCAAAAAAGAACCTAGCTATAAAACGAGATAACGGCGAAGCCGAGCGCCACGTTCTCCGCGTCGAACACGCCGCCGAGAATGTCTCCAGCGAGCTCGACAAGGTCATCCACGAACGGATGCGCCTCGGCATTATCAGTGCACTTGCGGCGAACGAAAAGCTCAGCTTCTCTGATCTCAAGTCGCTGCTCAAAACCACCGACGGCAACGTCAGCGTCCACGCCCGCAAGCTCGAAGATGCCGGCTACGTCACCATGAAAAAATCATTCTCCGGCCGCACGCCTCTGACCGAATACAAGATCACACCGGCAGGCCGCAAAGCGTTGGAGCAGTATCTCAACCACATGGAAGCGCTCATCAAAGCGATGAAAGGAGTTTGAAGAGTGTGGATATCCACCTTGTTCCAACTGCGGCTTGCCGCGATGATGAGCGGAAAGGCTCAGCCTTTCCGAAGAGAGGCAGATAGATGACCGCGGCTATGCCGCAAGATCGACACGAGAACTTTCGGAACTAATCGAACTTGAGGGCGTCAAATAGTCATTATGGAAACACTTCAACAGATCAACGAAAGCACGCCGGCTCCTCGCCCCGAGTTTCTAAAGCGACAGTTCTCCGCGGTGCCGACCCTTAGCCAGACCAAGTTCGACTGGTATTTCGGTGTCGGCCTGCCCATCGTCTGCATCGCTGCCGATCCGATCGTATTTCGAAACTGGGCAGCGAGCGATCCGAGCGACGTGTTGTTAGCCAGGTACAAGATCTTCTGTTACGTCCTTAGTGCGGTGTCAATCCTTGCCATGGCCGCTTGGCTGCTCTGGCGAAACAAACTCGGTGAACTGCGTCCGTTTCTCGGCGGATTGTTCCTGCTCGCAGCTGCGACCTCAACACTGGTTGGAATCGTGATCGCTCCTTTGGGTGCGATCGGAATCATCTTCTACGGCCTGGGCCTCCTTGGTTTCGTTCCTTTGTTCTCAGGTTTCGTCTTTCTCCGCAATTCCTTCCGAGCCCTTGAGAGTTCTGCCGAAGATATGTCGCTGAAGTATGTAGTGCGTGCCGCAATGCTCGCGGTGATCTATGCACTGGTTGTTCCTTTTGTATTGAATTTTTAATTACTCGCGGACGACGCGCCCGCATTGCAAAATATATGACGACGCGAACTAGAACTGGATTAGAGATCTTAGGCACGGCCGCTGTGGTCGGTGTGCTGGGCAACGTGCTTTTGCGAGAGACGCCGTGGGGCTTGAACGCATTCTTGTTTGTGACCGCGTTCGTCACAGGCCTTGTAGTGCTGATTAAGAGACACCGACCCGAACTGCGTACAAAGACTAATGTCGCAATCTCGGCAGCGATGGTCTTCTTCGCTTCGATGTATCTCATCCGCGATGCCGAAGAGCTGATGGTCTGGGACACGTTCGCGATCATCATCCTGATGGGCGTGATGCTGCTCGGCAATTTCAGACTGAAAGCCCACATCTCCGGCGCGTTTCACTACGTGACCAGCGTGATCTACGCCGGCATCACGTCGGCTATCGGTCCGTTCTTGCTGCTTGGTTCCGATATCGATTGGAAGCAGATGCCCGGCAACAAGCTCAGCCAGCACACCTTCGCCGTCCTTCGCGGACTAGCGATCGCAATGCCGCTGCTCCTTATTTTCGGCGCCCTCTTCATGGCGGCCGACGCCGCATTCGAAGGCCTCGTTAACCGCACGTTCAATTTCAACATCGACACCGTCGTCAGCCACTTCCTTCTGACGTCGTTTTTCGCGTGGCTAACCGCCGGCTATTTCCGCGGCTCCCTAATGGCCCCGTTTGCAAACGGACCGCGGACGTCCGCGTCTACTTCTCCGATCCCGCAGGCCGATGCCCCCCAGGCAGAAACACGACCGTCAGGGAGTGTGTCCGACGCGGCCGAGAATCAGCCTCAGTCCTTTGTCGCCAAAGTCGCTGCCGAACCCGGTGAATCCGGCCCGGCACTCCCAAACAACGCCTCGATCCTCGAGCACATCAACATCTCAGATCCGCCTGACTGGAGTGGCAAGCATCCTTGCTTGCCAGAAGAAGAGATCCGAACCGAGGTAGGTAGCCAGGCAGGGATGCTTGCCGCTCCCGTCAAAGCCCGCGACTGGCAAAGCCTCGACAGCGCATCCCTGCCGTCCGTATTCACGCTCGGCACAACCGAAACCGTGCTGATCCTCGGCCTCGTGAATCTGCTGTTTCTCGCCTTCGTGATCGTCCAGGTCCCGTATCTGTTTGGCGGGATGGAGTTCATCCAAAACACTCCCGATTTCAAACTCGCCGACTACGCCCGCCGCGGCTTTGGCGAACTCGTCGCCGTCGCAGCCCTCGTGCTGCCGATGCTCTTACTCTCCCATTGGCTCATTCGCAAAGACGGCTCGAAGGTCGGCGGGATATATAAAATATTCGCCGGCATACAGATCGCGCTCCTGTTCGTCATCATGGCCTCTGCCGTCCAGCGCCTCGTCCTGCTCACCGGCGAACTCGGCTACGGCATGACCACCGTCCGCTTCTACCCGATGGTCTTTATGACCTGGCTCGCCGTCGTCTTCGTGTGGTTCGCGGTCACGGTGTTAAGAAACAATCGTAACTACTTCGCCTGGGGAGCCCTCTGGTCCGCCGTCCTCATCCTCGGGGCCACCAACCTGATGAACCCCGAAAAGTTCATTGTCGAAACGAACCTGCGCCTCATGCACCAAGGGCGTGAATTCGACGCGTCTTACAACGCGAACCTGAGCGACGACGCCCTTCCTACACTCATCAACTCCTTTGACCGTCTCAACTCCGACGACGCCGTCACCGCCCTGCGCGAGTTCGAACGTCGAGCCTGCATGAAGCGCCAAGAAGGAGATTGGCGCACCTGGAACTTCTCTCGACAAAAAGCCAGTGCGGCCCTCAACGCAACCGGGATCAACGCCGAAGGCTGCGTCGATCATTACGGTGATTAGCTTATGATCGGTTTCCCAACCGACAAGGATTCGACGCCAGCGGCCATTTCCGTCGCTGGCGTCTTTTTTTATCTCACATTCCAAAAATGCGACGCAGCGCGTACAGACACGTCAGTGACGGTTCTGATTAGTCGGGCAAGCCTGGCCTTTTCGAGTTCTCCGAACGTGGCGGCGGGTCTTGGAAATTCTACATACTCGGAAAAGTCAGGATGTCTCCGTCATCCCGAAAGCCCGCTAAACCTTTCCGTGAAGTATCGCGTACAATCTTCTAGAAAACATCTAACATTTCCAGGAGATTCTTGATGCTGATTCAGACCCGTCGATCATTAGTCGCTATCGCGATCCTCGCGACGTTCACGGTATCGTCGTTATCCCAGTACACGGCCTTCGGCCCGGCAAACATGGATACAGCCGTAGAGGCGTGTACTGACTTCTACCAATACGCTAACGGGACTTGGATGAAAAAGACCGAGATCCCGGCATCCGAATCGCGCTGGGGCACGTTCAACGTTCTCGCCGACCGCAACAACACGATGCTCAAAGAGGTTCTTGAGGCAGACGCAAAGTCGAGCGCTAAAGCCGGTACCAACAAGCAATTGATCGGCGATTTCTATGCGACCTGTGCAGATGAAGCCGCGATCGAGCGTGCCGGCGCCGACCCGATCAAGCCTTTTCTGGCAAAGATCGACGCGGCGAAAACGAGCCGGGACATCCAGGGACTGATCGGATATCTTCACGAAAGCGGCTATCCGGCGGTCTTTGGCTTCGGCGTGGGTGCCGATCTTAAGGATACGAACGTGGTGCTGATCAACGCAGGCCAGGGCGGCATCTCGCTGCCGAACCGCGACTATTACACGAACACAGATGCGAAATCCATCGAGACTCGGGCTAAGTTTGTCGAGTATGCCACCGCGATGTTCAAGCTTCTCGGCGACGCTAACGATGCTGCCGCTAAAGCAAACAAGGTGATGGAGATTCAGACGCGTCTCGCGAACGCATCGCTCACGCCGGTCGAACGTCGAAACCCGGATAATAACTACAACAAACTAACCTATGCCGATACGAAGGGACTCACGCCGAACTTCTCGTGGGACGCATACTTTGCGGAACGGGGCGTGCCGAACGTCGCCGAGCTTAATGTAGCGCCGCCAAAATTCTTTACGGAATTCAATTCGATGCTCAGCGACGTGTCCGTCGACGACTGGAAGACATACCTACGGTTCATCGTCATCAACAGCGCCGCCCCGTCGCTCTCGAAAGCATATTCCGATCCGAACTTCGACTTCTTCAACCGCTATCTCGGCGGTCAAAAGGAGCGTCAGCCGCGTTGGAAGACGTGCGTTCAGCAGACCGACCAGGTGCTGGCCGAAGCCCTCGGGATGGAGTATGCCAACCGCGCTTTCAAGGCTCCGTCAAAGGCTCGGATGAACGAGTTGATCGACAACCTGATGGCGGCCCTCAAAGACCGGATCAACAATCTCGATTGGATGGGAGCCGACACCAAAAAACAGGCACAGGAAAAGCTCGCGAGCTTTAAGCGTAAGATCGGCTATCCCGATCAGCTTCGCGGGTATGAGGGATTGAAGATCTCGAAGGGGAGCTATACCGGCAACCTTCTGAGCCTTACAAAGTTCAACAACAAACGAAATCTCGCAGATCTCGGCAAGCCTCGCGACAAGACTCGGTTCCCGTATTCGGCCGCGACCGTCAACGCTTCGTACAGCCCGCAGAACAATGACATCACGTTCCCCGCGGGCATCCTTCAGCCGCCGTTCTTCAACTTCGAAGCCGACGACGCTATCAACTACGGTGCGATCGGCGGCGTGATCGGCCACGAGATCTCTCACGGGTTCGACGATCAAGGAAGCCGTTTCGCGGCGGATGGTAACCTGAAAATGTGGTGGACCTCGGACGACCGTGCGAAGTTCGAGGAGCGTGCATCGTGCGTGGTGAAGCAGTTCAACGAGTTTGAGGTTCAGCCCGGACTATTCATCAACGGCAAGCTTACCTTGGGCGAAAACATCGGCGACTTCGCCGGACTCACGATCGCCTACGACGCCTATATGCGTTCACTAAAGGGCAAGGCGCAGCCGAAGAACATCGACGGATTCACACCCGAGCAGCGGTTCTTCCTCGGCTGGGCACAGGTCTGGCAGGGCAAATATACCGAGGCCGCCGAGCGTCAGCAGGTCGCCGGCAACCCGCACGCACTCCCCAAATGGCGCGTCAACGCCCCGGTCTCAAATATGCCCCAGTTCGCCAAAGCATTCGGCTGCAAAGCCGGCCAACCCATGGTCCGCGCCAACGCTTGCTCGATCTGGTAGCGGTACGCGGACATTCTTTCTGACTTTGGCAGGCGGGCTAACTACCCGCCTGTTGTCTGTCCGTTGAACGTCAGCGTGAAGGTTCCGGCAGATCTGGTTACGGAGACGTTCGATAATCGATGCGAGCCGACCACCGAACCACCGGCATCGGTAATGATGATCTCGACCGACGCCGTGTTGTGAGCCCCGAGGCCGATCTGCTTCAGATTGTTTGAATGGCTTAGCCTCGCCGCCCCGCCGGACCGCGATACGCCCTGATCGCTTCCAACGAGAAGTCGGCCCTGCGCGTCCGTCCTCTGATAAACACCTGTGTCCGTCGCGACATAGAGCTTAGCCATCGCCCCGCCGCTTTTCGCCGATCTGATCAACTGCTCGATCTTCATCTTCGCGGCTACGTCGCGTCCCTCAACCCCGCCTCCGTTTTCCGACAGCGAGATCCGTGAGACCGGCAGCAAGTTCTGATCCGCGAGTGCGGCTCCGGCAGAACCATCGAAAACCTTCACATGTCCACCGCCTCCCCCGCCAGCCCTCCTAGCAGGATCGTTCGTCAGAAAATTCGTCGTCTTCCAAACGCCCCCATTCCCCGCGCCCCTCACGCTTCCATCCACCCCGTCAAATCGAATATAAATAGGCATAACTTCACCCTCCTATATCCGAATGCGTTCCTATCGCCCCAAAACTATCATCCTAGACCTGATCGATCTCGGACAGCCCGCCGAAAGGATCGACGATACAGCGCAATACGCAAAACAGCCCCCACATTACGGCTCGTTTTCACTCGATCTCTTGGCTCGCTTGCGGCCTTTCATGGCGGTGGTGATGGTGACGACCTCGGAGAGCTTTAGCAGGAGGCGGCCGTTGCGAACTTCCGGGCGGATAAAGCGCGAGGTTGCGGGCACGCGAATGTTGAAGTGGCGGCAGAACGGGGCGGCGTTTACGCGGACGCTCGTCTTCTTTTCCTGCAGAACGGGCAGCGACTCGGCGAGGCGCGGAGACTGGACCGGTTCGACAGCGATCGTGTCGGTCGTGCGGCTGTAGTAAAGATAAACGGCCGGCGGCTTGCCGATCAGTTCGTAAGCCTTTCTGTTCAGGATCATCCGCCCGTTCGGCGCCAGGCTTACGTGTACACGCACCTTCG
>JBDSLC010000158.1:0-4167 GCA_039916585.1 Pyrinomonadaceae bacterium | reverse complement strand
GTGTCAGTGGATGTCCAGCCTCATTGCGTGAAACCCGGGCACTTCTGCGATCCATCCCAACGTCGCTTTGTCCCAAAATGACAGAGAAGGCCAACAGAGTAGCCACCACCGCCGCCAAATAGTGATTACGATTGGCGGTCAAGTTATTGTTAACTGATTCATTGATCTGAAGGGTGCGGGCCATAATCGATTTCCTCATACGTTTGAATTCGCGAGTCCTTTCGCTGGGAGAACGGCGACCGAGTTGCTTAATAACCGCTGATACTTATCACAGAATTTGCCGGTCCGCAACCCTTTCCGAAACGACGCTCGCCGCACGGCAGCGTCGGTGGCTTAGCGACGCGGGGTAGATGAGGCTGATGCCCACACAATCCTTACAAAAAAACAACAGTTTTGGGTCGGCGCCTTTCGCGAGGCCACGGGTAGATCAACACTGCATTAACTATTGAGCGCGGCTTTGGATGGCCGCATCTTCGGAACACCGCTACTTGATACCAATTATTAGACATGCCAGATACGCGACTCAAGGTCGAGATACCGTGGCTTATCCTGCATCAGAAGGGACAAAGCTGTGTTTTGAAGGTGCTTGCCCGGTACACGATCGCACAATCGCAAATATCGAATCCCGGCAGCTCGGGTAAGAATCTTGTGCTTATCAGCGTCGATCTGCCATCCTCCGGCTACACGGACAATATCGATTACGAAGATGTCTCGCCGCTCGCGGAGATCGGTACGGTGAAGTTGGTACCTGTTCCGGATTTTCAAGCCACAGGAAGAACGCCGATGCTCGACTTCATCGAAACCTTCATCGTGCGACTCGCAGAAACTCTCGAAACAAAGGTACCCGTCAAGTACAACTTCACAGCGGTGATGGGCGGTAGCCCATGCGGCAATAGGAGATGGTCAGATCTTTCACTGCTGGAGACTCTAGCATTCTCACTTTTCACGATTTTACGCGAAGGTTTTTTAAATGTGCGCTAATATTCCCCCCATACCCGAGACATGCTTCTGGCGAGTGTGCGCTGCCTGACGCGAGTCTAAGCGGAGCCACAAACCATTCGATCTCGGAAGGCGCTGAGGTTCCCCTGCTTTCAATGTTTAATATAAATTTACGGCTTTATAGCAAAGGCAAATTTCACGGAAAGGAGATCTAAAATGAAAAATCTATGTCTCGCAGTCGCGTTTATGATGTTGCTTGGGTCGGTCGGCTACGGTCAGAAAATGACCGCTGAGCAGACGTTGATGAAGATGGAACAAGAGATGGCCGATGCCGTCACAAAAGGCGACACGTCCGTCTGGGACAAGTATTCCGACGTCAACTCGGTTTTTACTGATCCCGGCGGGATGATGATGAACAAGGCCCAGGGTATGGCCATGTTTAAATCAGGCGACCTGAAGCTCGAATCCACAAAGATGGACAATATGAAAGTGCATATGTTCGGCAACACAGCAATCGTTACTTATAGGTCCATGGACAAGGGTACATATAAGGGCAAGGATATCAGCGGCGAAATTCGCTGGACAGACGTCTTTGTCAAAATGGGCGGCAGATGGAAACAGGTCGCAGGCCAGGGCACACCGATTATGAAGATGTAACCAACTCATCAGGACCAGGTTGAATTAGTCAGTTTGCCTGGCAATACGGCTTCGGCTGTAGTGCTGAAAGGTCGTCACTGAGTGGCCCGGTCGTGTCCATCCTACTCCTAGAGGTAGGGTAATATTGTCAGTTTTACGTCGGGAGGCCGCTTCAAAGGAGATTTGAAATGAAGAAAGCGACTTAAAGCAGGTCGAAGCGGCTCCTTAGGAAACTGCAGGTGACGACCACCTGTCACGAAGCTGTGAAGGCAATGATTAAATCCCTCAGCGCTAGAACGGGCCGGACGAATCGTATAGCAATCTCTGTGGGGTTCCGAGCTGAGGCCGGTGGGCGAGTGCCGAAACGGAACTTGCCCGAATGAGTTACACCGAATACTGAGGCATTTCATTAACAAACAGACAGGAGAAAGAAACTTGAATTCACAGACAGGATACAAAAATAGATTAGACGGTAAAACAGCAATTATCACCGGCGCGACGGGCGGTATCGGCGAAGCGACGGCGAAACGTTTTCTCGAAGAAGGTGCGAACGTGATGCTTGTCGGGCGTTCGGTAGATAAATTGAAAGAGACCCGCGGACGACTTGCGGACTATGAGAGTGTCGCTGATTTTGTCGCGGATGCGGCGGATGAAGCGGCTACAAAGGCGGCGGTTGAAACGACGGTCGAAACATTCGGCGGCGTCGATATTCTAGTGGCGAACGCCGGAACGGAAGGCAATTTCGCGCCCATTGAAAGTTTGCAACTTGATGAATTTGAAAGCGTTCTCCGAACCAACGTCGTCGGAGTTTGGCTTTCGATGAAATACTGTGTAGAGCCGATGAAGCAACGTGGGAAAGGTTCGATCATTGCAATTTCGTCAGTCGCCGGAATGATCGGCTCACCGACGATGGCTCCATATATCGCCAGCAAACACGCTGTTTTCGGATTGGTCAAGACGGCAGCTTTAGAGCTTGCGGAGGCAAACGTTCGTGTCAACGCTATAGGTCCGGGCCCGATCGACAATCGAATGATACGTTCACTCGAATCGCAATTTAGTCCCGATGACCCTGCTGCGGGGAACGCATTCATCTTGTCGCTCATTCCGATGAAACGTTACGGGACAAATGACGAGGTCGCGAATCTTGCGCTGTTTCTAGCGAGCGATGAATCAAGTTACTGCACTGGCGGCATTCACATGATCGATGGCGGATTTATCGCCCAATAAACAGACGAAATTATCGTCTCGATCGAAAAGCACGATCTACAGAGCCATGGCTGGTCGTTATTTTTTGCGAATCCAGGTCTTATCTAGATTGACGCTTGAATCCGCTAGCGTAAAGACGTGCTCGGGTATCGGCTGATCGTCGTACCACGGACCGCAGACGTGGAGGAGGGTCACATTTGCCAACTCCTCCCACCCGCGGATGACATATTTGGCCAGGCCCTTTCGTTTGATCGTGAGGACGCGGCCATCGATCGAGACGGTACCGGTAGTGTTCCCTTGGATCTTTCGTCCGTTCTGCAGGCCGAAGAAATCATCGGCGTAGCCGCCGTTAGCGGTGAAGGTCATCTTGCTGGTGAAATGGACCGAATCAGCTCCCGCATACACGCCCGTCGCCCGGTCAACATATCTCGTGTTGTCCCCAGCCGTCTCGCCCCATTCGCCTGCGATGTCCCCAATGGTCAACTGCCGTAGGCCTCCCGGATTTCCGTTTTGCATCGGGGGTGCGGGCGCATCGGGGACGGCCTTTCCAAGCTCGATACTGTCACTGAACGCAGCAACAGAAGTGGTAAAAGAAGGGTCGTTAAAAACGGCGAGAATACTGACCGCTCGCCCGCCACCCGTCATAACCGTAAGAAGGGCGAACGCGGGAGCGCCCGAAACCTCTGTTGCGGAGCCGCCGCCCGTCGCCGTCCAGCCATTCTCCGTCTCACTCTCAGTCTTCGGGCTTTCGTCGGCCTTCATGTTCTTGAGTACAAGATTCGCCCACTCGCGTTTGAAATCGGTTTCCGGTTTGCCAGTTCCGGGCGTCGCCCCGTAAAGCGTAATGATGCAGAATTTGCCGGTAGCTGCATCGACCTTCGAAAAGGCGACGACGTTCGCCCGCGCGGTCTTATTCCAGCCAACTGGGGCGGTATACGAGACGCTTCCCAGGGTCTCAGCCTGAGCGGAGGTGGCATTTGTGAATGACCCGAGCGTCGATAAGAGGAATAAACCGCGGAACATTGTTCGCCATTTGACTGAAAGATTCATGATTCATCTCCTAGTTTTACCCTCGTCAAAGACCGAGGAAATCAATGATCTGCCCCGCAAAATAGTTTCGCCGCTCATTATCGAGCGAATGGCCGGTCTTCGCTAGAAATAGCGCTTTTCCCGGCGTTGCTATCATTTTGGGCGCGGTGTTTTGTGTAGCTGGACAGATATCGTTGAAAGCCACCGTGTCTTCGAGACCGCAGGCTAGCAGCATTGGTTTTCGGTTCGACATATAACGCGGTTTTCCGGTATCCGTATCGATCGTTTGGTGACTGTATAGAAGTTGTTCTCCGCCGAGCCGCCAATGCCACGCGAGGAATTTGGCGTTGTAGGTTT
>JBDSLC010000157.1:0-4442 GCA_039916585.1 Pyrinomonadaceae bacterium | reverse complement strand
TTGAGAATAAATTTCCAAGCTTAATGCCGGATCCCCCCGAACCCGAGGTCGAATCGACCGAACTCTATCCGGTCCGCCCGGCGCAAGGAGTTTGCGAGGTCGTTGTGTACACGCCCGAACACAATTCAAGTTTAGCCAAGCAGCCTGTGTCCCAGATCTGCAAACTGATGCAAGTTTGGCAGGATAGATTCAACGATTTGAGCAAACATGAGTCCGTCGAATATGTTTATATTTTTGAAAATAAAGGGGAGGCCGTCGGCGTTACGCTGCCTCATCCCCACGGTCAGATCTATGCTTATCCTTTTATTCCACCCCGCCTTGGCCAAAAGTTGAAGCAATGCCGCGAACATAAGTTAAATACGGGCAAGAATTTGATCGCAAGTATTTTGCAAGAGGAAAAAAGACATGGGCAGAGGATAGTCGCTGAGAATGGATCCTTCACCGCGCTCATCCCTTTTTTCGCCCGTTATCCGTTCGAGCTCCACATCTATCCAAAGATTCACGCGGAAGCCTTGACCGACTTCTCATTTGCTCAGCTTCGTGATCTTGCGGAGATTTTTAAGCAGGTATTGACTGCATTTGATAGGCTTTTTGATGTGAGCTTTCCTTACATAATGTCGATGAATAATCGCCCTTCAGACGGCATGGATTACGAGTACTTTGACTTTCACGTAGAGTTTTATCCACCAATGCGAACAGCGACGAAACTTAAATTCTTGGCCGGTAGCGAAGCCGGTGCTGGAATGTTTATTAACGATACTCTGCCGGAGGAAAAAGCCGCAGAGCTTCGCAGTCTGATAGAGCCGGTCGTTTGGTGACTGACGCAGCACAAGGAATCTCCTATGTTATCGATCCCTGAAACCTTGCGCTCGGAGTTCACCAAGATCTACGGCCGAGAGCCTCGAATGTTCAGAGCGCCCGGCAGGGTGAATCTTATCGGTGAACACACCGATTACAACGGCGGATTTGTACTGCCGATGGCGATCGAGAGTGGAACGACAGTTGCCGCTGTCGCGCGCATGGATAGGAAGATCCGTGTACGTTCCGGAAATCGAAATGATGCCGGTGAAATAGATCTGGATGCGCCCGAACGAACTCGTCGGGGCTCGTGGCTGGATTATGTCGAGGGCATGGCACGGATCTTAGAAAGGCAAGACCTCAGACTTATGGGCGCCGATCTACTGATCGATTCTGATGTGCCGAGCGGTGCAGGACTTTCGTCTTCCGCCGCACTTGAGATCTCCGTAGGCTTAGCTCTGACTGAGATCTCAGGTACACCAATAGACAAGGTTCGGCTTGCCCTTGCCGGTCAGGCGGCCGAACACGAATTTGTCGGCGCAAAAGTCGGGATAATGGATCAATATGTCTCCGCTCTCGGAGAGAAAGGACATGCTCTTTTGATCGATTGCCGTACATTAGAAGCAGAACCAATACCTTTATCCACCGCGGACGCGACCATTGTGATCTGCGACACAAAGGTCAAGCACGATCTAGCATCTTCCGAGTATAACGTCCGACGCGATGAGTGCGAACGAGGAGTCGAAATCTTAAGGAAGTTTCTACCTGGGATCGAGCAACTCCGCGATGTTAGCACAAAGGATCTCACAAATTATGAGGACCAATTACCACAAACTATTAGAAGTCGGGTGCGCCATGTAGTTTCGGAAAACGAGCGTACGTTGCTGGCCGCCGAAAGACTGCGAAAAATGGATCTACTCGGTTTCGGACAGTTGATGTGGCTGTCACACGCAAGTCTCCGGGACGACTTCGAAGTAAGCTGCCCTGAATTGGATATGCTTGTCGAGATTGCGTCCAAATGCGAAGGCGTGCTCGGAAGCCGAATGACCGGCGGTGGATTTGGAGGTTCAACGGTTAGTCTGGTCCGGAAACGGAGCCTGGAGGGTTTTACGACACGAATTCGCGACGAGTATCGGCGACATACTGATATCGAACCGGCGATCTACATATCAGAACCGTCGGACGGAGCGAGAGAAATCGATGAATTCGATTTGTGAACCTAGCTCGCCAAACCCCCAGCCCTTTAGGAAATAACACCAAGCGATTTCAAGTTTTGTACATAAGATTGATATGCCTTTTTCGAGTAGGAGAATCATTTCGCTGCCCCACCGCCGAAGAAACGCGTAAAAAATTTGCGAATATCGGACGATCTCATCGGCCAGACGATAAAGCTCTGGCCGCGTATACTATTCATCAGATGGAACTAGTTTAGAAACGACTAGTTTCTTCCGAATCAAAAAAGCAGCCATTAAACTATCCGAGACACCCCTCCACAACCTCAAACTCCTCGTCCTTCTTCTTTATCCCCTCGAATACCGTGCTCACCCGCTGTATCTTCTCCACCTGTTCTCCCGATGGTCCCATCCCGATCATTGATGTGCTAGCCGGACTCGACTTAGGGTCAGTTGACATTGATGCATCATTCAGTGTATATTCCGGCTGAAATTGAAATCCGTGCACCAACCGTTGCATAGCGATTCGAACGTTTCGATTGCTGAATTCTTACGGATCGAGTATTCGTCAGATAAAAGAACAATTCTCGTACACATACCCTTTTCGAGGCAGTTGACAAGAGAAGCTCCGTCCGTCGGAGTAGGCGGTTATCCGAAGGTGAATTCTAAGTAAGGTGTGATGAAAAAAGATCTACCGGCCGGACAGCTATCAGAAAGCCACCTGTCGAAAGCAAAGATCTCGAATGCTGACCTTTATTCCGAAGTACGTGCACCGGCGGATGGAAGAACGGTGCTGGAGGCACGTTTCCTTGAGTCACAGACGAAGTTGAGTGCCAGCCGACAAAAGCTTCTCACGCAGATACTCGAAGAAGCGGACGAGACATTCTTTCTTTCCTCGCGCGATCTTGGACGCCGATATGGGGTAGACACTGCGACGATCGTCCGAACAGTTCAGGCGATGGGTTACAAAAGGTTTGCGGATTTCACCCACGATCTTCGAAATCACTTCGTTACACAGATCACGCCTTACGCGTCGATGAGGGCCGCGACGAAGAAGCAGCAAAGTGTAGACGATTACGTTCACCAGAGCCTCGACAATGATCTGGCCAATCTGAACTCCCTAAAGTCCAGTTTCAATGCCAAAACCATCGTGGGACTGGCAAAGCAGATCCAGGGGGCTCACCGTATCGTAGTCGTGGGATTGGACTTCGCATCATCGCTCGCTCTCTCACTCGCCTACGCGTTAGTACGATTGGGCTGCGACGCTGAGGCTCCCATGGGCGGGCGCGGATCGGTTCAGAACAAGGTGGGCATATTAACCGGCAAAGATCTGCTGATCGCGATCAGCTTTGGTAAGTGCCTACGGGAAACGGTCGAGGCGGTGCTGCAGGCTCGCCAGCACAATGTTCCGACGTTCGGCATAACCGACGGTGACGGAACCCCGATCGCGCGCTATTGCGATAACTATGTGACCGCATCGACCGGTCGATCTTCATTTCTGGATTCCTATGTCGCGCCGGTTGCGGTCATTAATGCGATTTTGGTTGCATGTGCTCACAGCCGACCCAAGCGATCGCTGGAATCGCTTGAGCAATTCGATAAGGGAGTGGGAGCCAGGTCCCGATGGTTTCATGAAAAGGACGTTTTCGATTAAAGGATGAATCGCCGCGAGTTTTCGAAGTTTTTGGCGATCACTGACATAGTTTCGGCCCCGACAAAATTAGGTTGAAAAGTTTCATATTAAAGGATTCGGAGAGGTGAAAAGACAATGCGCACAATAAAGTATTTCCTCGGCCTGTGTTCCGTAGTAACCGCGATCGGTATCTCGTCGACGGTAATGGGACAAACGACGACATCCACGATCGAAGGCACGGTAACAGACCCGAACGGAGCCGTCGTCGCCGGTGCAAGTGTTAAGGCAGCCGGCATAAATCTGGCAGCCGAAAGGAGTGCGGTGACCGACGATGCAGGGTTCTATCGAATACCGGCGCTGGCAGCCGGCAACTACACCCTCTCCGTTTCTCAATCAGGCTTTTCCAACGCTTCGTATCGCATCGAACTTACTCTCAATAGAGTCGCGACCTTCGACGTTCAACTTAAAGTTGGAGGCGGGGTGTCGGGCGAGGTTACAGTTACGAGTGAGCTGCCGCTGCTGGAACCAAGTGCGTCGTCGACGGGCTCAACCATTACTCCGCAAGAGATCCAAAACTTTCCGGTAAACGGGCGTGAATATCTCGACCTTCTGCAGCTCGTTCCCGGTGTCGCAATAAACCGGCAGTCGGACGGCGATAATGCGAATCCGGTTCTCGGTGAGCGGAGCGGTAATAACAATTTTTTCATTGACGGTCAGCCGAACAAAGACACAGTGAATGGCGGACCGGGCGCACAATTTAATCAGGAAACGATCGCAGAATTCCAGGTGCTAACGTCCGCTTACAAGGCGGAGTTCGGTCAGGCGTCCGGAGCGATCGT
>JBDSLC010000156.1:0-8767 GCA_039916585.1 Pyrinomonadaceae bacterium | reverse complement strand
TTACGTCGGCGAAGGGTTTGTTGCCGACGATCAGTTTCGCGACGGTTTACAACAGCCTTCGGTTTCTGAAAGATTCCGGCCGCATCGCCGAGATCGGATTCGGCAACGGTGCGAGCCGTTACGACCGGATGACGCATCGCCATGACCACGCGATCTGCACATTGTGCGGAAAGCTGGTCGACATCGAGATGGAAGTGCCGGCCGACATACTAAAAAAGGCCGCCCGCCAATCGAAATTCAAACCTGAATCACTGGAATTCACGCTCCGCGGCAAGTGTCCGGATTGTGTGAAGAATTAGGAGTTAGCCACAGAGTTCACAGAGCACACGGAGCTTTTGAAGTCGGATGGTTGAGGTACGCATTAATCATTAAATCGCTGCAAGGAACAGCAAGAATATCTTTGTGTTCTCTGTGGTAAATAAATAGGAGTCATACATACAAACATGTCAGCAACAGCAACAGCATTAGCAAATGAAAAGACGGCGGCGATCGCAAAGGTCGGCCAGCCGGCACCTGATTTCAACCTTCCGTCGACCAAGAACATCGACACGCTTGCCGAGAACGTAAAGCTTTCGGATTACAAGGGCAAATGGTTGATCCAGCTTTTTTATCCGCTAGATTTCACGTTCGTCTGCCCGACGGAGCTGATCAGCTTTTCGGATCGCCTTGACGAGATCCAGGGCGTAGGCGCCGAGGTGCTCGGCATCTCGACCGACTCGGTCCACTCGCACCGCGCGTGGCTGAAGACCCCGCAGGATAAGAACGGCATCGAGGGCGTGAAATATCCGCTCGCGTCGGACGTAGGCGGCAAGCTCGCGGCGAAGTACAACATCCTTGTCGAAGACGCGAACATCGCACTCCGCGGCCTGTTCATCATCAACCCCGAGGGCGTTCTGCAGTATGCGGTCGTACACGATCTGAACATCGGACGCTCGGTCGATGAGACGCTTCGCGTGCTTCAGGGCCTCCAGACCGGCGGCCTTTGCGCAGCCGACTGGACCCCGGGACAGGAGAACTTGAAAGTTTAGTGAGTTGGCAGAGTTATCAGAGTTGCAGAGTTCGGATCCGTCTTAAGTCTGCAACTCTCTGAAACTCGGCAGACTCGGTGAACTGATTTAGGGAGTAAATCTATGGCAATGAGAATAGGAGACCCGATGCCGTCGATGGAAGGTGCAACCACCTGGTTCAACGGTTCGTTGGAGAGTCTCGAAGAACAGATCAAAGGGAAGCCGACGCTTGTCCATTTTTGGGCCGTGTCGTGCGGGATATGCAAGACGAAAATGCCGCAGCTTCGGGGGATTATGAAGAAGTACGGCGAGCTGGGATTGCAGACCGTCGCGGTGCATATGCCGCGGTACGAAGCCGATACCGATTTCGACGCCGTCAACGAAGCGATGTTCGAGAACGGCATTACAGAGCCCGTCGCGATCGATAGCCTTCACAAGCTGAAGGACGCGTTCCAGAACGAACAGGGCTGGGTTCCGGTCTATTATCTTTTCGACGCGGAAGGAAAGCTCAAGACCCGGGCCGCCGGCGAGTTCGGCGTCAGCGTCCTGCAAACCGCCCTCGACAAGATGTTCCCGTCGATAGAGACGGCATCGGTTTAATTGCAGAAGCCCGCGCGTTAGCAAGGGCTTAACATCAACTCAACATCTAAGCGATCAATGCACAGGCCCGCGCGTTAGCAAGGGCTTAACATCCGAGTCGGCAGTTAAGCCCTCGCTTACGCGCGGGCTTCCGCATTTTAAATATTTCCTGTGAACAGCTCCCAAAGGATCCCGTAGATCACCCATACACTTACCAGGATCGACCCGATCAGCAGCGCAACGAGCAATCCCATGATCAAAAGCACGAATGCGTAATCTGACCCCGTCCCTTTCTCACCCGTCGCCCTCGTACGGATCAACTCCATGTTCTGCTGGTTAGATTTCCACACGAAGTCGAAAGCATCGCCAACGAACGGCACCATCCCGACCACGTAATCAAGCCCGATATTGAACGCCATTCGCAGCAGCGTGATCTTCGGCACGCCGTAACGCACGCCGGCCAGCAAAATATAGAACGACGGAAACATCGTCAGCGTATCGCCGACATTCGGAATCAACCCGATCAACGCATCCAGCCCAAACCGCCACGTCGTCCCCGGTACGCGAAACAACCCGTCCAGATACATCGAAAGGTTCTCCAACCCCTCATCGATCTTCACGCGCCGCTGTTCAAGTTCCGTATCGTTCATAAGTTTCTAGCCACAGAGAGCACAGAGGTCACAGAGAGATTCGTTTGACTCCGTCAATCAACATTTTCGCTCCAAAGTTGATCAAGAGCCCTCGTTTAAGACCCGTTGCCTTAAGGTACGAAAGAATTTGAGCGGTCGCGACTTCAGGGAGTTTGGAAAGGGACTTTATCTCGACGATCACCTCCTCCTCAACGAGAATATCGATCCTCTGACCCTTGATGACTTTGTCTTTGTAAACCACGTCGATCTCCACCTGTCGCCGGCATTGAATCCCGCGAAGGTGAAACTCATGGCACAGAGCCTCTTCATAAATAGACTCGAGCAATCCCGGTCCCAGCGTCCTATGAACCTCAATCGCCGCACCAATTATCTTTTGGGTGAGCAGGTCATTCATATCTCCGTGATCTCTGTGCTCTCAATAGCTAACGCTTTCTAGGACCCTTTCAAAAATTGATTCGACCAATTCTGGCCCGATGTCTTGAGGACCTCGATCGCTACGCGAGTTATCCATCGAGTCAACGGGTCGTTCATATCTCCGTGATCTCTGTGCTCTCTGTGGCTAAAATCGGTCATCTCCCAACTATCCGCACGCTCACGATCTTATCGCCGCGGACAATTCTATCTACGACCTTCATACCGGTTTCGTTCACTCGGCCGAACACGGTGTAGCCGCCGTCGAGGTGGGGTTGGGGGGAATGGGTGACGAACCATTGTGATCCGCCGGTGTCCTTGCCGCTGAGCGCCATGCCGACGGCGCCGCGTTCGAACGGGACCATGTTCACCTCGCACCTGATCGACCATCCCGGCCCGCCGTTGCCGTCCCCACGCGGGTCGCCGTCCTGCATCACAAAATTCGGCACAACGCGATGGACCTCAAGCCCGTTGAAGTATCCGGCACGTGCCAGCTTCACAAAATTATCCACCGTCAATGGAGCATCTTCCGGCAGGAATTCGATGGTGAACGTTCCCTTCTGAGTCGTCAGCACCGCGCTTATCGATGCGTTATTTCGCGACACCGCTCGACGATAATCGGCGTCCGCATTCAGCACCTGCCCGATCTTGGTTCGTTTACCTCCATACGGCTTCACGACACCCACGTTCTTCGCAGCCGCCGAGTTGAGCCAATCCCGAAGCATCGGCTTGTCTCTGTACGATTCGTCTCTCAAAAAAGTCAGGGCCTTCAGCCGCACCAACTGATCCGGGGAACCCGCAGCGAGCATGAAGGCGGTGACTGACGCTCTCGCGCTTTTCTTATCGAGCTTGAACAACGCGTCCATTGCAGCCAGAACCGCATCGTTGCTCTGTTCGTCGTTCTTCCATGCGTAATCAAACGCCCCGTTGACCGCATCTATGTTCTCGTCTGTTGGAGGTAATTCCGCAATAAGTCCGGCGGCCGCGGCCCGCATTTGGACATCCTTGTTCTTTAGTGACGTGCGCAAAACTTCGCCGAGATCGTCTGTCTTAAATCCTGCGAACGCCTGAAGCGCATCGGGGCCCGCTTTCATCCCTTCTCCTTCAGTCGCGGGGTTGGCCTCGGCGAATGCCTTGGCGAGCGGTCGAATGATTCCCGGAGCCTCCGTCTTCATCGCCTTGCCGACATCGCTCTTCGGCTCCATCGTCGCAAATTCGCCGACGACCTGAGCGATCGTGCTATACTGACGCCAGTCGTTCAATTCGGGTGCACTGCCATCCCCGCGTTTCGGCCCGACTCTCACCCGTGCGATGTAAACCTCGGGCGTGTGCCCTTTGTCGAGCTTTCCAAAATCCGCAAACAGCTTGTCGGCCCTTGCGTTATCCGTGTTCGCGAGAATGCGTCCGAGTGCCGTCGCGATCTCCACAAACTCGCTCTGTTCGTCGGGAATGAAGTTGGGCTTCTTAGCTTTCGAATAAGCCGCGAATAACTGTTCACCTCGAACCAGCAAAGGCTCGGAAGCTTTCTGATCCTTCAGCGTCGCAAGAGATCGGATAGCCGAAACGCGCACGCGGCTGTCCACATCCTTCGTCGCTGCCTTGATCAGCAGGTCGACGGCCTCTTTATTATCCGCCGCACCAAGCAAGCGTGCCGCATTGGCTCGGACGACCGCATGAGGATGGGTCTCCAGCAGATCGCGTGCATCGCGGGTCGCGTTCTTTGCACGCAGCCGTGAAAGGGTGTTCAGAGCGTCGCTGACGACTCCAGGATCTGAATGACCCAGGAAGAATCGAATGTTCTCTTCGGCACCGGCCGGCCGTGCACGCAAGGCTGCCGTTAGTGCGAGCCGGGCGGTTTCGATCGACGTCGGTCGCTCCTTTTCGGCGGCGAGGATGAACTTGATCGACTCGCCAAGTTCTTTCGCCTTTGGGTTTTGCGCATTCGCCGCCGCGATCTTGCCCGCCGCCTCGACCAACCGACCGCGGATATTCGCTTTCTCGGCGCCCGGCATCTGAGCCCTCGCCGTCTCGCCTGATGCGATCCGCACCGCATCCGCCGCCTCGATCGATTCCGTCTCACCAAGCGCAAACGCCGCCATTTCCCTCACCTTCTCCGACCTGTCATTCAGCAGTCTGATTAACGCCGGAACCGCCGCCGCATCCCCGATCCGCCCCGCCGCCAAAGCGGCCCGCACTCGCACCGCCGCGTTCGGACTCTTCAACAGATTTTCCAATGCCGTGTCATACCGCCGCGCGTCCTCAGCCTTCAATATCTGAATGTGAGTCGGCACGGGAACCTGCCCCAAGCTAGGACAAACGAAAACGAACAGAAGTAGAAATGTGAGCAAAATGGTGTTCATAGTCTTGCGAAGATTGTAGATGCTATCTCAGGCGTCTCAAAAAGGCTGTAGGGGTCCAGCGGCTTGCCGCTATGATGAGCGGAAAGCCTTGCCTTTCCGAAAAGTCTCATTTAATTTCTCAGGAGGCTCTGCCTCCATCTTTATGTTTTCGAGATAACGGAGGCACAGCCTCCTTGGTTGGTTTCATTCGGAAGGGCAGAACCCTTCCGCTCGTCATCACAGCGAGCTGCGGAAATCGATGCCCGACTTCACGATCAAACCGGATGACCTGACCTCGCACGAGATCGCCGAACTGCTCGCCGATCATCTTCGCGAGATGGAGCAGCATTCGCCTCCCGAGAGCGTGCATGCGCTTGATCTTGAAAAGTTAAAGCAGCCGGAGATCACGTTTTGGAGCATCTGGAACGGAGATGAATTGGTGGGCTGCGGAGCGATCAAAGAGCTCGGCCCGACCCATGCCGAGATCAAGTCGATGCGGACGGTTCCGAAGTATCGCGGGCAGGGAGCCGGCAAGCTGATGCTGCGTCACATCCTCGACGAAGCAAAAAGCCGCGGTTACACGCGCCTAAGCCTCGAGACCGGATCGATGGCCGCCTTCGAACCCGCCCGTCGCCTCTACGCGGCGCACGGCTTCACCGAATGCGGGCCGTTTGCGGATTACGTGCTCGATCCCAACAGCGTCTTTATGGCGATCGAACTCCAATGACAAAGTCGGTCAGCTACGCTTTAATCTGCTCGCAAATTTCTGCCGAAACTTTGCTACTTTTGGTGCGACGACGGCGGCGCAGTAGGGTTGGTTGGGATTGTTTGCGAAATACTCCTGATGATAGTTCTCAGCCGGCCAGAATTTGTCGAAGGCGGTGAGCTCGGTGACGATCGGGTTATCGTAGATCGCCGCCTCGGAGATCTCCTTGATCACTCCTTCAGCGGCCGCCTTTTGCTCGGGCGAATGATAGAAGATCGCTGAGCGATATGACGAGCCGACGTCGTTGCCCTGGCGGTTTAGCGTGGTCGGATCGTGTACGGTGAAATAGACTCTGAGCAGGTCGGCGAACGACAGCTGTTCGGGATCGAACCTGATCTGCACGACCTCCGCGTGGCCCGTTGTTTCAGAACAAACTTCTTGATAGGTCGGGTTTTCCTTGTGCCCGCCGGAGTAGCCTGACACAACATCTTCCACGCCGACCAGATCATCGAACACTGCCTCAACGCACCAAAAACACCCTGCCGCAAGAGTCGCCGTTTCAAGTTCTGCCATACTATTGATATTACCAAAGGGCAGCTGTTTATTCATGCGAATTGTTCACGGATGCGAGGTGTTTGGAGTCGAGGTCGATGCGGAGACTCGCTGTGTCCATTGGCATTTGCCGCTGGATATCGTCGCTATCAAGTTCAAATGCTGCGGAAGTTGGTATCCGTGCTTCGATTGTCATGCGACGGTCGCGGATCACGATCCGAACGTCTGGCCGCGTGACGAATTCGGAGAGAAGGCGATCCTATGCGGGGCGTGCGGACATCAGCTTTCGATCGCGGAATATTTGACCGCGGATAACCTATGCCCATCATGCTCAGCCGCCTTCAACCCCGGCTGTGCCAAGCACCATCACCTTTATTTTGAGTGATCTAGTCGAGTTGACTAAATGAAGTTACCGACGCAAATCGTTCGGCTCCCTGATGCGCCGCATTGCCCGGCCGGACGACGAGTCTGGTTTGATAACCTACCTCTTCGGCGGCGACAAGTTCTTCCGAAATGTCGGAAAGGAAAAGGATCTCTTTGGCGTTCTGGTTCAATTCTTGCGCGATCGTCCGATAGCTCTCGGCTTCACGCTTGTGGCCGATGTTGGTGTCGAAATTAGCCGAGATAAACGGTGTCAGGTCGCCGTGGTCGGTGTATCCAAACAGCAGCTTCTGCGCAAGAACACTGCCTGACGAATAGATGGCGATGGTTTTCCCATCTATCGTCCAACGCTCGAACGCGGGCGGCACGTCTTCATAGACTATCGACTTCAATTCGCCCGATTCGTATCCCTCTTTCCACAGACTTCCTTGAATGGATTTGAGCGGTGTCGATTTTCGATCGACGCTGATCAGGTGTTCGAGATAGGCCGAGACAGAACCCGGCTCAGTGGGATCGACTGGTACGGTGTAGGTATCGTCGTGCGAGCTTTCATCAACGAGCTGCGAGATCTCATCCGACAACTTGCCGAAGTGCATCTCGACGTACTTTCCCACCCGCTTTTTCGCATACGGAAAGAGCACCTTGTGGACAAAGTCGATCGGCGTGGTCGTGCCTTCGATGTCGAGTAGGATCGCTTTCATCGCAAAGAGTTTACCCGCGAAATACGCGAAAACACACGAAACTCTGAGTCCGAAAATTTAGCGTTCTTTCGCGTATTTCGCGGGCTAAACATTCGAAGGGATGTAATTAACGCCGAAGCATAGCGGTTGGTATCCCGAATCGACGCCGGAATCCGTGTATTGCGGCGTCCAGCCAGAGACGTCCTGAAATAAGCGGATTGCACGCACGGTCTTGTCGCCGCAGAGATTGAACCAATGCTTCGTCCCACGCGGCACGCGGATCATATCGCCCGCTTCCATCTCGATGGAAACAACATCGCCGCCCTCAGGAGCGATGTGAAACAGCCCGTGGCCTTTCACAATAAACCGAACCTCATCCTCGTCATGCCAATGCTCTTTATTAAACTTATTGAGCATCACATCAAGCCCCGGCATCGTCGGCACGATGTTGATCACGTCCGCGGTCACGTATCCACCGCTCTTCTTCAGCACGTCGATCTCGTCCGCGTATCCATCGAGGATCTCCTGATCCGACGCGTCTTCGGAAACCTGCTTCAGGTTCTCCCACTTCGCGTAATCGATCCCAATACCGTGGAGATAGGTCGATATCTCCGAAGCGTCCGTAAATCTTAGTTCGTTGCTTGGTACGTCTACTACTGCCATATGCGTCTAGCTACTATGCTAACTTCTCGCCCCGGAACGAGGAAAGTTTCGTAACGATCAGTCCTGCTAACGTCGCCGCAGTGACGCCAAAAAACATTAGCCGGAATGCCCCATATCCGAATTCGTATCGAGCGGTGTTTCCTGTATACCCACCGAAATTCGTCGCGGTCATTTCGGCGTCGCTGAACCCCTGAACCACGTGAGCGATCTCAAACGTCAACCAGAAGGAGAGAGGTCCAAGTAAAACCGGCACTACGGCGGTCAGATATTTGGGAAGGCCGCGGGAAAGGGCCAACCCAGCTAATCCAACAATGGTCGAGAGGTAGTATCCCCAGTTTCCGATCGAAGCGTAAAACTGTGCGGGTGGCGTATCCATCATTTTGAAGGGGTACGAATTTACCAATGAGTTATGAAGAATCGCCATTTGCCCAAATAGCCCGACTAGACCGATGACGGCCAAGGCGACGAACGTTACTTGGGATAGAAATTTCGTCTGCATTCTCATCTACCGTCCATCCTTAACTTCGTGCGCTCCGCAATAACCTTATCTAACCTGCCTTCCCAAGACTTCAAACAAAAACTCAAAAATCTCGATGTGCCGCTTTGCCTCGGACACCGACTCGCCCCAGGTGTAGAGGCCGTGCCTTCTTAGATAGATGCCGTGGATGTCGGGGTTGTCGCGGATGACGTTCTCGATCACGTGGGCGAGTGCGACATAATCCTGCGAGTTTTCGACGATGGGGACCCGTTCGGTGTGCTCGTGGGTCGTTACTCCGGCCAGTCCCTTGAGCATCTCGTA
>JBDSLC010000155.1:0-27036 GCA_039916585.1 Pyrinomonadaceae bacterium | reverse complement strand
CCGAACCGATCGCCGGCACGCAGCGGACAAAGGCCAAAGATTACACTGTCGGCTCATTCGAATGGTCACCGGACGGCACCCAGATCACGTTCAGTGCAACCGTAAACAGCGATCTGATCAACGGCTCGACATCCGATATCTTTTCGCTCACGCTTTCTGACAGCTCTGTCAAGAAACTAGTCTCACAGCCCGGCCCGGACAACGATCCACACTGGTCGCCGGATGGCCGACAGATCGTATTCTCATCGGCGATGAGCAACCCAAAATTCTTTTACTCGAACTCGCGACTCGCGATAGTATCAGCCGACGGCGGCACTCCTCGATCGCTGACTGACGCTTTCGATGAACAGCCGGGCTTTACCGAATGGAACGCGGACGGCATTTATTTCCAATCCGCACAAAAAACAGCCGCCCACCTTTTCCGACTCGATACAATAACAGGGAAGTCCACCCGCGTTTCCTCCCCGGACGGGATGATCGCCGGTGGATTTAGTTTCACCCGTGACGGAAAACGATTCGCCTTCACTTCTCCATCGCCGACGTCGCTAAATGAGTTGTTCATTTCCTCGATCGGTAGCTTCGAACCCAAAAAGCTGACCACGATGACCGAGCAGGTGAAGGATCTAGACCTCGCCACCCGCGAGGTCATCGCTTGGAAGAGCAAAGACGGTGCAGATATCGAGGGTGTATTGATAAAGCCCGCCAACTTTGACCCGTCGAAAAAGTATCCGCTCCTCTGCATCATCCACGGAGGGCCGACCGGCATCGACCGACCGACCCTTCTCGACGCGCGATACTATCCGGCGGACATCTGGGCCGCTAAAGGCGCGCTCGTCCTCAAGGTCAACTATCGCGGCAGTGCGGGATACGGCGAGAAGTTTCGCCAACTGAACGTTCGCAATCTCGGTGTGGGTGATGCTTGGGATGTGATCTCCGGCGTCGATCATCTGATCGCCAAAGGCTGGGTCGATCCGCAACGAGTCGGTTCGATGGGGTGGAGTCAGGGCGGCTATATTTCCGCCTTCCTCACAACCTCGTCTGATCGCTTCAAAGCGATCTCCGTAGGAGCCGGCATCTCCAACTGGGCGACGTATTACTACAACACCGACATCACCCCGTTCACGATCCAGTACCTCGGCGAGGACCCCGCCGACGATCCCGAGATCTATGCCAAGACCTCGCCGATGACCTATATCAAACAGGCAAAAACGCCGACGCTCATACAGCACGGCGAACTCGACCGCCGCGTCCCGATCCCGAATGCTTACGAACTGCGGCAGGGTCTCGAAGACCGCGGCGTGCCTGTCGAGATGGTCGTCTACAAGGGCTACGGCCACGGCATCACGAAGCCCAAATCGATGCGGGCCGTAATGATGCACAATCTCGTGTGGTTCAATCACTACATCTTCGGCGAACCGCTGCCCGATCTCAGCAAGCCCGAAATTCCGAAGAAACCGGAAGAAGCCAAGCCAGCTCAATAAACGGATACCGATATGAAAAACTTTCTCGTCGCCGCATTACTAATTTCGTTCGCCGCCAACCTCACGGTTGCCCAAGCCGACTACGATGTCATCATTCGCGGCGGAACCGTGTATGACGGTTCGGGCGGCAAGCCAGTGAAAACCGACGTCGGGATCAAAGGCGACAGGGTCGTCCGTGTCGGCAACCTCAGCCGAGCAAAAGCGACGAGCGTGATCGACGCTAGTGGCATGGCGGTCGCTCCGGGCTTCATCAATATGCTCTCGTGGTCGACCGAATCGCTCATCGTCGATCCGCGTTCGCTCGGCGAGCTGAAGCAGGGCGTGACGACGCAGATCATGGGCGAAGGCGGGTCCATGGGGCCACTCAATGATCGGATGAAGAAGCAGATGAAGGACGATCAAGGCGACCTCAAATACGACATCGGATGGACGACGCTCGCCGAATATTTACAGTATCTGGAGAAACGAGGCGTCTCGCAAAACGTCGCGTCCTACATCGGGGCGACGACGATCCGCATGTACGTACTCGGCGAAGCCGACGTACAGCCCAACGCCGAACAGCTCCAACAGATGCGCGATCTCGTCGAAAAAGAAATGCGTGCCGGAGCGCTCGGTATCGGCACTTCGCTGATCTACGCACCCGCGTTCTACGCCAAGACCGAAGAGTTGATCGAGATGTGCAAGGTCGCGTCGAAGTACAAGGGAAAGTATATCTCGCACATGCGAAGCGAGGGTGCTCGGCTCGAAGAGGCCGTCGACGAACTCATCCGCATCTCGCGCGAGGCGAACATCCCCGCCGAGATCTATCACCTCAAAGCCGCGGGCAAAGATAATTGGTACAAGATGGACAAGGTCCTCGCCAAGGTCGAGGCCGCTCGCAAAAGCGGGATGAAGATCACCGCCGATATGTACAACTATCCCGCCGGAGCCACAGGCCTCGACGCAGCGATGCCCCCGTGGGTTCTCGACGGCGGATATTCCGAACTCTACAAACGCATTCAAGATCCGGCGACGCGCAAACGGATCATCGAAGAGATGCGCACGCCGACCGACAAATGGGAGAATCTCTACCTCGCCGCCGGCTCGCCCGACAAGGTGATTCTTGTCGGCTTTAAGAACGACAAACTGAAACCGCTAACCGGCAAAACTCTCGGCGAGGTCGCCAAGATGCGCGGCACCGATCCGGAAAACACCATCCTCGATCTCGTCCTCGAAGATCAATCCCGCGTCGGCACGGTCTACTTCCTCATGGACGAAGCGAACATCAAAAAACAGATCAAATATCCATGGGTATCGTTCGGCTCCGACGCCGAATCGATGGCGCCCGAAGGTGCGTTTCTCAAATCGAATCCGCACCCGCGTGCCTACGGCAACTTCGCGCGTCTGCTCGGTAAATACGTCCGCGAAGAAAAAGTGATCTCGCTCGAAGAAGCGGTGCGACGGCTCACCAGCCTCCCCGCAGGCAACCTCGGCCTCGACCGCCGCGGCATGCTCAAGAACGGCTACTTCGCCGACGTCGTGATTTTTGATCCGAACACCATCGCCGACAAAGCCACCTTCGAAAAACCCCACCAATTCGCCATCGGCGTCCGCGACGTCTTCGTCAACGGAACACAAATGCTAAAAGACGGCAGCCACACCGGTAAATTCTCCGGCCGTGCGTTATGGGGCCCGGGCAAGGTGAATTAGTAAGATGCCACGACTGGACCGCACGCGTCCCGCGTGCAACTTCCTAAAGCCGGGTACCGGCGGCATGACTGTAGCCTCGATGGGAATGCACAGGCGCGCACGTGAGTAAGGGCGGTACGCTCAACTCAGCCGCCAAGAGGTTTGGGGTCCAGACCATCCGGAAAGGCAGAGCCTTTCCGCTCATCATCACGGCAAGCCGAAGGCCGCGGATGACGATGCCGTCGGGGTCGATCTCGGGCAGTGGGAACTCAACCTTGTGACGGAAGACGAGACGCAGTCAGCGACATGCGATATGCCATCACACGGCGCCCACCGTGTCAGCCGCGTTCCCCGGCGCAACTGGCGCCGCCGGCGTTGGGCGTGCTTGGTTATAGCCCGATATGCGTCAGGCCTTCCGTCTTCCGCCGCGATAGAAGGGCGCGCGCGCGACTGGGGGCAAAAAGCGCGTTTCAAAGTGCGGTTAGGGCGCGTTTCCCGGATCCGGTCTTGAGCCTGCCGACGGCATCCCGTGCGACTGAATGAAAATAAAACTTGACAGCAACACACTCAAGTATTATATTCTGTAAAGGCTCAAGTCATATCTATCTTTTTATCAGGCTTTTGAGCAGCTATTTTTAGGAAACGGGAGAATAAGGATGAGCAAGATCATTGGTATTGACCTTGGTACGACAAATTCGGTCGTCGCCGTTATGGAAGGCGGCGAGCCGGTCGTTATCACAAATTCCGAAGGCGGACGTACAACTCCTTCGGTTGTAGCATTTACAAAGGACGGCAATCGTCTGGTCGGCCAGGTCGCCAAGCGTCAGGCCGTCACAAATCCGGAAAACACCCTCTACTCGATCAAGCGTTTCATGGGTCGCAAGTTCGACGAGGTGCAGGACGAGATCAAACAGGTGCCGTATAAGGTCGAAAAGGCCGGAAACGGAGACGTTCGCGTGACCGCGGACGGGAAACAGTACAGCCCGCCCGAGATAGCGGCGATGGTGCTTCAGAAGCTGAAGCAGTCGGCCGAGGACTATCTTGGATCGAAGGTTGAAAAGGCCGTAATTACTGTCCCTGCTTACTTTAACGACGCTCAGCGTCAGGCCACTAAGGACGCCGGCAAGGTCGCTGGACTCGAAGTCCTGCGTATCGTCAACGAGCCGACTGCGGCGGCTTTGGCATACGGACTCGACAAAAAGAAGGACGAGACCATCGCCGTATTCGACTTCGGCGGCGGTACGTTCGATATCTCCGTGCTCGAGGTTGGCGAAGGCGTGGTCGAGGTCAAATCGACCAACGGCGATACCCATCTCGGCGGCGACGACGTGGACGAAGTGCTCGTTAGCTGGATCATCGATGAGTTCAAAAAGGACCAGGGAATCGACCTCCACAACGACAAGATGGCCCTGCAAAGGCTGAAGGAATCAGCCGAAAAGGCCAAGGTCGAGCTTTCATCCGCAATGGAAACAGAGATCAACCTGCCCTTCATCACGGCCGACGCCTCGGGCCCGAAGCACCTGGTGATGAAACTCACGCGATCAAAGTTTGAGCAGCTTATCGAGAGCGTGCTCAAACGCCTCATGCCGCCGGTCGAACAGGCTATCAAAGATGCAGGCCTGACACCCAAGGATATTGAAGAGATCGTCCTCGTTGGCGGCTCTACTCGTATTCCAAAGGTCCAGGAAATGGTCAAGGAATTCTTCGGAAAAGAGCCGAATAAGTCGGTTAATCCCGACGAAGTCGTTGCCCTCGGCGCGGCTGTTCAGGCTGGCGTCCTCGGCGGCGAAAAGACCGACATCTTACTCCTCGACGTCACGCCGCTTACGCTCGGAATCGAAACTCTTGGCGGTGTAATGACACAGATGATCCCTCGAAACACGACAATTCCGTCGCGTAAATCAGAGATCTTCTCCACAGCGTCTGACAACCAAACGTCTGTAGAGGTTCACGTGCTGCAGGGTGAACGACCGATGGCGCCGGATAACAAGACGCTCGGCAAGTTCCATCTCGTGGGCATACCGCCAGCACCGCGTGGTGTTCCGCAGGTCGAGGTGACGTTCGATATAGACGCCAACGGCATCGTCAACGTGTCGGCTAAAGACGTCGGTACCGGCCGCGAGCAGAAGATCACTATCACCTCGTCGAGCGGCCTCTCGAAGGATGAGATCGATAAGATGATGAAGGAAGCTGAGTCGCACGCAGGTGAAGACGATAAGCGGAAGGCGACAATCGAAGCTCGAAACCGTTTGGACGGTTTGGTTTACAGCGTCGAGAAGAGCTTCACCGAGAACAAGGAGAAGCTTGACGCGGCAGCAGCCGGCGAGCTCGAATCGGCTATCGCTGAATCGAAAACGGCCCTCGCCGGCGAAGATACCGACGCGATGAACACCGCGTTCGATCGGCTCCAAACTGCTTCGCACAAGCTTGCTGAGGCTCTCTATAGCCAGGCGTCCACCTCCGAGGGCGGAGAAGCTTCACAGGAGCAGGCCTCGTCGGCATCGGCATCAGGCGATGGAGGAGCAACAACGGGAGCGGACGAAGGTGACGTCATCGATGCCGAATACGTCGATGTCGAAGACGAAAAGAAATAGCCTTTAACTGCAATAACTTAGGGGGACGAGGGACGAGATTTGCCTCTCTTCCCAAGTCCCTCTAAACTTGTCCTCAACCCCAATGGCAAAGACCGATTATTACAAAGTACTTGGCGTCAATAAGGATGCAAAGGCTGACGAGATAAAGAAGGCCTATCGCCGCCTTGCGCGCAAGTATCATCCCGACGTTAATCCCAACGACAAAGCCGCCGAGGATAAGTTCAAGGAAGTGCAGTCGGCATACGATATCTTGTCGGACGAAAAGAAACGAAAGACATTCGATAAGTTTGGTTACTACAACGACAATCTTGATCCCGACTCTCCGTTTGGCGGTGGTGCGTCGGCTGGAGCTGCAGGAGCTCCCGGATTCGATTTTTCAGGTTTCGACTTCTCCAGCGGTACGTCACAAGGCGGGTCGAGTTTCCGAGATATTTTCTCGGACCTTTTTGGCGGAAGTGGCAGTGGAGGAGCTACAGGGGCTCGACCTGCTCCAGAGCCGCCGAAAGCGATGCCCAAGAAAGGCCGGGATATTGAGATACCCCTCGCACTCAGCTTTGAAGAATCGTTCACTGGCCTGACCACCAATTTGACCGTGAATCGCAGCGAGCAATGCTCACGATGCCTGGGAGCAGGAGATACGGGCGGGCCCGTCGTGACGTGTACTACATGCAAAGGCACTGGCCAGGTTACTCGTACCGGTGGACGCTTGCAGTTTGCTCAGGAGTGCCCGGATTGCGCCGGCACCGGACGCCGCCGGACGCCGTGTTCGCTTTGTAATGGTAAAGGCACCACGCCTAAGACGGAGCAGGTGAAGGTTCGAATTCCCGCTGGCGTGGATACAGGTTCACGCGTTCGGATCCCTAAGAAAGGCCACGGCGGTAGGATGGGTGCCGAGCCGGGAGATCTATTCATCGTAACGAATGTCGGCAAGCATCCGTTCTTTACTAGGAAGGGTGACAATATCTATGTGACCGTGCCGGTTTCCGTTCCCGAAGCCGCTCTCGGAGCGAAGATCGAGGTTCCGACGGTTGAAGGAAAGGCTCAGTTAAAGATTCCGTCAGGAACGGAATCGGGCCAAAAATTCCGGCTTCGGGAACGCGGTTTTCCCAGCCTGCGGAACCCAAATCTCCGTGGCGACCAATTCGTTGAGGTTAAAATATCCTTGCCGCAGATTTTGTCGGAGGAGACCAAGGAACTGTTGCGTCAGTACGAAAAACTCAACGCAGAGAACCCGCGGAAAGCGATGGGGCTTGAATGATCTGTCAGTACCACCTGCGATAGCCGTTGTTTGGTAGCTGCCACAACAGCATTGAAATGAAGAAACGCGTAAAAAGCTACACGATCAGTGCGGTTGCGGAGATGTTCGACATCCATCCGCAGACGCTGAGAATGTACGAACGCGAAGGGCTTTTGAAACCCTCGCGTTCCGATGGCAATACCCGCGTATATTCCGACGAAGATCTGGAGCGCCTTGAAGTAATTCTCTCACTAACTCGCGACTTAGGGGTAAACCTGGCCGGGGTTGAGATCATCATCAATATGCGAGAGAAGATGGACTCGATGCAGCGGGAATTTGAACGTTTCTTCGAGTATTTACGCAGCCACGCGGGTGAATTTCAACGTCCGAGTTCCGGTGACGAGCGCACCGACGCTCTTATCCCTATCTCACGATTCCGCCGCACGCAATACACCGAGATCAAGATCGATACTGAATAGCAGTTCTTAGTTCTCGCGACTTTACTTCGCCGCCGATTGGCTGCAGACTAGTTCTTACTCACAACCCCTCTTAAGATATTTGGAGATTTATGATCAAGACTTCGCTCAGACGATTTGTCTCTTTCCTTGTGCCTGTGGTCCTGATATTAACCGCTGCCGGGGCTTTCGCTCAGGATCTTGATGATGTCACTATCGCGGGCCGCATCACGGATTCAAATGGCTTGGCCGTGGTTGGAGCCGCTATAACGGTAACGGAGCAAGCTTCAGGCACTGAACGTACGGTGACCAGCAACGAACAGGGTCGGTATCGCCTGATCGAATTGAAGCCAGGTGTTTACAAGGTTAAAGCTGCGGCCACCGGATTCGGAGCCAAGGAACGGATCAACCTCGAAACCGTCGCCGGCCAAAACCTCCAACTCGACTTCAACCTCTCTCCAGCCGACGTGCAGGCTCAAGCAACAGTGACCGTAGGTGACGATGATGCGCCCCTTGTAGATACGACAAGAACGATCGTCGGCAGCACGATAACGGAACGCGATATCGAGGAGATCCCGAATGCGTCTCGAAATCCCCTTGATCTGATCCTTACCCTTGGCGGCACATCAGAGGAAGCACTATCGAGCCGCGACCTCGCCGAAGATACGAATCAGAACAACCGGCAGCCGCCGACCGAACAGGGTAACTTTTCGGTCTCCGGCGGCGCCTCTTACTCGAATAACATTACGATCGACGGCCTTGATAATAACGACGATCTCGCCGCCGGAAGCAGATTTACACCCTCACTTGAGGCGGTTGCGGAGGTTCAGTTGATCAGAAATCAGTTCTCCTCCGAGTACGGTAGGGCGTCAGGTGGAAGGATCAATCTGAGAACTCGAGGCGGCTCTAATCGCTTTAAGGGGCGGGCGTTCATGTTCTATAAGAACGACAATACGAATGCGAACACCTGGTACAACAATAGCCGTGGATTTCCGAGGCGAGACTTCGTCGACTACAACCCCGGATTCACGTTCGGTGGCCCAGTCATATTGCCCTTCGGAGAAGGCAAGAATATTTACAATGGGCGCGATCGTACATTCTTTTTCGTTGCCTACGAGTTCGACAAGCTCGACGATACGACTCTGATCGATACTTGGCTGCCTGTTGCACAGAATCCAAACTGGATACTCCCCGCACCGACCGGTCCCGCTCGATTTTGTGACGTAACCACCTTGCCTCCCCCATGTGTTGGTAGTGTAGGAGCGTTGGGAGAGTACTCAAAGGTCCTCGATACTCCGAATCGTTCGAACATATTCACTGCCCGGCTCGACCACCGCCTTTTCAAGGGCAATGAACTTACGATCGGATACCAGTTTGGCAGAAAGAAACTGCTCCGCACTTCATCGAATTCCTCCTTAGTCAGAACGGAGGATGCCGTTCAGGCTCGCCGACAGAAAACGGATGCGATCAATCTCACTGATAACCACGTTTTCGGCTCGAAGGTCGTTAATCAGTTCCGGTTTCAGTGGTCGGTGTTTGAGCCTAGCTTCGAAACAGACGAGGCTTTTGCCCCTGTGATCATTGTCGGCTATACAAACCCCGAGACCGGCGGAGGCCAGTCACTGGTCACGGGCAACTCGACCACCTCTGCAGCGAACAGCAATATCTTCTCCGACAGCAGACGAGAAACACGCTACCAGTTTCAGGCTTCGTTGACGATAACAGCCGGAAAGCAAACATGGAAAGCGGGCTTTGATCTCCAGAAGGTAAACTCGCGAAACATAGCTCTTCAGGACGCAACGGGCACTTACAATTTTGGCAATGTATGGGATTATTCGGTAAACCGGATCAACCGTTACCGTCAGAATTTCGGAACCGATGTGGTCGTCCAGAACACGTACTGGGGAGCGTTCCTTAACGACGAGATCGCCCTAAGCTCCAAACTTACACTCAGCGGCGGCATCCGGTATGAGCGTGAGACGGCGGTCGAAGACAACGACAACTGGGGGCCGCGAGTCGGCGTAGCGTGGGCTCCGTTTTCGGATGGCAAAGGAGTTATACGTGTGGGAGCCGGCATCTTTTACAACCGCGTGCTGTTGAGAACGATCGGCAACTTTATCCAGAACACCTCGAACCGATTAGCGCAGTTCGATACCAATCAGATACCGACCGCAAATAATTGGCGAAACAACGTGATGGCTTCCATCTCACAGGATTTCCCTAATTCCTATCGAACGATCGAGCAGCTGCAGGCCGCAATATCACGCTCGACGTGTGGTCCGTCGGCCTGCTCACCGACGCTGGGCTTCCTTTCCCTTAACGGTGTCGCAGGAAACCCCCTTCGCAGCGTCGACCCTAACCTAAAGATCCCGGAAAGCTATCAGTTCAACATCGGATTTGAGCGGGAGATCGGCAAGGGTTGGGTCTTCGAAGCGAACTACACTTGGAACAAAACCGCTCACCTCTGGCGTGAATATAACGATAATGGTGCGGTACTTCCGTCGGGTTTCGCAGATTTCACCGCGTGGCTGCTAGTTCCGGGACGGCAGTGGCAGTTTACGAACGGTAACAACACCGTTCGTACCTACCGGTTCTTCAGCGATCCTACTCGTCCAACAATCAATTTTACCCAGAACCCCAACAACCTTACGGCGGTAACGTGTCCCAATAATGCTTCCGTAACGTGTTGGGTTAATTTGGGAACATCTAACAACGCGACTACCGAGCCGAGCACGGCAGTCAACGGGATCGGAACCAACTCGATCGGTTCAGCGATCGCCGTTGCTCGTCAGGCGCTCAGAGAACTGAGGCCAAACACGCTTTTGGATGAAACGGAGAGGGTCATCTCCGTCGGAAATGCGCAATACAACGGCCTGGTGCTCGAAGCACGAAGCCGATACCGGAAGCTTGGCGCTGGATTCAGATCGTCGCTCCGATTCGTCTACACCCTTTCGAGAATGATGGACGATGGACTAAATAACACGACGAATGCCGAAGTGGGCCAGGATTTTGGCCGCGAATGGGCGCGGGCCCGGCAGGACCGGCTGCACCGCTTCACGATCTCCGGCACCGTCGAGACCCCGTGGTGGCTCGGCAAGCTCCGCGTGTCACCGCTTTTCCGCTACGGCAGCTCTGCCCCGTTCGATCTTGGGACCGGTGTTGACCGAAATCTTAGCGATGTGAGCACTGATCGGCCGCTGTTCAACGGCGATCTTAATGATATCGTCTGGCGCGAGCCGGGAACGATCTATCCACAGGCGTTGGCGGATCAATTTACACTGCCGTTGATCGGAGCTCTCAGCGGCAACCTCCCGCGAAATGCTGGTCGAGGCCCGAGCATGTATCTCTTCGACATCAGCCTAACCCGCGAGTTTCGTTTATCCGAGCGAATGCGTTTAAGACCAGCGGTCGAGGTTGGAAATGTGTTGAACGCCCGCGTATTCAACTACGGTTCTGAGTTCGTAAACTTTTTCGGTGCGACTCCGACGGCGACTCAGCAGGCTGGGTTTCTCGTCCCGAGCCGTACTTACCGAGCGCGCGATATGCGGTTCGGAATTCGTTTCGACTTCTAATTCTTCGGTCCTTGCCGTGAATACAGCCCGGTTGATGGATGTATCAGCCGGGCTATTTTTTGGTGGCGGGAAGCTATAGAGGAATACCTGCGGCGGGTCGAAAGTACCTTTTGACCCAGCCGTTGCTCCGATATGTCCTTATGAACGGCTTAGTGCTAGGACACTCAGATCTTTGGTAATCGAGTGTATCCGACCGGAATTTCTTGACCGCGAGCATCGGAATCGTCCGACAATGGAACGCCCTGAGTAGAGTGGGACGAGTATGGCTTGAAGTCTCGCTTTTGCAGCATTTAAGCGGTCCCACCTGCGGAACGAAACGGGACGATGTGTAACACGGACGGACCTCGAGATTCATTTTGACCGAATTTTGCGAAATCTGATGACGTTCGTACAAAGCGGTGCTAACGTAAATACGTCGAACTATCACCGGTTCGCCTCGCCTATGAATCAGGTTCTCGAAAGACCCTCAATCCCGGTTTCCGAAGTATCGATCGAATCTGTACTGCTCGACGCTGATCTCTTCGTAAAGTACAGTTCTCCGGACAAGGCATTCAATCTTCTTCGCGATTCGATCGAGCGGAGCCCAAGGTCGATCTCTTTGCGTGAAAAGATGCGGGACATCTGCGTAAAGCAGAAGAACTTGAACGAAGCCGCTAGGCAGTGTTTGGCCTTAGTTACACTATATATCGCACGTGAGGAATTTGACCTTGCGTACGATAGGCTTCAGGAAGCAAAACTTCTTGACCCGCGGATCTCGGTGGCTCCTGGGCTCGAGGCGATTCGCCGCGCTCGTCGCCCCGATTTTGCTACGACGCGAGACCGCTCGCCGCGAGAGGTCAGGACCGATGTTACTTTCGCCGGGAACCTCGGCTTTGTCAGCATCTTTGACGCGGTTCAGGTGATCGAGAACGCGAAAATGACCGGCTTGCTAGTTCTCAAATCGGATATGCACCTTGCGAACGTCGCGTTTAACGAGGGTAAGATCGTGGATGCAGAATGTAACGGGCGGAACGGCTCGGGCGCGTTCAAGGAGATCGTCGAACTAGCGAGCGGAACGTTTGAGTTTCAGGTTTCCGAGACGGAATTTCCTGTTGTGATCAGTATTTCGAGCAACACCAACTTTATTCTTGACGTCCTAACTGAACTGGACAACGAAAGGGCCGAAAAAGACGGGCTCCGGAACGTCGGCGGCGAATTGACCTAACCACAATATCTTGTTGAACACGGCGCGCCACTTGTGGTGCGTCTTTTTGCGTTCAAGCCTCGATTTTATCGGCCTAATATCAGCATTTTGCATTTGACTTAGGGCTACCTTAAACCACAAAATATAGGCGGCCCTAAACAAGCATTTCAATACGATGTTCAAGCTTCAACGCCTTGAAATAACAGGCTTCAAATCGTTCGCGGATCACACGGAGATCGTCTTTACGGGCAACGGGATAACAGCTGTCGTCGGGCCTAATGGTTGCGGTAAATCGAACGTTTCCGACGCCATTTCATGGGTCCTCGGCGAGCAGCGGGCGAAGTCGCTTCGCGGTGCTGAGATGAAGGATGTAGTTTTTCAGGGTACGAAAAATCGCAAGCCGTCCGGCATGGCCGAGGTCGTGCTTCACATGGTTCGCGACGAAGATGCCTTTGACGCCGATGAGACAGAGCTTGAAGACATTGATTCAACTCTCGGCGAGATCGATGAGCTTGCAGTGGATATTGATGCGCTCGAGGCGGAAACCCTCGAAACGCCCGAGGCGGTCGCTAGCGAACTTCAAGAAGGCGAAGAGATCATCGAGGAAAGAGTCCAAGCAGCTCAGGTCGGATCCGTTCAGACCGTTGAGCGCGTGATCAAGACAAAGCGTCACTGGCGACCGCGGGCGTTCGCCTTGGATTTTGCACCCGGCGAGGCGGTCTCCGTCACGCGTAGGTTGTACCTTTCGGGCGAGAGCGAATACCAACTTAACGGCAAGAGCTGCCGACTTCGTGACATTCAAGATCTGTTTGCGGGCACGGGACTGTCTGGCTCGCATTACGCCATAATCGAGCAAGGCCGTATTGGCCAGATCCTTTCTGCGAAGCCGGGAGATCGACGCAATCTGATCGAAGAAGCTGCGGGGATCTCAAAGTTCCGAACCCGCCAGCGAGCTGCAGAAGCTCGCCTTGAAAGCTCTAAATCTAATTTGAATCGCATCGGCGACATCGTTTCCGAGGTTGAAAAGAACGCGAACTCGCTTCGCAGGCAGGCCGGGAAGACTAGGCGATTTCTCGCTCTTCAAGAAGAATTTCGGGTCTTTCAACGACAGTATTTTGCCGCTGAGGGCCGTTATTTCGACGCTCTGATCGCCGATCTTGAAAAGCAGCTTTCGAGTGCGGTTGAAACGGAACAGGGCCTGGTCGCAAAGGTTGCCGAGATGGAAGCTTCGGCCCGCGAGGCAACGCAGGCTGCTCGAACCGAAGAGGAAAGCCTTTCCGCATTGCGTCAACGCCACGCTGAGGCCGAGCTTGAGCGCGATCGAACGTCGCGCGAGCACCGATATCAATCTGAGCAGATAACCGCGTTTACCAGTCGAATCGAGACACTTCACAGTGAGATCGACGCGCTTAGTGAACGGATAAAGCTTGTTTCTACCGAACGGGCTCGGCTGATCGAAGAAGAACAGACCGAAAGTGCGGATGCATCTGCCGCCGAAGCTATCTTGCTCGAGGCTGAAGGTCTGTTCGCGGCAAAGACCGCGGATGTGAGGACGATCGAAGGTGATCTGGAAAGACGCCGAAGTGAACTCCTCCAGCACACCGCCGCAGGTGAGCGATTTGCCGAAACCGCCCGCCAACTCGCCAGCAATCGCGACCGTCTACTTGAGCGGATCACCGGCCTTGAACGGGAAGAGCAGCGTGCCGTTGAAAGTCATCGTGAACATATTGGCGCGTCAGAAAAGTTAGCCGAGGAACTGGTAACTGAAAGGGTCAAGCTTGAATCGCTCCAAGCGGAAAAAACCGCTTTTCTTGCGAATGCTGCGGCCGCGAGAGATCTAGTCCGAACCGCCGAAGAGATCTTGAAGGGGGTCCAGCAAGAGCATTCGCGGGTGAAGCATCGCCTCGAAACCCTGCAAGAACTTGACGAACAGCGTGCGGTATACGCACCGGAAGTCCAGAAACTTTTCGCCGAGCAGGCGAACATTGGCGTCGAGCTTCGCGGCGTGCTTGCAGACTTTCTGAAGGTGGATCCTGCGGCGGAGAAGGCGGTTGAAAGCCTGTTCGGGCCCGCTTTACAAGCCGTTCTGGTCGCATCGATCGACGATGCCCGACGCGTTTCCGAATGGCTCGCGAGCGATGGTTCAGGACGGATCTCCGCATTGATCGTTGGTGACATGCAGCTTGAGAGTTCCGTTTCAGTCGACGGTTCGACATGCGTTGCGGACGCACTCGGTGTTTCGCAAGAACTGAGGACAATTCTGCGCGACGTGTTCCCTCGCGAGATGTCAGCTCGCATCGTTGATTCATTCGAAGGTTCGACCGGCATTGGCGAAACCTTGGTTGATCGACGCGGAGATATCCTTGTCGGTGGACGTCTTTTCATTAGCGGAAACTCCCCGGCTGATGAACAGAACGCCTCTCTTCTCGCCTTCAAACGCGAGTTGGCCGGGCTAGGGACGCAGGCCGCGGAACTTGCGAGGGAGCTTGCCAACGCTGAGGAATCGGCCGGTACCCAACGATCGAACCTCGCTTTGATCGAGGAAAAGACGGTGGATGTGCAGTCGTTGATCATCAAGGTCGAACGCCACCTCCTAGGGCTCGAGAGTCAGGAAACACAGGCCAAACAGGAGATCGAGCGGGCTGAGCGTCATCGTCGCGTGGTGGCTGAAGAGATCGTCCAGGCGAAGGGCGAAGTGACCGAGGTCGAATCGCGAGTGGCGGAGGCCGAGCAGAATGCCCGAAACGCGATCGAGCTTCAATCGGGAGCTCAATCCGATCTGGATGCGATATCGCTCTCGTTAATGAAGGCTCGCGAGATCAGCGAAAACGAGAACGAAGTCCTCAATCAAAAGCGGACTCTCGCGGCGACATCAGCAGAGCGGCGGCGGTCGGCCCAGTCGGCGCTTCGTCGGGTCGAAAACGAAGAGAATGAACTCAAGTCTCGCATCGCTCAGCAGACTCAGGAGCTTGGATCTACAACTTCAAAGATCGAGCAGCTAACCGCATCGGTCGCTGAGATCACCGGCAAGATCGAATCGACCGGTGACGCCAAGCAGACCGAAGAAACCGAGCTTGCGGAAGCACTTAGCCGCCTGGCGACAGCTCGCGAGAGGGCTGACACGATGAGCACCGAGCTTGCCGACGTTAACCATAGGGCAGCTGATGCCCTTAATGAGCGGGCGGCGATCGAGGTTCGGCAGACCGAGGCTACGACGCACCTTCGGAATATCAATGAGCGGTGCGAGCACGAACTCGCGATCGGGCTTGCCGAGGTCACCCAGACCATCGAACTTCCTGAAGACTTCGAGATCATCGAGGCCCGGGCGCGCGTCGAAGAGATGCGGCAGCGGCTTGAGGCGTTCGGTGCGATCAATATGCTCGCCGTCGAAGAGCTTGATGAAGCCGAGGAGCGGCTTTCGTTTCTGACATCGCAGCGGCAAGACATCGTCGACAGTATCGCGTCTGCCGAGGAAGCCTTGCAGGAGATCAAAGAGCGTTCGCGCGAGCGATTCGTGCGGGCGTTTACCGCGATAAATGCTAACTTCACCGAGTTTTTCCAGGAGCTTTTCGGTGGCGGAAAAGGCGAAATGACGCTGCTCGAATCCGACGACGTACTTGAAGCCGGTATCGAGGTCGTCGCGCAGCCACCTGGCAAGCGTTTGCAGAATATCCTTCTGCTTTCCGGCGGTGAAAAGGCGATGACGGCGATCGCAATGGTGATGGCGATCTTCAAATATCGCCCGTCGCCGTTCTGCCTCCTCGACGAGGTCGATGCACCGCTTGATGAGGCGAACGTAGGCCGGTTCGTGGCTAAGATCGCGACGATGGCCGAGAAGACTCAGTTCATCGTGATCACTCACAACAAGCGCACCATGGAAGCGGCGCGTGCGCTGTATGGCGTGACGATGCAGGAGGCGGGAGTTTCAAAGATCGTTTCGGTCAAGTTCGAGTAGCAACGCTCCGCAACCAAACCCCATCGGAACGCATCGAAAGATGCAATCAGCGGCTGATTTTGTTATGTATAACAGTTCAGCCGCTTCGCATTGTTATGAAGGTTTTATTCGGCATTTCGATGGTCATTCTACTCTCCGTATCGGCGGTCAGCGTGAATGCGCAGGCGAAGAGGAATACGCGACAGCCGTCGAAGGTTCAGCCGACAGCGACCCCGGTTCCGACTCCCGATGCGACTCCGACTCCCGAAAGGCCAAAGCGGAACGAACGCCCGACGGCCAATCGTCCTCAGACCTCCGATCCGCAGCCCGTCGATTTGAAAGGCCCTAAATATCGGTACGAATTTACTCAGCCGGACTTCGTCGTCAGCCACATCGTGATCGAGCACGACGACGCGGGGAAGGGCAAGATCACATTTAAGCGAAGTTCGCTCGGTGAGGAGTTGAGTGAACCCGTCGTCGTTTCGCCGGCGAGTCTGGAGAAGCTTCGGGGCACGTTTGATGCCCTGAACTTCATTGACTCTACTGAAAACTACCAGTTCGAACGGGACTTTTCTAACATGGGAAACTCGGCGATCACCTTTCAAAAGGATGGCCGCGAGCGGACGGCTAAATACAACTGGACATCCAATCCCAACGCTAAGCTGCTGATGGACGAATACCGACGGCTCGCGAATCAGTTCGTTTGGATGTTCGATTTCAATCTCGCCCGGTCAAACCAGCCGCTCGAAACTCCTAAGCTCATCGATAGCCTCGACAGCCTCTTAAAACGAAACGAGATCTCCGACCCGCTCCAAATGCTTCCATTCCTCACCGCGATCAGCAACGACGAACGCGTCCCGCTCATCGGCCGCAACCGTGCCGGCAAGATCGTCAAGCAACTCGAAAAGCAGAAAAAGTAACCGCTCATTCATGACGTAAGTTGTTCGAGTCGAAACATTTTGCGACAGTGATCTTGAACCATATGACTCGCGTTCTAGGACTTACACCAACTTTCAACAACTTACGGGTAGCAGCGTTCCGCCGCAGGTAAAGGACCCGAAAGAGCGCCTCTATCCGCCGGGCGATTCCGGCTAAGCTGGTAAACTGAGAATTGTAATGTCATATCGACTCTTTGGCGGTCTCTGGCTCGCGCTTCCATCGTGGATGCGGAGGTTCGTGTTGCGCCGAGTGCAAACCACGTTTACGGTATCCGCCGCGGCTGTTGTGGTGAATGATGAGAGAAAGGTTCTGGTGCTGCATCACTTGCTACGACCGATCACCGGGTGGGGATTGCCTGGCGGATTTATCGACGCCGGTGAGCAGGCGCATCAGGCTATCGCTCGCGAATTGATGGAAGAGACGGGCATCGCCATCAGCGATATCCGGATGCTGCACTTGAAGACGCTCGGACGGCACGTTGAGATACTGTTTGCAGCAAAGGCGAACGAAGCGGGTGAGATACTTAGCTCTGAGATCGATCAACTCGGCTGGTATGCGTTTGACGATATACCCGACCGGCTGCCGACCGAACAGCGGCGAACGGTGGAGCGTGTGTTGAGCGGCGAAATTTGAAAAATCTCTCTCGGCTGACTAATATTGTTTCTTCGCCTTCAAACGCACGAAAGGAGATTCACGATGATAGATCTTATTCCAACGCCTGAGTCGGTAATGGCTATTCTGAAAACGACAGGAGCCTATCGTAAAGGCCATTTTGTTTATCCGAACGGCAAACACGCGTCGCATTATTTTCAGATGCCGCTGGCGTTTCGCTACTACGACAACGCCCGCATCCTTTCGGTAGGCTTGAGCCGAATGTTTCGCATGGAGAAGTCGATCTCCAGCCGGTTGCCGAAGGTTTCGGTCATCAGCCCAAGCCCGGGCGGCATCATGGTCGCGTTCGGCGTCCGCGAGGCGTTGAGCGCGGAGCAGATCTATTGGGCCGAGCGTGAGGACGGCAAGCGCCAGTTTCGGCAGTATATGGCCGAATCCGAGGTGCATCCGGTGATCATTGTGGATGACATCATCCGCTCCGGAGCGGCGATATCCGAGACCGTTGCGCTGTGTAAGGAGATCAACACCGAGGTGATCGGCATCGGCGCGATCGCAAGGTTCGAGGATAGTCCTCAGGAGTTTGACGGCGTCCCAGTCAAGACCTTGCTTTCGTTCGATGTAAATTTCTACGAGACCGAGGAAGCTTGGAAGACGTCGCGAAGTGCCTCAGACCAGGCCGAAGAAGAGAAGGTTCGATTCTAGTTTGTAGTTAGCTTTTTTGGACGGATGCCGTTGGGAAGTCCCGTCGGCATTTTATTTTCGGTCGAAGGTTTCGAGTGCGGCGGTAAGTTCACGGCGTTCGACATAAAGGCGGAGGAATTTATCTTTATCCGTCAGAAGCGTCCAGATAGCCGTCGCCCATCCGCTCATTTCGGTCGCCTCTTCCCACGAATAGAGCGTGATGTAGCCCGCCGCGAATGAGAAGGGAATCGAGGCGAGAGCGAGCATCCACGAGCCGGAAAAAAAGTAGAGAACTCCGGCGGCGTTGACCCACGTGAGAGGGAAAAAGACCATTCCAGCCAGCACCTTTACGGTTGATGCGATGTCGTCGGCGTCGTGTCGTGCGAAGAGATATGAAGCTAGGTTTGTGAGTTGATATGCAGGGAAGTGAAGGATCGTGCCGAAGATGCTCAGCGGCAGGAGCATCACGAGTGCCCATGTCTGAAAGATCGCCTGGCGAACAACAAAACCGCGCGAAAGGTTTGCGAGCGAAAGATGCTGCGGTTCGAGGCCCGCGATTCTTAGTTTCGAATCAAACTTCTCGAGTTTTTCGGTAAGATTGGCATCGTTATCCACCCGTTCGACGTATTGTTTCTGGAAGTCGAGTTTTTCGCCGAGATTCTCGTTCTCCTCACTTGCGGCCGCGAAGATGCGTTCGGCGATGGCGGCGGTGTGGAGTTCGGACTCGGTTTCCGCGTTAAGTGTCACTTCCCGGATCGCGGTCTCGATCTTCGCCGTAAGCTCTTTTACAGCTTTCGGCGGCGGCTGTCCATCTTCTTCCAGGTCGGCTTTATCTACGCGAAATGCTTCGCCGAAGTGCAGCAAGACCTCGCTGCGGAAAGTCGTTTTGTTGGTGTAGTGAAGCCCGACCGGGACGATGCGAAGATCGATCGGGTCGCCGATCGAGACCGCTCCGATCGCGATACGCGCGGCTCCGGTCTTGAGTGGCAGCAGTTTGGGTGAGTTGTGCGAGACGCCTTCGGGAAACAACGCGATCGATCCGCCGTTGCGCAGACGCTCTTCTGCCGCTCGGAACGTGGCCTGATTCTGCGAAACATCTGCTCCGGCATCGATCTTCCGATAGACCGGCAACGCCTCGACAGTCTTCAACAGAAACGAGATCACCGGCATTTTGAAGAGCGTGGATTTTGCGAGGAAGGAAATGCGGCGGGGAAGTGCGACGAACACCAACGCCGGATCAACGAGGCCATTCGGGTGATTCATCACGAAGATCACGCCGGTGCCGGTTGGGACGGATTCGGCGTTAACAGTTTCGATGCGCCGGAAAAAGAGCTTGAGCGATATACCGAAGATCGCGAGGATGAACTTGAACGTTACGGTCCCTCGACGGTTGAGGATCAGATCCGGGAGTTTGAGGCGTTTGACGTTTGTGGGCATCTGACTGGAGTGGCAAGCATCCATGCTTGCCAGCATGCCTTTCGTTCGAAGTATCTGAATTAGATTTTGCTTTCGATCGGAGTACTAACGCAAGCAAGATGCTTGCGGCTCCAGTCACATCTCGTGTCTGTTGGTTAGTGCCTTGTCCATCGTTACTTCGTCGACGTATTCGAGGTCGCTGCCGACGGGCATTCCCATGGCTATTCGGGTGCAGCGGACGCCGAGGGGTTTCAATAATCGCGCGATGTAGTTAGCCGTCGCTTCGCCTTCGGTGGTCGGGTTGGTGGCAATAATTATCTCGAGGACCTCGACGCCATCGTTGTTTTCGGGCAGGAGTCGCGGCAACAGATTTGCGATCATCAATTCATCCGGTCCAACGCCGCGGATGGGCGAAAGCGAGCCGTGGAGGATGTGATAGAGCCCGCGGAACGAACGCGTTTTCTCGACCGCGACCAGGTTATACGGCTCTTCGACGATGCAGATGATCGAACGGTCACGTTTCGGGTTTGAGCAATAGAGGCACGGATTGACGTCGGTGAGGTTGTTGCACGTCGAGCAGAAGACGATCTTCTCTTTCACCTCGCGAAGCGATTCAACAAAGGCGTCGATCTCGGCTTTCGGACGGCGAAGGATGTAGAACGCAAGCCGCTGTGCGCTTTTGTGACCGACGCCCGGCAGACGTTTGAATTCGTCGATCAACCGGGCAACTGGTTCAGAGTAATCAAGCATAGTGGAACGCCGGCATCCCTGCCGGCGTGTCGGTCGCAGGCAAGGGTGCCGGCGTTCCGCATTTACATAAGTCCTGGAGGCAACATGCCGCCGAGTTTGCCTTTGAGCGATTCTTCGACCTTGCGGTGAGCTTCGTTGAGGGCGGCGACGGTAAGGTCTTGGATCATTTCGACGTCGCCGTCTTTGACGAGGTCGGGCGAGATGGTGAGTTCGACGACCTCAAAATCGCCGCGCATTTTCACTGAAACAGCACCACCGCCCGCCGACGCGTCGACGATCGTCTGCTTCATCTCTTTGCCCATCTGCTCCTGCATCTGCTGGGCCTGTTTCATCATCGACTGCATGTCGAATCCGCCTGGAAATTTCATAATTCTATACCTCTTGGTTGAACTCAATCGTAGCTTTCAGACTCTCCAATTGCAACCACTTGCCGGCTACGAGATCTTTATCGAGATCGGTCAGCTCTTTGCGTTCTCTGCGTGTTTGCGTGAGAAAAAATAAGTTTCAAGCAAATACGTTAAGGACGCAAAGAGGGGTTAACCAGAACTGCATTGTGCGGGATGTTGATCCTGTGGATTCCCACAGTATGCTGCTGTGTGCGGTTACATTATCTTGACGCCGGAGATGCCATAGTATCAGTCCATCCTTAGGAGGGATACAAAAACGTGAGCATCGAAAAAATTAACGGATATTTGAATGGCGGAACTGCCCTTGCGATCGGGCTAATAGTGTCGTCTCTGATCTTGAGCTGGGCATACACGGGCTCAAAGAAAAGTGAGGAAGCCATCACGGTTACTGGCTCGGCAAAGAAGCGGATCAAGTCGGACCTTGTTGTATGGAATGCGGGCGTTGCCACGCAATCTGTCGAGCCGCGCGAAGGCTATAAGCTGTTGACTGACTACATCGATCGGATCAAGAAGTACCTTGTTGAAAAAGGCGTTCCGGAGAGCCAGATAACCGTCTCGTCGATCTCCACGACCGCTCTGACCAAAACGGACAGCGAAGGGCGTGCGACCAACGAGATCACGGGTTATTCGCTAAAGCAGTCCGTTGGCGTAACGTCCAACGACGTTGACCGCATCGCGCAGATCTCGCGAGAGGCGACCGAGCTCATCAATCAAGGCATCCTACTCGAATCGAGCGCGCCGCAGTTTTACTATACGAAGCTTGGTGATCTGAAGATCGAGATGCTTGGCGAGGCGGCAAAAGACGCCAAGGCACGGGCGGACCGGATAGCCGAAAGCACGGGCAGCAATATCGGCTCGATCCGCTCGGCCAAGATGGGCGTTATGCAGATCACCGCCCCCGAATCGACGGAGGTGTCGGACTACGGAGTGAACGATACGTCGTCGATCGAGAAGGACGTCACCGCCGTCGTAAACGTCAACTTTGCGGTCAACTGACCGCCAGGGCGGAAAGGCGGGGTAAGGTCGACGCCCAGCCGGCTTTTCCGACCTGCCAATTCGAATGCAGAAGCCCGCGCGTTAGCGAGGGCCCAACGATCGACTTGAATGTTTAAGCCCTCGCTAACGCGCGGGCTTTTGCATTTTAATGTTTCATTTTCGATGGGCGGAAGCGGAGGAAGAATTGGTATCCGCTGTGTTTGGTTCCACCGTAGTATGGGACGAGTGCGGCCGGATTTGAATTGAAGGTCGCCATTCCGCCCAGACCGACGTCGATGCCTTTGTTCTGCACGATGTCGCGGACGTAGCCGATCGAATAGGCACCAAGCAGGAAGGTGTCTTCGTGGATGGGATCGGTGTGCGGGATAACCAGTTCGTGGCCGTCTTTCTGCACCTGTTCAAGCCGGCCGAATATCGAGTTCTTGCCGAACGTGTAGTCGCTCTCGAAAAGGAACGAATTCGTAGCGTGGCCTTCCTTGTGATTCTGGCCCCACACAAAACTGCTCGCCCAATTCTTTGTCTCGCTGAAGTTCTTGTTGTAGATCGCCGATGCTGTCGTGCGGTGAAGATGGTCGAGGTCGGGCTCGCCGCGCTCCGGCTTTTTCAAGTAGCCGTGCGATATTTGGAACGAAAGATCCTTGGTCGGATTGAACGAAAATCTTCCACTGAACGAATTTAACCTGAGCGTGTCGAATGCCCACCGGTTCTCGTCCGGCTCGGTACCGTTGAACACGCTTCCCTCGACCTTAAACTTACCGAAATTATAACCGCCGGTGATCACGCCCCAGGTAATGTGCGAAGCGTCTTGCCAGTGATGACCGATCGGTGCGTCCGGATTATTCGAGGAGGACGGCCGGTGCATGAACATCGGCGGGCCGAGTGCGGGTTCGCCAGCGATCCCGCCGTAGATAAAGAACGACTGGCTCTCAGTAGTCTTGTACGAATAGCTCGCCGCAAGCTCCGAAATAAAGTCGTGCGGATGCTGACGGTCATGTATCGGCTCGCCCTTATACAATTCGCCCGATTGATACAGCAGCGGATAGCCGTAACCCCGTTGCGTGATCGGATCGAGGCTCGCCATCACTCGCAAGCCTAACTGCGAGCGTGACGTGAGCGGACGCGAATACATCGCCATGAACATATTTGGAGCGTCCACGCGAGATCGTCCGCCCTTACCCGAGGCCGAAATGTCTCGAGTCGAACCGACCTGCGTGTACCGCAAGAATGCCGTGCCCATCAGCATCAGCATTCCGCCGTCTTTGTACATCTTCGAGTAAGCATGCATCGGCGTCGAATCGGGCAGCCACGCAGTGCCCGAGCCTTCGCGGTTCATCGGGTCGTTGATGTCGACGGTCGATGACATCGCCATCGAATGATCCGAATGATCGGCGGTTTTTGTATCGGCTCCGTGGGCGTGCGGAGTCGGGCTAGCCGCGGGCATCGCGTGTCCATCGTGCGTCGGCGGCATTGGGGTCGCCTTTGGCATCACATGGCCTTCGTGACCGGAGGGCGTTGGCGTTGCCTTTGGCATCGTATGCCCTTCATGACCCGAAGGCGCCGGGGACGCGGCCGGTTTGGGGTGATCGTGGTCCTCGTCCGCGGAGTGGACGTGCTCAGTCTTCTCAGGCGGTTTCACATCGGCGCCCGGTTGAACTCCTACGGCGATGTTTCCCCACATCCCGCCTTGAGCATGGGTTCGGACCGAGCAGAAATAGACGTACTGTCCATTCGAATTAGCCCTGACGACGACCTCTTCTGCCTGAAGCGTTCCATCTCCGGCCTTGGCCGTTAGGCGAGTGGTTCCTGCAGATTCGTCGATCGCCGGTGCAGCCTCGAACGGTGGCATCATATGAGCGAACCGCACGTCGTGCCGCATATCCTCATCGACATTGACGAACAAAATGCGCATCGTCACGCCGGCAGGCACGACGAGCGTGGGATTCCTCATGCCTTGAATTCGATACGATAGCATATCGTCCTCAGGCCCCGTGACAATTACAAGCCGGACTTGGGACTGCGTGAACGCGAGCTGCGTTCCCGTTTTTGTGCCAAGCGTCTGCTCTTTTTCAATGGCCGCGATATCGGCCGCTTTTACTGTCTTTTTCTCGCTGCTGACGAGCGTGAACGGCGTATGAGCGAACGTCGACACGCCTGCCGCGAGGGCAATAAATATTAGTAACAATGTTCTGTTCACAGTTCTCTCCGTAGATCCAGTCTTTCCCCGTGTCCGTTAGCGTGTGGCTCGGGTCTTAAGAATTAAAGTCAGCGAGGTTGTTCGATTGAAGCTCAGTCCTGTGCTTTCCGTCTGAGGCTTCTGTGGTCATGTCGTAAGAACAAACCACGGAACACACAGACCTAAAGCCGAAAAACACGGATTAGATTCGAAGCTTAGACACCCTCGAGAATGGTATTTTCCTAGGATCTACAGGCGTGGAGGCGCGCGGGATGGTAGGGAGGCGAGTAAGGCGAGTTGATAGTTGGAATGCGGAAACTCGAACGCAACGTCCGGAGCAGTCGTGATCTCGAACTCGAGCGCGATCCTCAGCGGAAGTTCAATGACATCCGCGATCTGCTCTTCGACCGCTGCCCTCTTGTCGTCTTTCTTTGCGACGATCGCCGGAACAGGCGTTCGGACGAGGCAACTGCAATCGGTTTCGATGTAGTTTGAATCGGTCGACTGCTCGGCGACGGAAGTTTCGTGCGACGAACTGTGGCACGATTCCGTCTCCACTTTGACCGATTCATGGTGCGAGCAAGCACACGCCGACACCGCCGACACGAAAAGCGAAAAGATCGCCGTGACGGTGACAAGAACGTGCTTTACTCGAACCAACTTCATAGCCAATTACAGACTATAGCCTTGTCGCCCGAGCCCTTGCAACCGCTGTATTCGGCTACAGAGTTGGCAACCTTCACTTCCGCATCTAGCCGAGATTCTTATATCATCTAGCACACACGAGGATGGTCGACGCCGAACTACTTTAATTTCGAACGCTCTATGATAGTCCGATGATCGTGAGCGATATCGCGAAACCCGAAGCCGCCATCGCAGCCCACGGCATAGTCAGAGGACCTCTCTTTGCGTTCTTAGCGTCTTTGCGCGGAACTTCTTTTTCTCTCGCAAAGCCGCAAAGAACGCATAGAGATTTCAACGTTTATCAGTATGAAAAGCCATCAACAGAAAGCTCATGATCTCGCGGCACTTCATATCAAGGGCGAGCCGGTGATCCTGTTCAACATCTGGGACGCGGGCAGCGCTAAGGTCGTGGCGGATGCGGGAGCAAAGGCGATCGCGACAGGGAGCCATTCGGTAGCGGCCGCGAACGGATTCGAAGACGGTGAGTCGCTTCCGCTCGATTTTGCCCTCGCGAATATTACACGCATTGTAAGCGCGGTCGATGTGCCTGTGACGCTCGATTTCGAAGGTGGCTACGCGCGCGACAGCGATGGGTTGAGGCGAAATATTCAGCGAGTCGTCGAAACCGGAGCGGCCGGAATTAACTTTGAAGATCAGATCGTTGGCGGCGATGGAATATATTGTGTCGAGGAGCAATCGCACCGAATTGCGGCGATCCGTGACGTTGCGAATGACAACGATGTTCCATTGTTCATTAATGCCAGGACCGACATCTTCTTAAAGACCTATCCGGCGATTCATACCTGCGGGCAGCTTGAAGAAGTAGTCGAACGCGCCAAGGCCTATGCCAAGGCCGGAGCCAGCGGACTCTTCGCTCCCGGCCTTCGCGATCCGGAAATGATCCGCGAACTCTGTGAACGCTCGCCGCTGCCTGTGAACATTATGGTGCTGCCGGACGCTCCTTCGAATGTCGAACTAGCAAAGTTGGGAGTCGCTCGAATCAGTTACGGGCCGGGGCCGTATCGAGAAATGATCGCATCGCTAAAGTCAGCAGCTGGTGAGGTTTACGGATCGTAACAAAAATACCTCTTGCAATTTACGGTCGCAGCGGTTAGAAATTGCGAATATGCAGATCGAATGGAAATCGAACACGGCTGACCCCTATTTCTCCCGCCAGGCGGCTGAATGGCCGGGTTCTCTCCGCATTCATCGGGCCCACGTACGACCGGGACGGATGCTCGAACACGTCAACGATTTTCACGAGATCAGTGTTGTGCTAAACGGCGCGTTGAAGACCGACAAATGCAGTTCTGTCGGAACGCGTGTAGTGACAGCTAACCGAGGGCCGAACGTATGCGTCACGCCGGCCGGGCAGTCGATCTCTGCGGAGTGGAACGCGAGTCTCGATCACATGGGAATGTTCCTTAACGCGAGCTTCGTTTCGAAGACCGCTGCTGAGAACGGATTCTCGTCGAACGTCGAGTTCGCCGAAGTTCATACAAAGCAGGATCCGCTGATCCAGAACCTGGGCCTTGCGCTACTTGAGACTGCGGATCATTCAGACCAACTCGGAAGCCTTTTCGCGGACTCACTAATTCAAACGCTTACGCTGCATCTGCTCTCGAACTATACGCAGACGCCTCCTGCACCCGCCGCGTTTTCGGGCGGCCTCGCCGGCTATCGGCTTAATCGCGTTGTCGAATTCATCGACGCTAATCTTGAAAACGACATTTCGCTCACTGATCTCGCCGCGGTCGCTGAGTTGAGTGCATTCCACTTTTCGCGGGAGTTTCGAAAATCAACGGGCAGGACGCCTCAGCAGTATGTAATGCAGCAACGGCTTAAACGTGCAAAGCTCCTACTCGCCCGGCCAGAACTGCCGATCGTCGAGGTCTCGCTTCGCTCTGGCTTTAAGAATCAGAGCCACTTCACATCGTGGTTCCGCAAATATACCAACTTCACCCCAAAGCTCTGGCGGGATCTGAAGCTTGCCTAGCATTGCAGAAGCCCGCACGTTAGCAAGGGCGTAACACTCAAAGCGATAGTTACGCCATTGCCAACGCGCAGGCCTCTGCACAAAACAGCAATCAGACAACATTTTTAGCAATGACCTGAAAGACCGCAGACTGCCGTCTTTCCTATCGTTACATCAGGCACACTTGCCAAATTGGAGATAGGAAATGCGATCATTTATTTTACTTGCTGTACTCGTTCTTCTCCCGGTATTTACCAACGCTCAGAGCACCGACGCCTT
>JBDSLC010000154.1:0-7643 GCA_039916585.1 Pyrinomonadaceae bacterium | reverse complement strand
GCTTTAACCTCAGGATGAGCGACGATCGCGGAGCCGACCTTCGGACCGCTCCCGTGCACAATATTGAGCACACCCACCGGCAGTCCCGCTTCGATGCAAAGCTTCGACAGCAGATACGCGGTCATCGGTGTCACCTCGCTCGGCTTAGCGACGACCGTACATCCCGCCGCGATTGCCGGAGCGATCTTCCAGGTGAATAGATACAACGGCAGATTCCAGGGCGAGATGCAGCCAACAACTCCCAACGGCTGCCGCAGCGTGTAGTTGATCGCGACTCCTGTAGTATCGTGCGATTCGTTCCCCGTATGCATCGCCGCCGTCGCGTAGAAACGAAAGTTAGACGCAGCTCTCGGAATATCCAGCGATCTTGCGAGCGATACCGGCTTTCCGTTATCCGTTGATTCAGCAAGTGCCAACGCGTCCAGATCACGCTCGATCAAGGCGACCAGCCGCATCAATATCGCAAACCGCTCCTCAGCGGGCGTTATCGACCACGCTGGAAACGCGGCTTTCGCTGCTTCAACGGCCAGCTCGACGTCGCTCTCGTCAGAATCCGGTATCTGCCAATAAACCTCGCCGGTCGCAGGTTCGAAGTTGTCCAGATATTGTCCCGACAGCGGTGCAACAAGTTCCCCGCCGATGTAGTTTTCGATGTTTGTCATTCCAGAAAGAAAGGAATAAAAATTAATGGGCCGAAGCACAATATTGCTTTGCAACCGTCCGCACATCGGTTATATTAACGGGCATCCCTTAATTTGTCGCGTTTCACCCCGACTTCCCGCATTCAGAGTTAGCCGTAACTCGGAAACGGCCCGTGTTTGTTCGAATTATCGGATATGACGAAACCTTGCCCGAAATGTCACCAGCAGAACCCGGCCGAAGCCGCGTTCTGCCTCAACTGTGCATCGCCGATCGCACCGTCGACGCAGTTCGGCGGGCCGACAGGAGCTTCGGCCGCAAGCCAGAAAGGGCTGATCTCGCTCATCCTTGCGATCGTCGCGCTGATCTGCTGCGGCCCGTTCGCCGGTATTCCTGCAGCGATCCTGGGTTGGATGGAGCTTGATTCGATCAAGAACGGCCGCTCGCTCGCTGACAACAAATGGATGGCCATGGTCGGCCTCTGGGGCGGGATCGCTTCGACGGTGCTTCACATCATCGGCTACGTTCTTTGGGTAATGCTCGGAATGCTCTCAGCCGTGTCGAGTCCATACGATTACTAATGTCAGCCGAACCTCAAAATTTTCCGGTCTGTCCGAACGGCCACCGCCAACCGGTAGCGGTTACGAAGTTCTGCATCTATTGCGGCGTAGCGATCGCTGTAGCTCCACCCGCCGCTCAGCAGACCGTACAGGCGCAGCAACACCCGCAGCAGCAGGTGCAACCGCCGCCTTTGCCGCAGCAACAGCCACAGATTCCACCGGCGAATGGCGTCTATCAGCAACAACAACAACAACAACAACAACAGCAGCATCAGCAGCAACAGTATCAACAGCAACAGCCGCCCCCGCCGCCGAACTACGGCCAACAGCAGTATCAATATCCGCCGCAGTTTCAGCCGCAACCTAGTTGCCGCACATGCGGCGGTAACGGGCAAGGGCTTCCCGACAAAGCCGTGATGTGCAAGGAATGCCGATGGCTGCGTCCGCTTGTTCCGGGCTACGCTATCGACAATGCCGCCTTCGCTTGGGCAGCGGATGCTAAGGCCATGGCGGCTCTCCGAGCGATAAAGCCTCTGAACGCCGCAGCCAAGGCAGTCTCCGAAAAGGTTGGGCGCCGCTGGATCGAGGTTGCGTTCAATGGCGTTCTGCTCGGCGATAAGCAGATGCCGCATGTCTTCGCTCAGGCTGTCAGGGCGGCACGAATACTCGGAATGTCACATATGCCGGACGTATATCTTTCTGGCGACCGAGCGTGGGATTGTCTGACGTTCGGCAGTGACAACAACGCCTTTATCGTAGTCGGGTCAGCAGTCGCCGGAAACTTTCAGGGCGTCGACATGCTGTATCTTCTCGCCCGCGAGATGGGACATGCGAAGGCTGGCCATGCACTTTGGAAGACCGTGATCCGATTCTTCCTCGGCGAACAAGGCCCGGCAAAAGGATTCATGTCGGGCGGGATTCTCGCCAACATCCTCAGTCCGTCGGCGATGATCGGCGGAGCTCTTGAAATGCCGCTGCTCGCGTGGGCACGCCAAGCCGAGATCACGGCGGATCGTGCAGGCTTACTCGCCGTCGGAAGCGAAGAGGTCGCCCGGCGGGCGTTGCTTTCGTGGTCCCTGAAATCGTCATTCATCTTCAAGCAGATGAATATCGATGCGTGGCTCGAACAGCAGAATGAGGACGATGGCGATATGCTTCGACTCTCTGAGCTGACGACAAGCTCGACGCCGTACATTGGCCCTCGTCTGAAATTGCTTAGCCAGTACGCCCAGAGCCAGGAATTTCAGTACTACTTCAACCGGATCAAGGCGACGTTGGCCCAAGCCGCTCCGCCGAAACCGCCCGCGAAAGCTGCGTCGAAAGAGCTAAGGATCAAATGCTCGACCTGCGGAGCGCCGATGAAGATCCCGATGTCCGCGCTCCAAGGCAAACCGAAACTCTCGGTAAAATGCCCCGACGCAAAATGCGGAAAAGTTACCGTCATTCGAAAAAATGCTGATAAGGCGCCCGCGGCCCCCAAAATGAAACAGGAGAACCAAGACTATGCCGACTGAACCCGTAACGTTTACCGAAACCGATGATGAGGGCGTCGAAGCCACGTATGAGATCACGACCGAATCCGGCGACGAATCGCTCGACGGTATCGTGGTAACCGCCGCGTCCGACATGGACAAAGACGGCGAGGTCGATACGTTTTCGTTGGATACCGACGCGGACGGGAAATCCGATGCGGCTGCATCTGATAGCGACGGTGACGGCGTGATCGATATGGTCGCCGTCGATTCCGACGGAGATGGCCAGCTCGATACTGTTGGCGGCGACACGGACGGCGATGGTGAGATCGATATGATCTCCGCCGATACAGACGGAGACGGAAAGCTCGACGTAACGGCCGTGGATGAGGACGGTGACGGCGAATTTGAGACCATCATGGCCGATCCGGACGGCGACGGAGAGTTTGAAGAAGTCGATGTGGAAGCCGTCGAAGCGGAGGAAGGTGAATACACGCTCGAGGCTGACAGCGGCTTGCCGAGCGAGGAGGAGATCTCGACGAACTCCGTAGAATTCAATCTAGGCAGTGAAGGGTTCGAAGATTTGGAAGTTCCAGCGGACACTTCTGACGCAGGTGCTTACGGTGTCGCTGATGCAGGTTACTCGACAACCGAGAGCAGCGATCCAACTGCCGCCGAACCTGATCCCGCGATAGCCCAGCAGTCCGCGGATGCCGAAACCGCTCGGGCCGCTCAGGAACAAGCGGACGCGTATGTGGCCGAAGGTGATTACGCCGCGGCCGCCGATGCCCGCGAAGCTGCGGAAGACGCTGCCTACGCCGCCGGCGATTCGAGCATGCTCGGAACGTCCGATTCGACCGATCTCGAGAACGCCGCGTACAAGCAGGAAACGGCTGCCGAATATCGCGAGCAGCAGGCCGAGAATATCGCCGCGGGTGATTACGAAGCCGCCAAAGAAGACGCTCAGAACGCCGCCTACGCGACTGGTGATGCCGACTATCAAGCCGGCGGATCAGACCACACCGGGCAGTCCGATCAGGACACTTACAATCTCGGCAACGCGGTTTACGAGGAGAAGAACGCCGACTACTACGCCGGCAACGCCGAGTGGTACGCCGAAGCTGGAATGACCGACGCCGCGGACGCAAGCGCCGCCCACGCCGCCGATTCCCAGGGCACCGCAGACACCTACGCGGCAACCGCCGATCCCGCGTCCACTGCATACGACGTCGATACCTCATCCGCGGTCGCTGCCGGCGGAAGCTACGACGCAGGCGGATACGACATGGGGGCGGTTGATACGGGAATAGATACAGGCACCGTTGATACGACGTCGTACGACTCCGGCTACGACGACGGCACGGTTTAGAGGGAACGCAGACGACCGTGTCCGCAAGCCGGCACGTTATAAGGGCGGAACGATCATCTCGACCGTCACGCCCTCATTCCGACTACCGACTTCTGACTACTGCCTTCGTCCGTACTTCGCCAAGATCTCCTTAACCTTGTCGATGGGGATCGCCTCGATCGTGCGGCCGTTGCCAGTGACCGTCGTCGCTTTGAGCAGGGAATTGATGATCGCTTCTTCGGTCGCTTCGATCACCGCCTGAAACAGCGGCGACATCGCATCGTTTCCTAGAACCTTGATATCTCGAACAGTCTGCGAAGCATTGATCCGGTTCGTCGTCGAAAACGCGATCGCGTAATCGCCGCTGCCATTCGACATTGACGAACCAGTCCGCCCCAATCCAACCATCGACCGCGACGCCAACCGCTTCAACTGCCGATGATCCACCGGGGCATCCGTCGCGATCACAATAATTATCGAACCATCAGCTGACTGGACCGCAGGCGTCCCGCCTGCCACAGCATTCTTCAAGTAATACTGCCCCAACTCTTCCCCGACCGGCACGCCATCGATCGTCAGCACACCGCCAAAGTTCGACTGAACCAGCACGCCGAGCGTATAGCTGCCGAGCGAAGCGGGCAGCTTGCGAGAAGCGGTTCCAATGCCGCCTTTCCAACCGAACGCGACCGTTCCGGTTCCCGCCCCGACCGACCCTTCGGCCACAGGGCCGGACGCAGCACCTCGAATGGCAGCGAACACATCGTCCTTAGTGACGTGCCGTCCGCGAATGTCATTCAGTCCGCCATCGTTGGTTTCGGCAACCAGCGGATTGATCGACCGCACGTCCTCATTGCCCGGCAAGGCTAGCATGTAGTCCAGCAGAAAATCCGCCGTCTTCGGCACCGACAGCGTCGACGTCAACAAGATGGGCGTCTCGATCTCGCCAAGCTCGTTCACCTGTGTCGAGCCTGCCAGTTTCCCGAATCCGTTGCCCACAAAAACCGCTCCCGGAACCTTCTCCCGAAACAGATTGCCCGAATGCGGCACTATCGCCGTCACACCCGTTCGAACATTCTCACCGCGAATGATCGTCGTCTGTCCGACCGTCACACCTGCAACATCCGTTATCGCGTTACTGGCCCCGGTCGGCAACACCCCGATCTTGATCCCCAGATCCCTCGCCCGCGGCCGAGCGTCTTGAGCGAAAATAGGCCCAACTAGGCAGGCAAGAAAAAAAAGCGTGAAGATACCATGAAACATAAATGTTTTACAGACCTCTCTTTGCGTGCTCTGCGTCTTTGCGTGAAAGTTCTTTCTGTCACGCAAAGACGCAAAGGTCGCAAAGAGTTGATCAAATGCTACGGCCGGTTGGCCGGCAGATACCAATCGCCCTCCGCCGGCTTCGGTAGAGCCTTTCGCGGCATCTTCTCGTTCATCATGGCCGTTTGATAGGCGACGGCCGCCATGATCACAGAGTTGATCTTCATATCTTCTTCGCTGACCGATTCGAACACGTCCATGTTCGAATGGTGGATGCGGGTCTCGTAATCGAGCGGGTCCTGAATGAACTCAAAGCCCGGAAGTCCGACCGCGTCAAACGACATATGATCGGTCCCGCCGGTGTTGAGAGTGGTGATCGTATTCGCACCCAGATAAGCGAACGGCCCGAGAAATTCTTCGAACAGCCGCCGCGTAGCTTCGTTGCCCTGCAGGTAAACTCCGCGTATGCGGCCGACGCCGTTGTCGAGGTTGTAGTATGCAGAGAGCTTCGCGTGATCAGGCTTCAGCTTGATCGTGAAAGGATCGCCGAAATGCTTCGTCACATATCCGATCGAGCCGTAGTAGTCCTGCTCCTCACCGTCCCACAACGCAACTCGAATCGTCCGTCGCGGCTTCAGTCCAACTGCCTTCAATATTCGCAACGCCTCGACCAAAGCCACGCAGCTCGCCGCATTATCCGCTGCACCCGTACCCGAATGCCACGAATCGAAGTGTCCGCCGAGCATTACGACCTCGTCCTTCAACTTCGGATCGCTGCCCGGAATTTCGCCGATCACGTTCGATCCCGTACCATCCGGATCGCTCCGCGTCTGCAAACTCAACTCAAGCTTCACCAGAATCTTTCGGTCGACCAGCCGCATGATCCGCGCGTATTGTTCGCGAGCTATCACGAACGTCGGCGGATTGATCGCCGGATCGGGAAAATATGAACCCTGCACCGCAAGAACGCCGTTCGGCTTGCTGCTAGACTGGATCAATGCCGCGACGCCTTCGCTCTTGAAGAACTGCGTAACTTCTTTGCCGCGCTTCAGGCCTTCGATCCAATCCTTCTCCTCGTCGAGATAAGTCGTCGTGCCGCCGCCCTCATCCGGGTCTTTGGTCGCGTCGATCGCGGCTCCTTTCTTCTTTAGTTCCTCGTCCGTCAGCCGCTTTACCGGATCTCCTTTCCGCTGCTCCTGAGTTGGGAAGTTCACGCGACCGTTCATCACGATCGCACCCTTCAGCTTTCCCTTATATTTCTCGAAATCATCCTTTGAACGGATCGCAACGACCGTCGGCTCACCGCTAACGACACCGTTTGTTGAAGGCGTCCAGGCCAGCGGATGCGCGTTCAAACGTTCATAGGTGGGAGCCGTCATCTCCACCGAGAATCGCTCCAGATTCCATCCCTGTCCCCACGATCCCCACGGTTCGATCTGTACATTCTCCAGTCCGAACTCAGTCATCTTCGCGGCCATCCACGCCTTTGCCTTCTTCAAGTTTTCAGAATTAGTCAGCCGATGCCCGAATACGTCGGTTAAATACCCGACAGTCTCCATCGCCTTCGACCGCTCAAACCCCTCAGCCTTGATCTGAGAGAGAACTCGATCATCGATCCGGTCACGGCCGATAGCGATCGAGGAGAACGTGACGACAAATAATAGAAGGAAACTTACTGATCTCTTATACATATGAAATGATCGATGCGGATCTGGAGCGAATTATCATTTTTCACTCATAACTTTTCACTTATTCCGAAGTAAGGGGGAAGTAATAAGTGATACCGTGATAAATCTGTCAAACCTTCGCAAAGGTCAGGCCGGTCTGCCCCTGATACTTCCCGCCGCGGTCCGAATATGAAACCGCGCAGTCCTCGTCGGACTCGAAGAACAGGATCTGACCAATGCCTTCGTTTACGTAAACGCGAAGCGGAAGGTTCGCGAGGTTTGCGATCTCGACGACCAGCCTGCCCGTCCAACCCGCCTCGAGCGGAGTCGTATTCACGAGCAATCCCGCCCGTGCATACGTCGATTTCCCAAGCGCGACACCGGTCACGTTCCGAGGCATCCTAAACGTCTCGACCGTCACGCCGAGCCCGTAATGATGGCCGGGCAAAATGTAATATTGTGAACCGTCCTCTGCCGTCTGCATTTCCGGCTCGATCAGCGAATACTGCTCGTCAAACTTCTTCGGGTCGATCTCCTTCCCGTGCACCGACGAGAATATCCGAAACCCGTCGTCCGCCAGCCGCATATCGTAACCATAGCTCGACGCCCCCGCCGAGATGATGCGATGGCCGTTCACCTCGCGCACAAGCTCCGGCAAAAACGGATCGATCATCCCCTGCTCCTCCGCCATCCGCCG
>JBDSLC010000153.1:0-1908 GCA_039916585.1 Pyrinomonadaceae bacterium | reverse complement strand
GCATACTGATATATACCTCGACAGTGACATTTTATTCGAAGATTGCCTAGAATCAGATGTAATAAATGGACGTCACTATCGAATCATCACGGGCGCCGGAGCCTGTCGGCCTTTACCCTCACGCGAGGCGGGTCGGCGACCTATTGTTTTTATCGGGCGTAGGACCGCGAGAGCGAGGTACTAAAGTTATCCCCGGTGTCGAGCTTGACGATGCTGGCGAGATCGTCTCTTACAATATCGAAATCCAGTGTCGGTCGGTGTTTCAGAACGTCCTCTACATTCTCGAAGACGCTGGTTCTTCGTGGGACAAGGTTGTCGATGTTACGGTTTTCCTGACGAACATGAAGGACGATTTCGCCACCTACAACAAGATCTACGCCCAGTATTTTGCAGATAATCGACCGTGCCGAACAACGGTTGAGGTCAATTCCCTTCCCACGCCTATCGCGATCGAACTAAAGGTGATCGCAACTTTTTAGACAAGCAGGAGCATTAAATGACAGCAGCAGCAACACAAGGAATCGCGACCCGCGGATATGCGGTCGAAAGTAAAGACGCCAAGTTTAGGCCGTTCGAATTCGCTCGCCGCGAGGTCGGCCCAAATGACATTCTTATCGACATTCTCTATTCGGGAATATGCCATTCGGACATCCATCAAGTGCGTGCCGAATGGGAGCCGGGCATCCCATCGATCTATCCGATGGTGCCGGGCCACGAGATAGTCGGGCTCGTGACCAAGGTCGGCTCGGATGTGACCAAATTCGCGGAGGGCGATTTTGCCGGCATCGGATGCTTTATGGATTCGTGCGGAGAGTGCGGCGGATGTACCGCCGGCATTGAGCAGTTCTGTACTAAGGGTCCCGCGATGACTTACAACGGCACCGAGATGGACCGCTCGACGCCCACCTACGGCGGCTATTCGACGCATTACGTAGTCGATCAAAACTACGCTCTGAAGGTTGATTTTGTAGAAGACGATCTGCCGGGAGTCGCTCCGCTGATGTGTGCGGGAATCACGTCCTACTCGCCGCTCAAGCGTTGGGGAGCAGGACCGGGCAAAAAGGTTGCGGTCGCGGGACTAGGCGGGCTCGGACACATGGGCGTCAAAATAGCTGCGGCCATGGGTGCGGAGGTTACGGTTCTAAGCACCTCGCCATCCAAAGAAGTGGATGCCCAAAAGCTCGGAGCACACAAGTTCATCAACATTCGAGATGACGAAGCAGTAAAGGCAGCGACCGGCAGCTTCGACATAATTTTGAATACCGTCTCAGCACAACATGACTACGGAGTTTATCTTTCACTTCTCGGCTTAAATGGCGTAATGGCAGTGGTTGGCGTACCGCCTGCTCCGGTTCCGCTGCACGCTTTTTCGCTGATCGCCGGCAACAAGGCTATCGCCGGTTCAATGATCGGCGGCATTGCGGAAACACAAGAGATGCTAGATTTCTGCGCGGAACACGGTATCACTTCCGATGTCGAAATAGTCGGCCCTGGCTACATCGAAGAGGCGTACGAACGTACCGTGAGGTCGGACGTGAGATATAGATTCGTGATCAATATGAAGGACGCCTAGAGGTTCGGATTGATGGGGCGGCGGTCTTGGGGCCGCCTTCTTACTGGTTATGCGTCTAAGTTCGTATGAGTGTTCTCATCAGAAAGGCGCGGACCGATGAGGTCGAGGAATTGGCAGAACTGATCGCCTCATCGGTTCGAGAGCTTGCAAAAGGATTTTATAGCGCGCAGCAGATAGAGGAGTCGATTCGGACCGTATTCGGGGTTGATCATCAACTTATAGACGATGGGACGTACTTCGTCGCCGAGTTAGGCGGTCGAAGGGCGGGCTGCGGCGGTTGGAGCAAGCGAAAGACGCTTTTCGGAGCGAGCGGCTATGAAGGGCGCGACCCAGAC
>JBDSLC010000152.1:0-25160 GCA_039916585.1 Pyrinomonadaceae bacterium | reverse complement strand
TTACGGCCGAGCCGCCGCCATCCTCGACGCCATGGTCAAAGAAGGCTACATCGGCGACATGGACGGCTCCACGCGAGCCCGCCCGGTGTTGTCCAAGGCGTACGAAGATCTCGCGGACGTTCAGGAGGGCGCTGCGGGCTAATGGCGAATCCCGAACACTTACGAGAGCGCGTCCTTCTCCGAGCCTCCGACGCAAATATTGATTTCAATGATCTTCGGCGCTTGCTCACCGAGCTGCATTTCACAGAACGCATCAAGGGCAGTCACCACATTTTTACGCGGCCTGGTGTCGAGGAGATAATTAATATTCAGCCGAAGGGAAACACGGCGAAGGCCTATCAGGTTAAGCAAGTTCGTAATATAATCTTGAAATATCGGATGGAACTATGAACGGTAGCCGCTACGAAATAATCATCTACTGGAGCGACGAGGACTCCGCATACGTTGCGGAAGTCCCAGAGCTTGCGGGCTGTATGGCTGACGGGTCAACCTATCAGGAAGCGCTTGCCAACGCCGAAGTTATTATTAGCGAGTGGTTAGAAACCGCCCGTCTTCTCGATCGCCCGATCCCGGAGCCCAAGGGCCGACTGGTCTTCGCCTAGTTCGAAAATACCGCAACTTGGTGCGTTTTGAGCGCGTTCTCCGTCAGTTTCGCCGAATGAGTCTCAAGTCATCGACGACCATCCTGATCGTATCCTTACTGGCTTCGGCGTGCGCTCATCGACTTCCAAGCGATTCACAACGAACTCGAGCGAACTCCGTTACCTACGAATCTGCGATAAACATCAATACCGCCACGCTCGACGAACTTCAACGAATCCCGCATGTGGGTGAAAAAGTTGCTGAAAGGATCATCGAGCATCGCGAGACACATGGCCCGTTTCGACGCGTCGAGCACCTGATGCTGATCCAGGGAATTTCCGACAAACGCTTCCGCAAAATTCGACCGCTGGTGAGGGTTGAATGACGCCGGAGTTCTCCCTTTCCGAGACACGCGCAAAGTTCTCAATGTACCCGCTTCTGTGGGCGGCGATCGCGTTCGGTTTCGGGGTCGTGTTGGCCCAGGTCAGCGGAGCGGATTGGCGGATGTGGCTCGGTTCGACGGTCGTTCTCGGCGCCATCGCATTCGCGGTCCGTGGAAGTCAGGCGGGTAAATATCTCGCCCTCTTCACTGTGCTGTTCGCTGGGGCATTAATTCATCAATTTCAGATCTCAAACGTTGCCGAAGACCGCATCAAGCGGATATACGACGAAGGCCTGATCGCGTCAGGGACACCGGTCGAGCTCGAAGGAAGTCTGATCGGCCTTCCGGAGCCGGCCTACGACGGAGCATTTATTCGCGTTGCGGCCGGTCAACTAACCTCGAGAAAAATTACCACGTCCGATTCCGGCAACGTCCGACTGTTCGTCCCGCTCGACGGCCCCGAGCAGCAATCCGATCTCACGTCACTCGATCTTCGCTCCGGCACGATTATCCGGACGGCGTGCGAGCTACTCCGCGAAGACCAGTTCTTGAATCCCGGCGTGATGCCGCGGCGGCAGTTGCTTGACCAGCAGGGAATCGACGCGACCTGTACGGTGAAGAGTCCGTTGCTGATCGAGGTTGTCGAACGCCCAACTTGGCCGTCTCCGTTCGATCTCGTCTATGAGCAGCGGGCACGTCTTATCGAAGAATTTCGCGAACGACTCTCGCCGCAGGCCGCAGGCGTGATGATCGCATCGCTGCTCGGCGACAAGCATTACCTCGACAAACACACGGCAGAGGTTTTTCGCGACGGCGGCACGTTCCACGTCCTCGTCATCTCGGGCCTTCACATAACCTTCATCGGCGGACTCATCTTCTGGCTAGTCAGCCTTTTTACACACAATCGCTTTACACAGTTCGTCATCGTTTGCGGAACGCTGTGGCTATACACGCTTGCAGTAGGGGCGGAAGTTCCAGTTGTGCGAGCCTCGATAATGTTCACGGTGCTGCTTCTCGGGAGGGCGTTATACCGGCAGGGAACGCTGCTGAACACGCTCGGACTTTGCTGCCTGATCCTGCTCGCGTGGCGGTCGGCGGATCTTTTCACGCCGTCATTTCAACTCACCGTCGTCAGCGTCGGTGCAATCGTTGGAATGGCTTTTCCGCTCATCAAAAAACTACGTTCGATCGGGTCATGGATGCCGACCGCGAGTTTGCCATTTCCTCCGAACGTTTCAAAGTGGCTACGAAGATATTGCGAAACGCTCTATTGGTGTCCTCATGCGTGGGACATCGAAAAAGGACGACAGACCTGGCGTGCACGAATATTTAAGCGTCCGCTTACGTCTCTTTCAGATGGCACCCGCGGTTTGATCGCGTATCTGTTCGAAGGTGTCCTCGTCTCACTGATCGTCCAACTATGGATGCTGCCGCTGCTCGTCTACTACTTCCACCGTGTTTCGCCGATCTCGGTCTTGCTGAATCTCTGGGTCGGCGTTGTGATCGCCGCCGAGAGCTTCGCTGCGCTTCTTGCCGTACTATTCGGTCAGTTCAGTGCATCGCTCGCGATACCGTTCGCAATGCTGACTAACGGTCTCAATTGGCTTTTGATCGAGGTGCCGCGTTTATTTTCTGATCTAGGTTGGGCGAGCTTTCGCGTCCCGATCTATCCCGATTCGGGCCAGGCAGTCTATCTCATCTACTTTTTGCCCGTCGCGGCTTTTGCGGCAATTCTGTATCGTTGGGATCCGTTCGCACTTCGAAGGCCTAGTCGTTCAACGGCGATCTCCGCTGCATGCATCGGACTGGCCTCATTGATTCTCGCCAGTCTGATCACCTTCCATCCTTATAGCGCTCCGCTGCCAGATGGAAGGCTAAAAGTAGCTTTTCTCGACGTCGGTCAAGGCGATTCCGCATTGATCACTTTCCCGAATGGCGAAACCATGTTGATCGACGGAGGCGGCCGCGTAGATTATTCGTCTAGTGACGACGACAAAGAAACGTTCGAGCCCGATGCTCCGCGAATCGGCGAGATGGTCGTGTCTGAGTTTCTGTGGGAGAAAGGATATTCGCGCATCGATCGGCTCGTCGTCTCTCATGCGGACTCCGACCATTCGCAAGGGCTTGTCGATGTCGTGCGAAATTTTTCAGTCGGCGAGATCTTTATCGGAGCGGTTCCGACGGCGGACTCGGAAATTGCGGAACTCCTCGGACTCGCCGCACGCTCCAACATTCCGATCCGGCAGATCGGCCTCGGTGAATCATTCGAGATCAGCGGCGTTCGTGTTGACGTTCTTTGGCCGCCCCGCCCCTCGCAGCCGGTGGGCTCCGACAATAACTCCTCGCTGGTGATGCGTTTCGTATTCGGCGAATCAGCGTTTCTTTTTACCGGCGATATCGAAAAAGAAGCCGAGTCTCAAATAGTCGCGACGACACCGCTAAATGCGACGGTCGTAAAGGTCCCGCATCACGGCAGCCGGACTTCATCAACGCAGGAGTTCATCGATGCGGTCGGCGCTAAGATCGCCGTTATTCCAGTCGGCAGGCGTTCGCTGTACGGGCATCCGCATCCGGAGATTGTCGAAAGGTGGAAGTCTGCCGGCGTGACCGTAAAAACAACCGGCGAGAAAGGAACTGTCGCGTTCTCGACCAACGGTACAACGATCGAAGTGAGCACCTTCAAGCCCTAAAACAAAACGACCGGGCCCCGAAGGACCCGGCCGTACGAGATGATCGAACTGATTTCTATTGCTGAGGGATTCCCACCCCAAACGACAGAAGCCATGTATCTCCCTCTTTCGTATATACCACGCCGTACCATTCGGTCATTATCGGCGCCCCCTCACAAGTTCCGTCACCACCACCCTTAAAGGTCATCAGCGAGACGGTCGGCGTGAGCGAAACCGATTTTGCGTCACCAAGCCAATAGCTCTTGACCTCACATTTGTTATCGGTGGTCCAGGCCTTTACGGTAGCGGCTCGATCCATGTGGCCCTGACCTGATAGGAACGCGAAGTCTTTAGCAAGCACCTCTTCAGTAGCCTTGACGTCTTTGTTTTTCCAAGCTTCCCAACTCTTCTTTTCAACCGCTAAGAGAGCTTCGGTAGCAGCATCCGGTTTTGATTCGTCAGGCTTAGCCTCGTCCTTCTTCGCAGGAGGTTTCGGTGGAGCCTTTGGATCGACGACCGGCGTCTCACCATAAAATACCGCTTTCCACTTGTCGCCTTCGCGAGCATACATCGATGCCGCACGGACATCGGCGGCTCCTTTCTTGCCGTCACAGGTGTAATCCTGAGCACCGCGGAATGTCAGTATCGCAACGTCCGGCCCGACCATCTGCATCTGATCTTCCGTCAGTGTGTAACTCTTGATCTCACACTTCTGGTCTGTGTATGACTTTACAGAAGCAGCCTTATCCATTCGGACACCCGAGCCGAACCCGACATACTTGTCCGACGCGTTTTCTTCGGTCCACTTGGCATCGCGACCTTTCCACGCTTCCCAAGCGGCTTTTTCCATTGCCATCAAGGCGTCCTTGGTTGGGGCGGCGGCGACCGGTTTAGCCGCGTTTGCGTTGGAGTTCGAGTTTGAACCGGCATTTAAGTTAGCTGGAGCATTCGAGGTGGGCGCACCACACGATGCGGCAAAAAGGACGGAAACCGCCAACAGACAGAGCAAATAAATAGTTTTCATTACCATCTCCTTTTCAGAAACTAGCGACTCAACCCTTTTGCTCGAAGTATTAAAATGCGGGGAACGTGTGAACTATGTCACATAAGGTAGAATCAGGCAATCCGATTGCCTAGGCAAATGAAAAACCCGGAGGTCTGATCTCTCAGACCTTCCGAGCGTTTCTTCAGTTGTCCTGTATGTGGCTATCGTAAGGTCTCGCGCCCACAATGTCAAGTGTTATTTCATGTAATACATCAATAAAAATGTTTCAACACTGTAGATTCTGAGTAAATCAGCTTAAGCAAGCGCTTATTCCCTCCCAATCCGGACGATCTCAAGCGTGGCGGAATCACCGCGAGTAGCATAAACACCAACAAATAAACGGGTTAGCGGGCTCCGCGTGTGGGGGAAAAAGATCGTCCCGAAACCGAAAAGGCTGGTGTGATGCCGGTCTTTTGGGAAACTCGAGACCAACACGGGCGAATCGTCTTCGGCTAGAAACCAGATGGCAGCAACATTTTCCATCTGACTTGGAGCATTTTCGGCCGTCGTTGCAAAGAATTTGCCGCCATCGAAAAGATGAGAGTAGAATACGGTGCCCGAAACCTCCCCGAGTCGTCGGCGCTCACCTGATGCTCGATCGTATCGGTGAATTGCGTTGGTTCTATATTCGGCGTCGGTGCCGTAGTAGATCGAATCGTCGGTAAACAACGCGCTGACGGCTCGCCAGCTCTCATCGCCCGATCCGATCGTTTCGATAGTGGCGAAGCCGTCTCGCGTTTTTAACATTCGACATTCGCTATCGGCGTCGCCGGTAAGACAGACCAGGGACTCATTGAATTCATCGCGATAGACCCCGTGAACGTGCCGAGCCTCACCCGGAGCGAACGTATGGACGATCTCTATACGATCATCTCCAGGTGTGTATCGGTAAATATGAACCGCTTCCTTCTCAGGATTTCCAAAATATTCCCCGAAGTAGATCCGGCCGTCGCGATCGGCTGTGGCACCTGACCGTAGAATTCGGCACGGGCGCTTCAAACCCGCCAACCGCATGACGCTGCCATCGCGAATCACGCCGATCTCGCGATCAAACGAAACGAAGATATCACCGTTCGCCATCGGCATGACGACATTGCACGAGAATCGGAGTAGCCGTTGCCCCAGACGGAGCTTCGATACCGTCGTTCGCCACGAAGACGACGGAAATTTGGCGACGCGTTCGAACGGAGGTCTCAGATCGGCCGAGCGGTATATGACATTGCGTCGAGACAGCAGATAATTCCCCGGCTCCGACCACTCAACAACGTAGCCGCGTAACTCGGGGATCTCAACGACGGTCCATTCCATAACTAATCAGAAGCTATCTTCCGGCAGAAGTGTGAGCCGATTACCAGCACGTCCATCTTTGTACGAAGAAAGCATTCGATCGCCTCTGAAGGACGGCAGACGATGGGTTCGTTCTCGTTGAAACTCGTATTGAGGATCACCGGAATTCCGGTTTTCGTATTGAATGCCGAGATCAGGTCGTAGTAAAGCGGATTCTCGTCACGAGCGACGGTCTGCAGCCGCCCCGTATCGTCCAGATGATTCACGGCCAAAAGCCGTTCTCGCCATTCAGGCTTGATCTTGTAGACGTGAAGCATAAATGGCGACGGCTCTGACTGCTCAAATAGTTCCGACTGGCGTTCCACCAGCACGGACGGAGCGAACGGCCGGAACGATTCCCGATGTTTGATGCGGGCATTCAGGATGTCCTTCATGTGCGGAAAGCCTGGATGGGCCAGGATCGAGCGATTCCCCAGCGCTCGCGGCCCCCATTCCATCCTGCCTTGGAACCATCCGACTACATTTCCATCTCTAATCACGTCGGTAGTCGCATCTATCAGTTCCGCACGTTCGAGCGTACGATATTCGACTCCATACCGTTCCAACTCAACTCGAATAAACTCATCCGAGTATTCGTCGCCGAGATACGCGTCCGTCATTATGTGTCTCTGGCCCTCACTCAGGATGGAGTTGCTGACGTAAAGGGCAGCACCGATCGACAAACCATCGTCGCCGGCCGCCGGCTGAATACAATGCTCTGTGAATGGAGTTTCCAAAAACGCCTTGCCATTCGCGACGCTGTTCAGTGCACAGCCGCCCGCCATTGCCAATTGCGTAGAAGGCACCATATGGCCCAGTGAGCGAAGTAAATGCAGATAGTACTTCTCGAAGATCTGCTGCACCCCGAACGCAATGTCCATCTCCCGCTGAGTGATCTCGGCCTGCGCCTCACGCGCGGGCCCTAACTCCTCGACAAAGCGGTCCGAGTAAAGGCGGTGAACCACCATCTCTCCGTCATCGCTGATCTCCATGCCTTGATTGGAACCGAAGGGAAGAAAGTAGTCAGCGTTGAGTTCAAATGCATTGCCCTTCTCGCGAAGCATTCCTGAGAAGAAATCGGAGTACTTGTCGGAGCCCAGCGGCGCGAGGCCCATCACCTTGCCTTCGTCCCCATATTTCGGATAGCCGATGAATTGGCAAACCGCAGTATAGAGAGTGCCGAGTGAATGCGGAACAAATACGCGTTGAAGCGGCTCGATCGTGTTTCCTTCGCATCGGCTCAACATACATGAAACGAAATCGCCGGACCCGTCGATGGTGATCCCGGCGCTCTGCTCCCATGGCGAAACGAAGTATGCGCTCGCTGTATGGGCGAGATGGTGCTCGACGTTATGTTGAGTGAAATTGAGTCTAGCGGGATCGATTTCACAATGCTCGGATATGAGTGTCTCCATATCATCGAGCGAGCCCTTCTTAGAACGCATCCGCGCGAAATTGAGAAGCTTGGTCGGATGGCGAAGCGCGAATTGGAGTTTCTTCTGTAGATTGGCCGACGAGTCGCGCCCAACCGCCACATGTTCGATATCCGACAGCGTAAGTCCGGAAAATTCCAGGCACCGCTCGATCGACTGAGCAGGAAACCCCGCGTAATACTTCTTTCTGTTTAGCCGTTCCTCGGCGATCGCAACGACGGGCCGTCCGTTAACGATAACCGCTGCCGACGAGCCGGCGTGAAAAGTATTTATTCCTAAAATTATTGACACGTAAAATCAGCGATCTCGCGAACTGCGGCTGTTTATCGAGTGAAGATAGACTCCGTCCGCAACTTTCGCAAGTGGCTTGAAGATCAGGCTTGCGCGACGCAGAAGTTCCGACGTATACACAATTATCCGGAACCGGAGAGGCATAATGTCAGCATCGGATCTATGCACACATAGGCCAAAATAAGAGTCCGCCGTCAGTTTGGTCGGGCCGAACTTCGATTCGAATGTTGATACGAGCTCATCCGGCGACCAGTAGCGAACGTCGAATCCGTCACCTTCCGTAAAACCACGACGTCGATGCTGTTGTCGAGAACGGATCCCGGTGCTTGTTGCCATTTGAACGACGGCTTCGTGTCCGTTCTTGAGCACTCGCGACATCTCGTCGAGCGCGAGATTAGTATTTGTCTTGCTGAAATGTTGAAACACGCCGAACGAAAAAGCTTTGTCGAAGGCATTTGTGGCGAATGGAAGTGACCGGGCATCGCCGACGACAAATACTGCGGAACGGTCTAGCTGCCGCGCGATCCGCTGAGCAGCAAGGGCCGCATCCAAACTCGGATCTATTCCAACGGCTCGATATCCCTTCTCTGACGCAGCGATCGACCAACGGCCCCAATTGCAGCCGATATCAATCAGCAGTTCACCGGCCGAGGCCTTTGCGATTCTTAGATCGGGAAATGGATAACGATCGATACCCTTCATCGCCGGAAAATAGAGGTTTCCGCACGTATACGGAAGGTTTTCGGGGACGTAGGGATCGATCTCGCCCGGCGAGTTCGTCCTGATCTCAACGACCTCGCCAACCGGCTCTCCGCCCTCGATCCGGGACACCTTCTCGAGGGTCTTTCGAATGTAGTCGTGAGTAGCATTCTTGTCATCGAACAGCATTACGGGAATGCCATCGACGACCAGGTATCTGTGCCCGTTCGAGCACTCAAGGTGTTCCGCCGCCTGCTTAACGGGCTGCCCGTCCTGAGGACAACGCAGAATATCTAAAAGCCAACTCTCCATTCGCTTGGTCAGTAAGTCGAAAGTATCCAATCCTAAACAAGGCGTCAACTTCGGTATTTCAGTGTTTGAAATGGCGTATTCCGGTGAACGCCATCACAATACCGTGTTCGTCCGCGGCAGCGATCGACTCATCGTCCTTGATCGATCCGCCCGGTTGGATGATGGCTGAAATTCCCATTCTAGCGGCTTCGTCGACGTTGTCGCGAAACGGAAAGAACGCGTCGGAGGCGAGCGCTGCACCTTTGATCGGCAATTCAAACCGCTCAGCCCGCATCGCCGCGATGCGGACTGAGTCCACGCGGTTCATCTGCCCGGAGCCGACCCCGATCGTCTGATACTCATTGGCGATCACGATCGCGTTCGACTTCACGTGCTTGCAAACCTGCCACGCCATCAGCATCGCCGCGACCTGCTCGTCTGTAGGCGTCAGCTTGCTAACGAGCTTCAACTCATCGGCCGCTACCCGATGCAGGTCCAGCTCTTGAGCGAGAAAACCGCCTGAGATCTGCTTGTATTCGATTCGGGGTTCGGAATGGACAAGCCCGCGCGTGAGCAAGGGCGATACATCCGAGTTGGAAGATTCGCCCTTCCTAACGGTCGGGCTTGTGCACTTCAAAATTCGCAGATTCTTCTTGCTGCGAAAGATCTCCAATGCGGCTTCATCGTAGGCCGGTGCGACGATCACTTCTGAGAATACTTCGATCACAGCCTTTGCGACGTCAGCGTCCACCGTTTGATTAAACGCGACAATCCCTCCGAATGCCGACACCGGATCGGTCGAAAGGGCTCGCTGATAAGCTTCGAGATTGGTTGACCCGATCCCGACTCCCGACGGATTTGTATGCTTGATGATCGCGACCGCTGTTTGCTCGAAGTCGTTAACCAGGTTCCAAGCCGCTTCCGCATCAACATAATTGTTGAAGGACATTTCCTTGCCGTGAAGCTGTTCTGCGTCAGCAATGCCGCCGCTTTCGCCGTTGCTGTAGAGGGCTGCCTTTTGATGCGGGTTCTCCCCGTATCGAAGGTCGGTGACTTTCGAGAGTCGGATCTCGAGGGTGTCCGCACTCTCCGCCTCCAGGCGGGCGGGACGCCCACCGCTCACGTCGTCCTCAGCTTCAAAGAACATCAGATCGCCCAGCGGGTTCAACGGTTCGAGAAAATCCAGGTCGTCGTTTCCAAGTTGTTTCGCAAGGTACGACGAGATCGCAAGATCGTAACTCGCGGTTCGCGTGTAAGCGAGAGCGGCAAGGCGTTGACGAGTTTTCAGCGACAATGATCCTTCGTTCGCCTGCAGTTCGTCGACAATGCCGCCGTACAATCGTGGATCGGTAACAACCGCTACACTTCGCCAATTCTTCGATGCCGACCGTATCATCGCCGGACCGCCGATGTCGATATTCGCGACCGCTACCTCCAATGAGACGCCGTCCTCAGCGACCGTTTCCTCGAAAGGATAAAGATTGATCACGACCAGATCGATCGGCTCGATCTCGTGTTCCTTCATTGACGCGAGATGTTCATCGTTGTCGCGGAGAGCAAGGAACGCTCCATGGATCTTCGGATGGAGAGTCTTTACCCGGCCGTCCATCATCTCGGGGAAACCGGTCACGGCCGAGACGTCTGTTACCGTCAATCCCGCATCGCGAAGGGACTCTGCCGTTCCCCCTGTCGATATCAGTTCGACGCCGAGTTTCGCGAGCCGACCTGCAAATTCGACGGCTCCGGTTTTGTCCGATAGGCTTATAAGTGCTCTCTTGATCTTTACGAGGTCATCCATAAAAACGAAAAGGCGGCCCGAGATCGTTCGAACCGCCAAGTTTGATTATCCAACAAAGGCCGAGAATTCTAAAGTTGACGCGTCTAAAATAAGAAACGTCCAAGAAACAATAGGCTAAGGAGAAATACTAACGCGTAAATAGCTAGTTTGATCAGACTCATCTTGCCTCTCGAAACTCTGAATGCCTAAATTTGCATCATTATCATACTCCAAATTACTCCTCCTCGTATCGGGTTTACAAATCTTTACGATTGTGGCGTACCCGCAGGTTGTCGAGGTCGAGATATCCATAAATGGGTCGGAGAGTTCCGCATCGATCTCGGGAAGTTTTATTGGCGAATTTCGTCCCTCGGACGTCCGCAATATCGCTTTCACCCGGCAAGTAGAAGGCTTTCCGGATCTGGGAGCGCGGGTAAGTGCGTTGGAACTGGCTGACCGTCAAGGCAACCCAGTCAATGCCCGCAAACTGATGAATGGCGAATATCTCGCCGCCGGCGATTTTCGTTCTTGGAAATATGTCGTAGATCTGAACGTCCCTCAGGATCGGTCAGGATATGCTCACGCTTCCTGGATCGGGGCCTCGCGCGGTGTGCTGATGTTGGGAGACCTTTTGCCACGTTCCTTCGCGAGAGCAGGACGGTTGCCGGGCACCTTGAGATTGAAGTTACCGAACGGGTGGATTCTAAATTCGTCCGACGCTCCATCGCTCGCCAGCGAAGATCTCCCGGCGTCGATCATCTTTGTCGGCGAAGGCAGTCGTGAACGCGGCATCTCAGGTGACCTAAAACTACTCTTAAGCGGAGAATGGCATTTTACCGACGACGAAGCCGTCCAAATGGCTCGCGAGATCTTTGACGAATATTCGAAGCTACTTGGAAACCTTCCGAAGAAAAACTATCTGATCGCACTTCATAGATTCCCAACACACGATCAGCCCGGCCACTGGGAGGCGGAAACACGAGGGCGTACCGTCACGATATTCTCCTCCGATATGCCGTTTCGCACGCAGTCGCTTCAGCGTCTGCACGAACAATTACGACACGAGATCTTTCATCTCTGGTTTCCGAACGGGATCGATCTATTAGGGGACTACGCATGGTTCTACGAAGGTTTCGCGATGTATTCGTCGTTGAAGCTGGCAGTGAAATTGAACCGCATTCGTTTTGACGATTTCCTCGACACTCTCGGCCGAGCGTATACCATCGACGCGAACGCGAGACCGCGAAAGGCGTTGACCGATGGCTCGATAGATTCGACAGTCAGGTACGCCCGCGGGATGCTTATCGCGTTCCTTTCAGATGTTCAGATCCTGAGGAACTCTGGCGGGAAAAGCGACGTAGGAAAGAGTTTGAAAGATCTTTTTACGCAGGACCTAAAACCTCCGTGGGGCCGATCGGCATCGGATGTTTTGAAGACGGTCGTGACGGATCAGACTTTGATGCAGCGTAGCGTAGAGGGAAGTGAAGTAGTCGATTGGGCGACCCAATTGTTAAATGCCGGCATCGAAGCGAAGCAAGCAGGCAGGACCACGACGCTCAAGGTTGCGGCGAAACTCAACGGCCGCCAGAGGGAAATACTCGACCGCTTGGGCTATAATAATTGGCGTAAGATCGGTAATAAGAAGTGAAGAAAAACAGATCAATTCTAATTGCGGCTGCAACGATGGTCGTTGTATTTCAGGCCGGATGCACTTGGCTTGATGGAGCGTTCGGGACGGTGTCGGGCCTCGCCGGCCTTGCAGACACCGCAACCGTGATATCGAAAACCGCCCAGATACGCACGTCATATGCCGTCGTTGCCGCCGATCTTCTGGAGGTCAAACGCGGTGAGAAGCTCGACGTTATCGACAAGATGGATTTCGAGAAGGTCCTCTGGTATCGCGTCCGGGCGCGCAATTCAGAACAGACCGAAGGCTGGATCGAAGCCCAAAACGTCATCACCCGCGAGACTCTCGAGAAATCTCAAAAGCTGGCGGAAGAGTTCAAGGATCTTCCCCCGCAAGCTGCCGGGCAGATCCGTTCCAAATCCAATTTAAGACTTGCATCCGATATGTCGCCGGACAACGTGCTATTTATGCTCGCAGCCGGTTCCAACTTCGAGATCATGGATTGGAAGTTCGTTCCGAAGCAAGAGCTTCCCGACGTTGACGACTCTCGCGGTGAGCAGTCGCGGTCCGCTCGGAAGAAGAACGACGATGTTGAGGCAGCCCGGGAACAGGGTGAGGCTGAGAAACTCGACGAAAAATACGACATCTGGTACCTCGTAAAGCTCGATCCGTCGGTATCACCGGCCCCTGCCGGGTGGATCTTCGGCCGCCAGGTAGAGCTGCAGGTTCCTAGCGAGATCGTCTTTTTCCAGCAGAATAATCGGAAATTCGTCACATGGCAGCGGCTCGATTCCGAGGTGGCATCGGTAAGCAGCGGCCGTGCCGCGACACCCGGCAACTGGGTGATCCTAAGCCGCTCAAATGTAGTCAAAGCGATCGACGGCGTCGAGCCGGATTTCGACGGCATCCAGGTTCTCGCTTTCGATAAGTACGATCAAAGCTACTACACGGCTTGGCGTTCGAGCGGCGAAGTTTGGGGCACGCTGCCGCTGCGAGTTGAAGGCCAGGGCGACAATAAGACCTTCACCCTGACGCTTCGCCACCCCGAGGGCCGTATGGACGACAAGCGCTTCGTCGTTTTCCGCGACAAGAGCCGAATCAAGGTCACGCAGCCCGAAGACATCGCCCAATACCAAAGCGCCCGGACGCGCTAAGGTTCTGTTTTCGGTTTTCGTCTGTGTGCTCTGTGTATTCTGTGGTTTCGGCTGTTTGAGATCAGTAACCACTGACGAATGAAAGGACTCGAAGAGATGGAAGATCCATTCCCCGATCCGGTCGAACTCGAGATCACCGATTCGCTCGATCTTCACGCGTTCAGCCCCAAGGATGTAAGGGCGGTCACGATAGCGTACCTGGAGGAAGCGAGAAAGAAAGGGTTTCGCGTTGTTCGGCTGATCCACGGAAAGGGGATCGGAGTTCAGCGCGAGACCGTTAAAAGTGTATTGGCGGAGACGGGTTTCGTAACGAAGTTCAGATCAGGCGACGAATTCTCAGGCGGATGGGGAGCGACCATCGCCGAACTCGACGTCAGCTAGCGGTCGTCGAGCACATCGGCCCACACCTCGCCGTCGTTGGGTTCTGTGTAAAGCGCCTCGATCAGTTGATCCTGCTCGGCCAGTCGCGATTCGGCGTCGGCAAGCCGCTTGCCCATCTCCTTGCATCGCGTTTCAAGTATGTGCAATCGCTTCTTACGCTCTCGGTCGAGCCGGTCGAGATAGAACATATACATCATCTGCAAGCCCGCCACGCCGGCGAGCGACAGACACAATGTGATGAGAATATAGGTAAGCACTACAACCTAAAGTTCGCTGAGGAAATGTGATCGGATGCGAATGGGCATCTCATCCAGTCAATTGAATATGGTTTGAGTATAGACGTTGATCGGCCTGCTGAAAAGATAAAAAAGCGAACCGCAATGGAACGCGGACGCTAATCGACGTATCGACACAAGTTAATGCAGTCACAAACATTGAATCTGGTTTACACGCTGATGTGTGACGACGTCCGCATCGAGATGGGCAATAAGATCTCCATAATGGGGATCTTCCAAAACATCATGGTCGAGAAGTTGCCCGTATCTCTGATCAAGTTCGCGGTCATCAATCACTGGCGCGGCGAGGGCAGCCACGAGACCGAGGTCCGCATACTCTCGCCCGATCGAGCCAATCTCCTCGTCACATCCCAGCCCACGCCCATCGACCTCGCCCCCGGCGGATTCACCGATAACGTCAGCTTCTTCATCAACGTAGTCTTCCCGACTGCCGGTACATATTGGGTCCAAACCCTCTGCGATCAAGAAGTAATGGAAGAATTCCCCCTCATCGTCACCGACCAAGGCGCCGTCCAATCAATGCAGCCCCCCGACCACATCTCCGAAACCATCAACTGAGACCGGCCGACACTGAGGAGTCGACTGATAGTCGCACCTAGAACAAAACCGGAAACTTCGTAGCGAACGGAGCGACTCTCTGACCGTGACGGACATTCTTGTCAGGAAACTTTCAGGAAACTTTCACCCGAATCGAAGTATTTCAAAACACCTAAAAGCTAACCTCCTACACGTAAGCCAAATCCTGTAGACCGACCAGGGTGTTCACCAATGGCTAAGGCATCAGTTGAAACGGAACGGTTGGCGTCCAGAAAGCTCTATCGACCTTTCCGCGAGCTTATTTCACGCGTCGGTAGCCAATCTCGAAGGACGTTCATCTTTGCCACTTCAATAAGGCTGAATATGAGGAGAAAAATGAAGAGGACTTTGTTAAATGAGATCAGAGAATTTGGAGCAAACATTCTCGACAACAATACGGGCGGCGTCATTACCGTCACATTGGCAGCACATTCCCTCGCAAGCGCGTGGAAACATCGTACATTGCAAAGATATGGAGAAGCTATGAAATTTCAACGATCGATTACTGTCAAATGTTCGATCACTCTATTTTTGGCGGTATTTTTCATTGCGCTTCCCGTCGCCCGCGCCGCCGCGGGCGACGTTGATCTGAGCTTTGCTAACGCAACCGTGGTATCACCAAGCGGAAACGGCATTAATGCCACCGTGATACAGGCGGATGGGAAAATAATCGTCGGCGGCTCTATTTCGAGCGTCAGCGGAACGAACCAGGTTGGCCTGGCTCGACTAAATTCGGACGGCTCGAACGACACGACGTTCGTCTCACCTTTTGCGCTGGGAACCGATCCACACGTTAACGCTCTGGCATTACAACCGGACGGCAAGATCCTGGTCGGTGGTCTTCTAGTCTTACCAGGTAATATTCCCAAGACACTAGTGCGCGTCAATACAGACGGGACCCTCGATTCTTCTTTTGTAGTCGACTCGCAGAACGTTTTTGGCAATGTAATTGAGATAGTTGTTAGAAACGGGAATATTTATGTTTCAGGCGAATTTTCAGGCATAACCCGCTTAAATTCTGACGGTTCGTTAGTGCACAGCATAGTCACATCTTTCTACAGGGCCAGATTCGCCATACAGCCGGACGGGGCGATCGTTACTACGACCGATATAAATTCAACTAATCTATTACGAATATTGGACGTCGTTGCTGACCCCATTTTCCATCCGAACATATACGGTGTAGCTGATCCTTACTTTTCGGCGGTAAGCACTGACGCCGCAATGAGGGCTCTAGAACTGCAGCCGGATGGTAAAATTTTGATAAGCGGTGATTTTGACACGGTAAACGGACTGGCGCACAGAAAAGTTGTCCGTCTGACCGCTAGCGGCACAGTTGATTCGTCGTTCGCGTTCGATGCTGGAGCGTCACTAGGATTTGCAACTGTCGGAACTTTAAAATCATTGTCGGACGGCAAAATTGTGATCGGCGGTTCATTCCGTGTGGGGGCTGAAACGCTTCGTCGCGGCTTTGGACGCCTGAACAGTGACGGCTCGGATGATGCGACGTTCGCAGTGCCGTTGCTCGATAGAAACACGGAATACCCGGTTCGTTCGATAGCCATTCAGCCAGATGGGAAAATCATCATCGCCGGACAGTTTCCGAGCATAGGAAGTATTCCCCGAACATATATTGCTCGTCTGTTGAGCGACGATTCGGCGTTACAGGTAAGTACGCCCGTCGGCGTGAATGTTCCTGTAGATGTAAATATCGGTGGGGTCGGCATTCACCTCGTATTCGGTCAGGTGACGCAAGCGGGCATGACGACCGTGAGTGCCATCGATCCGAATTTGCTAACACCCCCAACGTCGATACATCTCAATGCCGACAGCCGAGCTTTTGAAATAGCCACAAGTGCTGTTTACACGACTATTCCGGGAAACCCGGTAGCCCCAGACCCAGTCGAGATGCCGGCAACCGCTCCCGTACCGATAAGCGTTAGCTTTACGTTGCCGTATGTGACCGAAGCCGCCGCATTCAGCAGCCTGCGCGTTGTGCACTATGTTCCTGGAAATCCCGTCGTTCCGGGGAATCCGGTAGTGCCCCAGATCCAGCTGGCTTCCTATAATTTTGACGTCAAAACGATCACTGCGAATGTGATCTCCCTTTCACCCTTCTTGCTGGCCACCGCGAATGATGTTACGTCGCCGACTGCATCGGCTCAGCTTGCTTCCCCGGCAAATGCAAACGGTTGGCATAATGCAGACACCTCTGTCGTGATTTCCGCCGAGGATGAAGGCGAAGGCTCCGGAGTTTACGGAATAGCCTACAGCGTTGCAGGAACTCAGTCAGCGGCTCAGACGATTTCCCCCGGAACATCGGTTCAGTTGCCGGTATCCACCGAAGGCACGACCACGATCACCTACTACGCGGTGGACCTTGCTGGAAACCTCGGAGCACAGCAGTCAATTTCGGTGAAGCTTGACAAAACTTCGCCGGTTGTCACCTTAACGACGCCGCCGAACGAAGCCAATTATCTTGTAGGCCAGGTGGCCAATGCAGTTTATGGATGCACCGATTCGCTATCGGGGGTTTCGAGTTGTATTGGAACAACACTGAGCGGTTCAGCCGTGGATACGGCAAGCGTAGGCTCGAAATCGTTTACGGTAACTTCAACTGATCTCGCCGGAAACACAAGCTTCTTGACGAACCTGTATTCGGTACTGCCGCCACCACCACCTCCGCCTAATGCCCCGGGTAATTTGACGGCGACGGCAATATCGGCAACCCGGATCGATCTCGTCTGGACTGATAATTCAAACAACGAGGCTGGCTTCAAAATCGAACGTTGCGTTCCCAAGGGAAAGAATTGCGCCTTTGTGGAGATCGCCCAAATGGCAGCAGGCGTCACTACATTTCCGAATACGGGACTAACAAAAAGCACGTCTTACCGACACCGAGTACGAGCTTTCAATACGGGCGGAAATTCTGCTTATTCCAATAGCGCTGCCGCCTCAACACCAAGGAAGTAGGGTCCGGACTTCAGACGAGCAAGAACACTACTAATCGGGTTGACCTAACGAGAGAGCTGGACAGAGACAATTAGTCTAGGTCCAGCTCTTTTATCAGTGCCGCAAACCGGGGCTCAAGCCGCAGACCGTTCCATTTCGGGTCAATTTTCAGAAGGATCAAGCGAACATCTTTCTTGCCGGCGGCCGCTTCGAGCGAATTGAGCGCATCATTAGCTCTGCCCATCCCGGCGTATACGAGTGCGGAATTGTAATCTGTGGTGAGACCCTGTTCAGCGAGGGCATGAAGGATGCCGAGTGAAGCGATCGCGTTTTGCGGCGAACCCGAGCGGGCCGAGGCGTACCCCGCTAGCGAGATCGATTCGCTGTTGCCCCCGGAGAATTGACGAGCCTTATCGGCTTCCGCGAGTGCCGCCGGGAGATCATTTTGCTGAATGCGGATCCTTGCCATCTGAATATGGGCTACCCAGAAGTTAGGGTCGAGCTCGAACGCTTTATTCAGGCTAGTGACCGCCGCGTCCAAGCGGCCGGCATAAAGAAAGGTCTGTCCCTCTAGCGCGGCAGTGATGACCGAGAGCGGGTCGAGTTTTCGTGCTTGAGCCATCTCTTCGATCGCTTCGTCGTGTCGGCCCAGACACGTGAGCAGAACTGACAGTCCGCGATGCGCATCGGCGTTGTTAGGGCTCGATTCCAGTGCCGTCCTAAATTCCCTTTCGGCATTCGCCCAGTTGTGCTCGTACCAAAAGCCGACGTAACCGAGGGCGATATGAGCATCCGCAAGCTGCGAGTCGATCTCAAGGGCCTTTCCTGCCGCCGCTCGTGCCTTCGGCATGACGTCGTCTGACGGAATATCGCCATTGATCGGCAGCGAACGGTAGGCGTCTGCCATTCCTGCATAAGCGAGTGCGTATGTCGGATCCGCGTCAATTGCCTGCTGGAAATATTCGATACCTCGCCTCACCTCGGGCAGCGTGATCTTCTGCGAGAGATACCGGCCCTGTAGATAAAGTTGATAAGCCTCGGAATTTGCAGTCCTACCGTACACGGTACCCCCCGATTCGTTCAGCCGTATTTTCAATGAATCGGCAACCCGACCGGCGATTTTGTCCTGGACCGCAAAAATATTGGTGAAGCGTTCATCGTAAGTTCCGTTCCAGGTCGAGGTACCGGTCGCAACGTCGAGAAGCCGGACGATCACCCGTACTCCGTCTCCCGATCGCTGTATGCTGCCGTCCAAAACAGCATCCACGGCTAGAACCTGTCCAGCAGCCTGTGCATCCTGATCAACGCCGCCGAACTTTCGAACGGAACCCAATGGCCTCACCTGAACGTCGCCGCTGCCGCCGAGGCGCGCGATCAGCGTTTCAGCAATTCCCAACTCTAGGGCCTCATCTCGGTTCTCAGGCACTAGCGGTTTGAAAGGAAGGATTGCTAGTTTAGTTACGCGTTGGCTTGAGGTCGATCCACGCGAACTAAACAAGTAAATTCCGACCGAGGCGAAAACCAAAAAGATCACGCCAGCCGCACCCCAAACGGCAGCTCTTCGACGGATCGGAACTGGCGGTGGGAAATCCCTATCGTCCTTCGAATCTATACCGGGATTGGGAAGGGTTTCCTTTACCGACTCGCCTATCCGCAAGGCAAGATCGGTAGGATTCTCGATTCCGACCACCGTCACCGCGGCGACGAATTTATATCCCTTTCCGGCAACGGTCTTGATGAATTTGTAGTCACCCGGCCTCTCGCCAAGTATCTGACGAAGTCGGGAGATATTCTTGTTGAGATTGTTTTCCTCGACGAACATTCCGGGCCAGATCTCGCTCATCAGTTCGTCCTTGCTAAGAAGCCGACCTCTGTGTGTAACCAGATACAGAAGGGTATCGAAGACTTTGGCAGTTAACACGACGGGTTCGTCACGGTGTAATAATTCGCGGTTGGCAGGGTCGAGGCGGAATTCGCCGAACTCGAATATGTCATTTTCGTTTCGCTTATCCACCGATTCGGTTGTCATAAAAATTTCAGATTTCGCGAAAGAATGTCAGGTACCTCAACTGCGATTATGACATGCATCGCCGGGGATGATCCGTCCCATGCGAAATAAAACACTTGAGAGGAAAATAATATGATTAAGCAACTTTGCAGACTAATTACGGCGAGCCTGTTCGTGGCCGCTTTGCTTGGAATTTCTCCTTCAGCTATCTCCGCACAAGAATGGAAGGGCGGGCGGACGCTCGTCGGAACGTGGCAAACCGTGGTCACGCCAAGGATCTGCGCAACCGGAGCCTCGCTACCGGCAACCTTCCCCGGCATTCTTACATTTAACTATGGCGGAACAATGACCGGAACGTCCACGGCGGTGTCATCGGTTTACGGCGTGTGGGACCGTGTAAACGGCTCCAGCGAATATTCGTTTTCCAGCATTTCGCAGCGTTACTCGGCCGCCGGCGTATTTCTCGGCAACCGAAGAATCGATCAGAAAATAACAATCGATGAACTGGGAGACACGTTTAACAGCGAGGGCACATTCATAGATACTGATCCCGCCGGATCACCGACCGCTAACGGCTGCTCTTCGTCTACGGGTGTCAGATTTCGTTGATTGCCTGACCCTGATCGAAGATCGAAGGTTTTGCGACTTGAAGGGTGCGTACGCCGGTACGCATTTTTCAATTGCTAAAGGTAATTTCGCCGGTCGGCAGGACGTGCATCGTGCTGGTTGCGTAACACACCGCTTGCCATCCTTCATCGCTTCTGTTCGAGAGGCCATAGACGAGAAGCCGATCTTGAGCCGTTCTCGAATCTCCAGCATGATTAGATTCCCCCGTACGCGGTCGAGACCGGGGATTTACACTCGATCATCGGTCGAAACGGCACACAGGCAGTAATTGATCATCGGCAATGTAAAAGTCCCCGGGGCGGTCTTTGGATCGCTTCGGGGCTTTTTTTCTTCGGAGGCAGATAGTTCGGAAAATTTGCCGCAAAAAAATTGGGCGGGCCGCGTCATTAGGAGTATTAACAACGTAACGCCGGCGATGAGATGGGTGAACGTTTTGTCATCGGCACTTAAACGGCCTCGGGGCGATCTTCGGATCGGCTCGGGGCTTTTTGGTTCTCGGGGCGCCCGGGTCGTCGGTGTTTTGTGTCGGGCCGCTTGGAGTGAGGTTCGGAGCGGGCTGGCGTGAATCTCGGAGCGTCGGTCGGCGTCGGAGCAGCCGGTTGTTCTGGGCCCCTGCAGTGCGGAGGCTCTAGCTGCATCATTTTGCCCATCGAGAAGTGCGCGACTGGAGGCCAAAAAGCGCGTTTCAAAAGGGTCCGAAACCGCACGGCCGGCCCCCTAAAAGCGCGTTTCAAATCGCAAATTCGAGCAGCCGCTCGCGCTTATCTACGCCATTCCAAGAATGTGGCACGTGCCACATTTCTAGTGAGCATAGAATAGGTAATAGTGAAATAGTGCAGTAAATATAGGCACATTATTCACTGTTCACGATTCACTATTCCTGATTGTGGCACGTGCCACATTTCCACTGCTCAAATTCCGAGCCTTAATTCGCGCTCGTCGTCGATCACTGAAAACCCAGATCTGCGCAAAAGTTGAATTTTAAAGTTGGTTGTTCCGGACCGATCATTTTTCGGATCGCGAAATGTCCAGAGTCAGGGCGAATCGGTAGACCGCGGCGGTGTTAACCTCGACCTCCTTCACCCCCTCGGCACCCTTGAACTTAGCCTTGAACCGGAGCTTGGCCGCTCCTTCGGGACGCTTGTAGATGAACTCGCCCTGGATGGTGGTATATACCGTCGTCAATTTCTTGGTCGAACCGTCAGCATTTACTATCTCGACCTCGACCTTCGCACCGCCGAGGCTGGTACCTTCCTTATAGAAGATACTGCCATTGACGATCACGAGATTGCCCTGATCCGGCCTGAGTATTAGCCGATCGCCGAGGTCACGGACGTTCCCGCTCTTCACCTCGACTCCCTGAAGCAACCCGGATTGAAAGCCGTCCGCGTCGAAAAAGAGGCTGTACACACCTGTCTCGAGGCCCGCCAATTGAAACACACCCTTCCCATCGGACCGCACCGTCTTAATATCTTTCCCAAACTGCCGAGCCGTCACGGTCGCATTCGCAATGCCCGAACCATTATTCGCCCGAACCTTGCCCTTCACCCCGCCGGATTGAGCTAAAACGCCCACCGAAGTGAGCGCCAGCAATAGACAAATGCCTATAAGTTTTAAGAAACGATTCATCCTACGCGGCCGCTGCCGATTCCTTTTTGAACTCGCTCGCTACATCATTGATGATATTTTCAAGCGAACGGGTTGGCTGGTAGCCGATCAGTTTCTTCGCCTTCTCCAGGCCCGGAACCCGCCGCTGCATATCCTCAAACCCATCGCCATAAGCTTCTTCGTACGGAATATAGCGTACCTCGCTCTTGCTACCGGTCAGCTCGATCGCCTTTTCCGCAAGGCCGAGGATCGATACTTCCTCGTCATTGCCAAGGTTGATCACCTGGCCAAAGCAATGCGGAGATTCAAGCAGCTTCGACAGACCCTCGACCACGTCCAGCACATGCCCAAAGCATCGCTGCTGAGTCCCGTCGCCGAAAACGGTGATCGGTTCGTTCTTCATCGCCGAGTGAACGAACCGCGGCACGACCATTCCATATTGACCCGTCTGCCGCGGCCCCACGGTATTGAAAAGTCGAACGACTACCACCGGCAGGCGAGTCTCCTTCCAATGAGCAAGGGCAAGAAATTCGTCGAGCGTCTTTGCACACGCATAAGCCCAGCGATGCTTATCGGTAGCGCCAGTCAAAAGATCATCCTCCTCACGGAAGGGAATCGACGCGCCCTTTCCGTAAACCTCTGAAGTACTCGGGATCAGCACGCGCCTGCGATACCGGGAGCAATATCTCAGGACAACGTCAGTGCCGTGAAAGATGGTTTCGATCGTCTTCACCGGCTGTTCCATGATCAGCCGAACCCCCACAGCACTCGCCATATGGAAGACGCGGTCCGTATCCCGGATCAATCCCTCCATCAACTCCGAGTTCAATACCGTGTCGATTATGAGGCGAAAATTTGGATTGCCTTCGAGGTGCTCGACGTTCGCGTAACGTCCCGTAGAAAGGTCGTCAATGACAGTGATCTCGTGTCCCTGTCCAATAAATTTGTCAGCCAAATGGCTGCCTACGAATCCGGCTCCGCCGGTAATAAGGATCTTCATAAAACTATTTCGCGATCGTAGCGCTTCGATCGGTGATCGTTCTGTCGAAATATTCGACCGTCTTTTTCAGGCCGTGAGCGAGCGCGACTGTCGGCTGCCAACCCAGCAATTTTTGCGCCCGTTCAATATTCGGCTTTCGCTGCTTAGGATCATCCTGCGGCAGCGGCAAATACTTAATCTTTATATCTTTGCCAGTGGCTTTGCCGACTTCGGCAGCGAGTTCACTCATCGTGAATTCTCCAGGATTGCCGATGTTTACCGGCAGATGCAGGTCGTCCCCTTCTGTGTTCATCAAACGAATAAGGCCGTCGACAAGATCACTCACATAGCAAAACGAACGGGTCTGCGATCCGTCGCCGTATATCGTTAACTCCTCACCGCGGAGAGCCTGAACGACAAAGTTGGACACGACGCGTCCGTCGTTCTCCAGCATGCGGCCGCCGTACGTGTTGAAAATTCTGACTATTCGAGTATCGACGCCATTCTGGCGATGATAGTCCATCATCAACGTCTCCGCTACGCGCTTGCCCTCGTCATAACAGCTACGAAGACCAATGGGGTTGACGTTACCGAAATAATCCTCCGTTTGCGGATGAATGAGAGGATCGCCGTAAACTTCACTCGTCGACGCCTGAAGGATGCGAGCCTTTACCCGCTTCGCCATCCCGAGCATATTGATCGCGCCCATCACGCTCGTTTTGACCGTCTTCACGGGATTGTATTGATAGTGAACTGGCGACGCCGGGCACGCGAGATTGTAGATCTGATCAACCTCAAGCAAGATCGGCTCCGTCACGTCGTGACGCACCAATTCAAACCATTTATTGTCGAGTAAGTGCTCGATGTTAGACTTTCGGCCTGTAAAAAAATTGTCGAGGCAAATGACCTCGTTGCCCTCCGACAGCAGTCGTTCGCAAAGGTGCGACCCGATAAAACCGGCCCCGCCGGTAACGAGAATTCTCATAAACAGTTATCTTGCAATATATCAAGGACTTTCGATAGTCATCGCTTTACGGTTTCTTCTTTCTGGAGGCCCAGGCTTTCGGCATTGGAGCCTTGAGATTCGTCTCGAACAGCTTGAAGATGCGCTTATATTCATCAGCCCAACTGGTCGGCTGCTCAAACCCGTGATCCTCAACGGGGTATCCGGCCAATTCCCAGTTCTCCTTTCGCAACTCGATCAGTTTTTGTGCGAGTCGAACGCTGTCCTGGTAGTGCACATTGACGTCAACCATTCCGTGACAAATAAGAAGTGCACCCTTCAGTCCTGCGGCATAGTAGATAGGCGAACTTTTGCGATAAGCCTCCTGGTCTTCTTGCGGCAAATTCAGAATATTTGCAGTGTAACCGTTGTTGTAATGTGCCCAGTCTGCCACGGGACGCAGGGCGGCGCCAGCCGCAAAGACATCCGGCGTCGTGAACATTGCCATCAACGTAATGAATCCGCCGTACGATCCCCCGTAGATACCAATTCGTTTCGCATCCACGCCGTGTTCGTTGACCAGATACTGTGCCGCATCCACATGATCGGTCAGGTCTTTGCCGCCCATATGCCGGTAAATTCCGGTACGCCAATCACGCCCATAACCTGCTGAACCGCGATAGTCGATATCCAGAACCGCGTAACCCTTCTCCATCAGAAAGTGATGGAACATATACTCACGGTAGTAAGTGCTCCACCAGTTGTGGACGTTCTGCAGATATCCTGCGCCGTGGACAAAAACGACAGCCGGCCCGCCTTTCTTGTAGTTTGCGGGTTTATATAACCGACCGTATACCGTCGCCCCATCACGAGCTTTTATCGAAACGATCGGCGGCGCGATCCAATCATAAGATTTCCACTCGTCAGTGGGTGAATTTGTAACTTGTTTGATCTCGCTTTCAGCAACGCCGGTCTTGTTCGGAGCGATGTAGAGCTCGGGCGGTTTGTTAGCGAAGGAACGGATGATCGCGAGTTTGCTTTGGTCAGGTGAAATAGTCGTCTGATTATTCCCCTGCATCGACGTCAGCTTCGTTCTCGAGCCGCCACCGAGGGGTATCGAATAAAGATTGCGTTCAAAGAAGCTTCCTTCGCTAGAGGTAAAATAGAATCTTGTCTTGTCTTCGGAGATCCGAACGTCAGAAACTTCAAACTGGCCTGATGTAAGTTGTTTCGGTTCACCACCGTCGGTTGAAACGGAATACAGATGTGAATAGCCCTCTCGTTCCGACTGAAAATAAACGCGCCTGTTATCCGGCATCCAGCCGAGCGAGAATCCGCCCGGGCCGCCCACCCACGCCTCGTCATGGATGGAAGCGAGGATCTTAGTCTTCCCGGTAGTTGGGTCGAGATGCATGATCCATCGATCTTTGTTGTCGACTGACCGCACGGACAACACCGCGTTTTTCCCATCTTCGGACCAAACCGGTTGCGAGAGCTGCACTTCGCGATCACGC
>JBDSLC010000151.1:0-2865 GCA_039916585.1 Pyrinomonadaceae bacterium | reverse complement strand
GGACGGGAATGTTAATCAGGGTGTCGCCGAGTATCCGGATAATGTCACCGTTCCCATCGATCACACCGGCGTTGCACTGAATATTTCGATTCCGAACAAGAGCTTTAAGGTCGATGATCAGTTTGCCGCGACCATAAGAGTTTCACTGCTCGGGACAGCGCCGAGAACCGTAACGTTCAATGATCCGGTGATCCAAGAATTGCCGATTTTAGGCCTTCCGACCGACACGATCTTGACTGTGGAGCCTCCTGCGACTCCCGCTTCCTTCGACCTAACTCCCACTAATCCCGAGCGTATATTCACGGCCCTCGTGCGGGTCGACAAGCTTGGTTTGACTCAGCTTCAAAGCTCGCTGAGCTATACGGGACCAGGTGGATTGCAGGGGACAAAGACGAAGTTGATAAAGGTCTCGGCGTCGCCGCTGGCCGTTACTGTCCAGATCACGCCTAGGATCACCGATCTCAACCGAACATCTTCGGATAAGAAGACCGAACGCTGTCGACAGATCGAGACTGAAACTCCCTCAATAAAGAACTGCATCGAGTTTGTCACAAAGGTAAGAAATGGCTCTGACAGGACTATTACAAATGTAAACATTCCCAACGCAACCAATCCGCTTAGGCTCATCAACGAAGCCGATCCACGTACGCTCGGCGAGCCGCTCAGACCGATAGAGTTTGTTCATCCCGCCGGGCCGGGTCCGGTCTACCCCCCGATCGCCCTTGCTCCAGGACAAGAAGCGACCTGGACCTGGAGAATGAATGCATTTGACGGGTCTGCGCTGCTTGAATTCGAGCCAACCGTATTCGGTGTTTTGGACGGCCAGGAGGTCGGCGCGTTCGGCAACAAGAAGTTCAACATAATCAAGGACCCGCTTCTTGAATGGGGAATGCGGCCGACGGATGGGCGGACGAGTTACAAGTCGGGAGACCTCGTTCGTGCGGACGGCTACATTGAAAATATGACCGCCGTAAACGGGGGTGAAGGCAAGGACCTGCTCGTTTACGTGTACGTCATTCCAAAAGGTAATGCAGGAGGCGGTTGGGTTGTGCCGATGGAAGGCGGTGAGGCGGCGACCCAGGAGTACTTCTTCAACTTGCCGCACGAAGAGGGCGTAAGGATCAAGACGGTCAAGAGCATCTTTCGCTCGATGCGTGCAGGGCGTGCGACAAAGGCGAACATAACTTACGGCGTCCGGCTGTGGGTAATAAATGACGATGGCAGTATTACCGATGCTGGCGATCAGGCAAAGCTCAACGATGATGGATACACGGATGAGTTCGACGTGTCATACAGCCCCGAGCAGATCATCGCCGATACTTACCTGCAGGACTGTCTAGACCAAGATGTACCGCCGGAATTTTGTGGGTTCAGCGAGAAGTTCTACAGTGACTTTCTGCCCGGGCTCGTAGGCCTCGGAGAGTTTGCGTGGAACGCTCTGGACTTTCTCGGGGAAGCAACGGCTCGATCAATGGCGATACAGGCAAAAAGAGACCAGCTCAAACTCCAGGCGGTTATGGACGATCAGGAGGCAAAGAACGCCTTGATGCTGAGCTTGCATGCGGACTATCTGGATCTGCACCAAAAGGGAGTTCTCGCTGGGCAGGTCGCAGGATCGCTACCGATGGCGCTAGAGGAGTTCAGTAACCAGACACTCGACAGCTTTGGCCGCTACCTGTACGCGATCGAAAGAGGTGACCTTCAGGAGATCCAGCTACGCAACGGCCAGTTCTTTGGTTCGAACCCCGATCTTCTGCTCGAGCCGATAATAATGTTGCGGGGGATCACCAAATTGCGAGGAGCGATGCGAAGCTTGCGCGAGGGTACCGCAGACAACGTCTATGCTGCGGCTGTGCAGACGAGCGCTAGAAGGCAAGCTGCCGACCTCGAGGAAAGAATAGCGGCAAAGAAAGCAGCGGGAGGAGATCCTGATCTAGCGAAGGCTCTGCTGCCGGGCGACCGGCTTACTGAAAAGCTTCTGATAGAAGTCTTCGGCGTAGATCAGGATACGGTCAGAAGGATCCAAAAGATCGCCGACGAATCCGGAGTCGTGCTGGCATTTCGAGCACGCTCAGCCCGGGCTTCTCAACTATTAAGAGACGGCCTAGCGTGGGCAAAACCACAGGCGCTCAAGCAGAAGTGCGTCAATAAACTGGACATCCTTTATCTCGGGTACGATGAGCTTGCGTACGGAAGAATTGAGATCGTCGAGCCGCCGTCGAGCCTGCGCGGATTGGAGGGCGAGGCGCTGGAAAGTGCGGTTGATACTCATATGGAGAGGCTGCTGGACAATAAACCGGAGCTACGCGGCGATGCGGGCAAGGAACTGCGCGCGGAGGTGCGCGATCGTATCAAGACGCGAGCCGAAGAGTGGAATAAGTACACTCCGAAACTCGAATTGGATAACCCGAACAGGCTAAGCGTGCCGACCGAGGTTAATTTTGAAGCACCGATGCAATGGGCGCATGACCGGGTCGCGGACATCGGCCCGAGCGAGACACGGAAGATCTACCGAAACCAGCGTGGCAGCCGAATCGATCCGGCGACCGGAGAGTCGGTTCGAACCTGGGAAATTAAAATGGATGGTCCAGGCGGTCAGGAAGCCCGGCATGTTACCGGCGATATCGATTTTCTGGGCATCCTCGATCAGAACGGGGCGTTTATTAACGACATAGATAAACGGATAGCGATCTACAAGGCGTTGAGCGAGGCCCAGATTATGGAGCATGGCGAGAGCATGAGCTTCCGGCTCGAGAAGGCACGGCTCGAATATTTGGAATGCTGCCTTCTCGGAAGCGGCGAAGGGATGTTGACGATCGGTCCGTGGGGTCAGCCGCGTGTCGGCTTCTTCATCGACAATCGTTC
>JBDSLC010000150.1:0-56055 GCA_039916585.1 Pyrinomonadaceae bacterium | reverse complement strand
ACGCCAAAAAGACGATCCGCATACTGCATATCGAATCCGGCACCGTTGTCCCGGACGTAGACAGTCGCCGTCGAATCATCTTCTTCCGACAGACCGATCTCGATAATTGCCTCGTCACGGTGTCTTGAGTACTTGATCGCATTTGACAACAAATTTGTGAGAACGATGCCGAGAAGGGTTTTATCGCCTTCGACAATGGGAAGCGACTCGACCTTCCAAACTATTGAACGAGCGGGCTCAAGCATCTCCATTGAATCCTTGATGAGCAAATTGAGATCAACAGAATCCAGCTTCAATTCTTGCCTCGTTGTGCGAGAGAACGTGAGTAGTTCATCGATCAAGACGCCCATTTTCCCGACAGATCCGGAAATTACATCGAGATAGTGAGCAGATTTCGTGTCTAGTTTCGCTGCCTCGCGTTTCACGAGCAATTTCGTAAAACCGTCTATATGCCTGAGCGGTGCACGAAGATCGTGGGAAACCGAGTACGAGAAGGATTCGAGTTCCCTGTTGGCGGATTCTAGTTGCTCGGTTCGTTCCACGACGCGCCGCTCTAGGTCGGTGGTGAGTTGGCGGATCGTTTCCTCGGCTTGCTTGCGGTCGGTAATATCCTGGATCTGTCCGATCAGGTAGAGCGGTTGGCCTTGCTGATCGCGAATCGACGCGACATCCAAGCGGACCGTTATTACATTTCCCTTCGAATGCAGGTAGCGCTTCTCGCTTGAAAACGAGTTTACCTCGCCGTCGAGGACGCGACGCAGATTCTCGAGACTCTCTTCTCGGTCGTCAGTATGGGTGATATCTGAAAAAGTTAGTTTGAGCAACTCGCTCTCCGAATAGCCGACGAGTTGCGCGAGAGAGCGGTTAACCTTTAGCCACCGGCCATCAGGTGAAACGAGACCAATGCCGATCGGAGCTTGATCGAAGGCGGTGGCAAAGAGTTCCTCGCTTTGGCGCAGCGCCTGCTCGGCCTGCTTGCGCTCGGTAATATCCTGACAGCTGCCAACAGCCCTTTTCGCAACGCCATTGTCGCCAACGTGTGTTTGCCAGGCCTCCTCGACGAACTTGGTCCTCCCGTCTTGATGCAATATCCGATGCTCTATGGAAAACCGGCCGACCCTTCCGGTTGAGTCGGCGAATGCCTTTTCGACTGCCGGACGATCCTCTGGATGTACTAGTCCCAGAAAACCGTGATGACTCGGATGAAAGCTTCCGGGGTTGATACCAAAAATGCGATAGGTTTCTTCTGACCAGGTTGTCGCAAGCGTTTCGAAATCAGTCTCCCAGCTACCCATCTTGGCCACGGTCTGAGCCTCGTGCAGCTGCTCATGTTCGATCTGTAATTGTTTGGCAAGTACATTTCGGCGTTTCTCGCTCTCGCGGAGAGCGGTCTGGGCCAGATTGCGTTCGGTAATATCGCGGGCCACTTTCGAAGCACCTATGACATTTCCGCTCGCATCTTTTATCGGGGACACGGTTATGGATAGATCGATGAGCGTGCCGTCCTTCCGAAGCCGCTTAGTCTCAAAATGTCCGGTAGGCTTACCCTGTCGTAGCTTTGCAAGGATGTCGTCTTCCTCAGACAGCCGGTCGGGTGGAAATAACCGAGTTATCGGCTGACCGATCATCTCATCGCTCGTGTAACCAAATATCTTCTCTGCGCCCGTATTCCAACTTGTCACGATCCCTGTGAGGTCTTTTCCGACAATGGCGTCGTCCGAAGATGTCACGATCGCCGCAAGCCGGGCATTCAACGCCTCCGTAATCTTCCTCTCCGTTATGTCGCGAAGGATCACGGTGAAAAATCGCTTCCCGCCGGTTTCAACCTGCGATATCGAAGCCTCGATGGGAAACTCTTCACCATCCGAGCGCAGGCCAAATATCCCACCGAGCGATCTCATCGAGCGCGTAGTTACCCGAGTTTCGCCAAACTTTCTCACGTGGGTGCTGTGAGCAGGCCGAAAACGCTGCGGTATAAATCTTTCAATAGAGTCGCCGATCGCGTCTGCTGCACTGCAGCGGAACATTCCCTCGGCAGCATGGTTAAACAGAACGATCTTTTGGTCGTCATCGATCGTAATGATGGCGTCCATCGCCGATTCGATTATTCCGGACAGGCGGGATTCGCTTTCACGAATCTTTGCCTGAGATCTTTTGCGCTCCGAAACATCGCGAATTACACCGAGCAAGTTACCATCGGGCATTTGCGTTGCACTGCTTTCGATCAAAAGGGTCGAGCCATCCTTTCGCTTGACTGTCCACTCTTTGTAATGTTCCGAGCCTGAACCTGCAGCCTTTAAGGCCTCGCCTATATGCGGTATCTCGTCATCCGCGACCAGTTCGGACACGTGCCTTCCGATCAGTTCGTCGCGGGTATGTCCTAGCAAGCGGCAAATACTCTCATTTGCATCGAGGTAGTAACCTTGGGTGTCGGTTATGATGATGCCGTCCGGCGAATAGTCAAAGAGCGTTCGACATCTGGCCTCACTATCGCGAGCCTCTTTCTCGCGCTGCATAAGACTAGAGACTATCCAAATGGTCAAAATGCCCAGCAAAGTAAAAGTGCCGATTCGGTAGACTTCGTCGACATTGGGGACAAATGAATATATCGGGGGGATCAGAAAGAAATCCGTAATGGCTACGGCCAGGACCAGCGTAGCGATACCCGGGCCGCGTCCGTAAAGGCGAGTGATAAGAATTACGGCTGCGAAGAAGAGAACAAACGGGGCACGTTCCACGAAGGAGTTCAATACTTGCAGTGATAAGCAGACCAAGAGTGACTGCCAGTCCAACGGCGCTGTAACGGATCAGAAAACTGTTAGAGGAACTGAACATCGTGACCTAATAAAGCCCCACGACCTTGCGAAATGACGGTGTCTCTCGCTCAATAATTCAACAGATCACTTCAGAAAAATAAGATGGCCAATACAAATGAAGGTATTGCATGGCTCCCGTGTCTTCGTCAAAAATAAAACTTGTTTAAGTATTCAGTATTAACAGCCGTATATCGGTTTCGGCTTTTTGTAAAGAACTTATTGTGCACTCTGAGCGAATTTCGAAATAAAGTCAACGATTTGTTCCAGAATTGCCAGTATGGGAATGGCGGAACCGACGTCGAAGGCTAATGATCAAAGAGCGCCCGAATTTTTTCCGACAGGCTGTCGGGCGTGAAAGGTTTTTCGATGAATTGGATATCGCAATCAAGAATTCCACGGTTAGTGAGCGAATCGTCAGTGTAGCCCGACATAAATAGGACTTTGATATCAGGCCTGATCGGGATGAAGTCATCCCTCAGTTCGACGCCGCCATTTTTGGCATTATGACGTCCGTGAATAGCTGGTGGTAGTCTACGGATAGGTTTTGCCAAGTGACACACTTGCTCTTTCGTAGGACCGACACAAAATAGTAAACTTTAATCGATGGATCTCGGGTTGAGATCTTTCACAACACTTCGATCAAAAGCAAGCACTCAGCGACGCAACCTTTTTTGATCGCACAGCCCGGAGCGAATGGTAGGCTCTGTCCCGTCTTCGGAAGAATCGGCACGCCCATTGCAACACCTTTTTAGGAGGATCTATTATGAGCGGGAAAATTTCTTTGCTGCTATTGACGGTATTGCTTGCTGGCGCGTTAGTTGTGGCCGATGCTCAGACGAATGCGCTTGCCAAGGCTCAGCAGGTTACGGGCGATCGGTTCACAGTTCGGCTTAGGACACCCGGCGGAGCCAATATTTACGCAGTCAAGCAGCCGTCGCAACAGATGCTTGAAGCGATCGACGGCGGCTTGGCGGATCTGCTGGCGGTGTCTCGAAAGAACGGCTATCGAAAGATGCTCAGCCCAAGCAATTACACGATCTTCATCGCGAAGGCTGACCGTCAAAAGGATGATACCGGCACGTATTCGCCTGATATCGCCGTGGGCGCAGCTCAATATGCGGGTTCGGTCTACGATCAGGGCGGCTATATCTACGCTGCTGGAATGGTGATCTCGAATAATCCGATGTCATTCGTTGTCGCTGAACATACGAAAGATTTTAAGCGAGTCCGCGACGTGGTTCGATATGAGGGCGAGCATCTCGTGCTGTATCACAACGACCGTCAGCGGTATATGCAGACGCGCGATCATAGCCAGGGCGGCTCTCATCCTATTTTGCAGTAGCTAAGTAGCTCTGCAACAGACTAGAGACGGGAGACGAGAGATCTCAAATCTCACGTCTCCCGTTCTGTCGTCTCCCGACTTCGCAACGATTGCCCGATTTCGTGCATCCCACAAACGATAAGGTAAACGCTCTCGTGGGTTTCTTGTTTACGCATTCTCGAAAGCCCATTTTTTACAAGTAAATTCAGTTGTTTCGACCGCAGTCTGGTAATGGCACGGTCATTGCTAAATACCTTCGTGGATGTCGTTTGAATGTCCGCGAAGATGGAGGATGCAGATTGTGATATCCATCATTTTCAGTACCAAAGTCTTCGCGGTCACGACTTTGATCTTTCTCAACTTTACGTCTTTAAGAGCACAGCGGGAAGGGTCGATCTACGAGCTTCCGGCGGGCACCCGCATCACGGTGCGGATGGACACGGAGATCAGCTCCAAGGTGAATCGGGTCAACGACACATTCATCGTTCGGGTGACAAAACCGGTGTTCAATCGGGGCGTTGAAATGATCCCGAAAGGTTCGATCATCGACGGCCGGATCTTGAAAGGCAGTGCGGCGGCTTATTTAGGAAATGACGGCGTTCTCGAGGTTGATTTTGTGAGACTTCGATTGAATCGGAATGATGCGATAGAGATCGACGCCAGTCCTCTAAAACGGATCGAGGCGCCCTCACGAACCTTATTTAAGGTCGCGACGATCGGCGGATTGACCGCGGTAGGAGCTTTGATCGGCTCGGCTCTAAACAGCCGCAGCGGAACAATGATCGGAGCAGGGATCGGCGGTGCATCAGGCAGCGTGATCGCGTTGGGCCGCAAAGGGTCCGACGTGAAAGTAAAGACGAACCAAGAGTTTGAGATCGTGTTGAAAAAGGAAGCAGTGCTTCCGGTTAAGGAATTCTAAAGATTGGTCGCGGGGCAACTCCGGCCATATCGAGAAAGTCCGGTGCGAAGGGGAGAGCGCACCGGACTTTTTCTTTTTAAATTCGTCGTGTTCTGTCTGCAGTCATCAGTCTCAAACCACTCCTACACAAATACTTTAAAGTCAGTCGTTGCGAGCGGTCCATATTGTTCAATTACGTTGTATTATCATCTCGTTATGAATGAGGTAATTGAGTCACGTACACCTTACCGAGTAAGTGAACCGCGTTATTCTGTCTCGCATCAGATGGTAACGACGGCTTTCGACCTGCCCGGATTTAATATTGTCCAGAATCTGGGCGTTGTCCGGGGAATAATTGTTCGTTCACGATCGATCGTCGCGAATATTGGTGCAGGCCTACAAACCTTGATCGGGGGAAACATTACAGCCTGGACAAGGCTCTGCGAGGAGACGCGCGCCGAGGCATTTGAAATAATGATCCAGCATGCGTCAGAGTTGGGAGCAAACGCGATAATCGGCGCGAGATACGATGCGACAGAGGTAATGTCCGGTGCGACGGAAGTACTAGCCTACGGAACCGCCGTTATTGTTGAGCCACTAAGCGGTACTAACATTTACAACGAATAAGTTTCTGCATTCCCGAACCTAATAAGATGTATATATATGCGAATCGTCTAGTCTGGGGTGTCACTAATGGCGTCTCAAGGCGATTGCCGCTATTCAAGCCCTCGCTAGCCGCGCGGATCACAACTTGAGGCGTTCAAACTGGGCGAAAAGGGCCATTATTTCTTTTTGGATCTTTTCTTTTTCGGCTGGGCTTGGCACTTTGTCGCGCCGCTTTACCAGCTGTTCGATCTGAGCGGCGATCTCTTCCTGCTTTGTTTCTGGCTTCCCTTGCTTCGGAACGTTATATTTACTTTCCATTCGTTTGCAGGAACTCTAGCATAAGTGCCTCAAGAGGTCTGGTTCGTCTCGCGAGGAATTAGATCCCTAATTGTCGAATAGCCCTTTCTTAAATAGCTTTTGCCCGGCGAGGGATGTGTGAAATGCCCACGCGGCAACGACGATGAATCCGGCAACGGCGGTGATCATATACCGAATACCAATCCGTAAGATCGGTGCCCATCGGCATCTGATTCAAAAGGTAAAGAACGAGATTCCCGGTCGCAACAGCCAGAAGTCCGATCCGGAAGTAGGCGATCAGCAACAGGAGCCAGTAAAGGGCGACCAGAGCGGCAGTGATGATAGGGCGTCGCTTTTCACCGCCGCCGAACAAGTTGACGATGGGGTAACGCCCGGCCAACATCGTCCCCGCCGAAAATCTCGATCCGTCGGCCGATTCAGTCGAATGTGAAGAGGGTGGCTTTTCGTCAACGTGCGGGAAGAACGCAGTCGCTCCGGACGTTTCCTCAAAGGAAAGCCGGCAGTTAAGATACTTCGAACCGTCGGTCATCTCAAAACCGCAGTCAGGGCAGCTTCTCATAAGTTTCGGGTGAGGAAACGTCAGGGCATATTAACCCTGTTTTGCTGTTCGTCAAAGGAGCTGAACCAGTTGGGTTACTAGGTAACGCGGAGGAGCGTCACATTGGGCGGCGGACGGTCGGTATGCGTTGGGTTCGGACGATAGGGTCGGAGGGCTGTCGGGGCGGCGCGGGTTCCTTAAACACATCGCGATTAGCGGGCGCGTTAGGAGCGTTAGGAATGTTGGCGTTGGTACTATTCGTTTGCCGATTGCTTGCGGCTCCGGACGATTCCTGGCGACGGCGGTCCCGTTCAGAGCGTTCCTGCTCCGTCCGCTGCTGGCGTTCGGCTGCCATCGACCGGGCGCGTTCGAGCGCAGCTTCACGCTGTTCCATCATCGCGACGCTTTGTTCAAGCCGCGGCAGATTTCGCTGCATGAATGTGACGATCTCCGCCACGTTAGCATCGTTGGCATATAGCGAGAGGAATTCGCGCGCGGCCGTAAGGGCGGAGCTTCGGCTACTGAGATCGTTAGCGTTATAGTTGGCCGCAAATGCAGCGTAGAGGCTTTGCTGTCGGTTTGCCTTAATGCGTGTCTCACGCTCGACCGGGTCGATAGCTTCGCGAATCGAGGCGAGAAGCTCCTCGCTCGCGTCACGCATCTCCATCTGCCATTCCTCTTCGGGCGTGAGGACAAAATCGACCCCGCGGTTCCGGACCGCCGCCACGAGTTCGCTATTTGTCTTTGCGACGAGTTCGACTGATTCTTTTGCGGCTTCGAGCGCGACGAATATGTCGCTCTTAGTGACGGGTTTGGTCTCCGCAGATTGAGCGAAGATCGCTCCCGCGGAGAGCAGGATGACGAACAAAAGATGTGGCTGGGCTCGGTACAACATCTTTAGAGCACGGATCGGAAGAGTGATCTCGATTCTAACATGGAATGATGGTTCTGTGTCTGGTTTTTGATCTGAGGTCAGTGTTTGAGCTTCGGATTGAATCTGCATAGCTTCAGACGGATCAGGGCAATCGCAAGACAAGCTGAAACTTGAACTCTTAACTAGGAAGCTTGAAGTCTGAACTCGCGTTTCCGCACGCATTTGATAGAATACCGTTTTCTTTTAATACTAGAATTTTCAACAGGAAGGTTTAAGAATGGCTGGAAGGCATAAGGTTACGGTTGTGGGTGCGGGCAATGTCGGAGCGACGGCAGCGCATTGGATAGCGGCAAAGGAATTGGCGGATGTTGTGTTGGTAGACATCGTCGAGGGGACGCCGCAGGGCAAGTCGCTGGATCTGGCACAGGCAGCGCCGATCGATGGCTTCGACGTAAGGCTGATCGGTTCGAATTCGTATGAAGAGACGGCCGGTTCCGATGTCGTCATCATCACGGCCGGACTTCCGCGCAAGCCGGGCATGAGCCGCGACGATCTTTTGAAGACGAACTCGGACATCGTCGGCGCCGTAACCGAGCAGGTCGCGAAGTATTCTCCCGAAGCGTTCATCATCGTCGTCTCGAACCCGCTCGACGCAATGACGCAGGTCGCTTTCCGCAAGTCGGGCTTCCCTAAGAATCGCGTGATGGGCATGGCGGGCGTGCTCGATGCGGCGCGTATGCGATGCTTTGTCGCCGAGGAACTTCAGGTTTCGGTCGAAAATGTTACGTGTTTCGTGCTCGGCGGCCACGGCGATACGATGGTGCCGCTACCGCGTTATTCGACGGTCGCGGGTATACCGATCACCGAACTGATGTCTGCAGAGAAAATCGAACAGATCGTGACGCGTACAGCTAACGGCGGCGCCGAGATCGTCGGACTGTTGAAGACGGGTTCGGCTTACTATGCACCAAGCTTAGGAGCCGTCGAGATGGCTGAGGCGATCTTGAAGGACAAGAAAAAGATCCTTCCCTGCGCTGTTTTCCTCGAGGGTGAATACGGCGTGTCCAACCTCTTCGTCGGCGTGCCGGTCAAACTCGGCAAGAACGGCGTCGAGCAGATCATCGAGATTAACCTCACCAACGACGAACGTGCAGCTCTGCACAAGTCGGCGGCGTCGGTTCAGGAATTGATCGACGTTCTGGGAATCTAAGTAGAAGTTTTTCCTCTAAGTGAAAGGCCGTCCGGATTCGGGCGGCCTTTCTTCGTTCAGAGTTCAAGCTTTAGAATGCCCGTTGGCAGACAGTTGTCTCAGTGCAAGCGTTGCAAGCTGAAGCTTGAACTCTGAACCGATAGTCGGTCAGCCTGACCGAATCGGTCAGTCAGGGTGGTTGAACGTAGTTAAACGAACGCCGCTGAGATTCCCCTAACCTTCCTGTTTCCATTACTTTAGCTCATTGGCACATTCCTTGTATTAGTAGGGACGACGGCACTTGTCAATCACCCGGCACGGCAGCCATGCCGACCGCCCCTTGGAGCTAAAGAAATGAATCGCACAATTACCGGCACAAACATTCTTCGCAAGGCAGTATCGCTCGCCTTGATCGCTGCGTTCGTATTTACGAACGCAGCGGTCACCGCCGTATTCGCATCCGACGTGCCCTCGATCAACGTAAAGTTTGTAACCGATCTCACTCAGCTTGGCCGTGAAGGAAGACTGCGTGAGAGCCTAGGCTTCGAAGCGGAAGTTAATTCCGTAATCGCGGCGCTGGAGAAAGGCGGCAAACAACCGGTGATCGTAGATGAGAACGGAAGTGTTCAAGACGAGATCGTCGAGCAGATCGCCCTTCGCCTTGCTGCGGATAAAGAGAATAAGAAGTCGCTGCTCAAGCTTGAGACGACATCGCTTTATTCGAACCTTCGCGATGCAGACAAGTTCGACGCGGCGGTTGCATCGATCGTCGATACGGTTCTCGCAACTAAAGGTACGAGCGTTCTCTTCGTTGAAAGCCTTACCGCTCTTGCGAGTGCGAAGCGTCAGAATAACGCGTTCGTCGGCGCGGTCCGCAGCGGCAAGCTGAAGCTCATCGGTGCTTCGACATTTGCAGCCTATGAAGAAGAGATCGCAAGTGATGTAGAACTCAGCAAGCTTTTTCAAGTCGTCCCGGTCGTGCGTCCGGCGGCAAACAACGAAGCGAAGAATGTCGTCGAAACGCCGGCATCAGACTTCCGCGGCGACAACGTTTCGCCGGATCTTCGTGAAATGATAGCTGCCGATCCGACAGGGTCGAAGCGGCTGGATGTAATCGTGCAGGCTAAGGACGCCCAGAGTTCGACGCTTCGCACGCTTCTCTCTAACGGCTCTGCAAAGATCGTGAGCCGCATTGGCCAGAGCGATACGCTCGTCGTCAACTCCTCCCTCAGTTCGATCAGTGAACTCGCCACCAGCGGTTTGATCAACTATGTCTCACCTGATCGTGCGACTGTGGGTGCCGGCCACGTCGAAAACACATCGGGCGCGACCGCCCAACGTCAACAGTCGGGCGGTCTTCTTAACCTGGGCTGGAAACTCGACGGAACGGGCGTCGGGATCGCCGTGCTCGATTCGGGCATCTTTGCTCAGCACAGCGGGTTCAAGGATGCGCTCGGGTTCTCGCGGATCAAGGCAAACGTCAACTTTACGACGGATGCTAACGGAGATGGTTACGGACACGGAACGCATGTCGCGGGATTAGCAGCGGGCAACGCGAGCAAGAGTGGCGGTGCATACCGTGGCGTCGCTTCAGACGCAAGTATCATCAGTGTCAAGGTCCTGAATGATCAGGGCCAGGGACAAACATCGTGGCTGCTGAACGGAATGAACTGGGTGCTGCAGAATCGAGCGGCTCACAACATCCGCGTCGTGAACCTCAGCCTCGGAACGCTTGCGATAGACACCTACACAAACGATCCGCTTTGCCGAAAGGTGAAAGAGCTTTCAGAAGCCGGCATCGTCGTCGTCGCAGCGGCCGGAAACATGGGCCGCGGAGAGAACGGTGCGAAAAGTTATGGGACGATCCACTCGCCCGGTAACAGCCCGTGGGCGATCACGGTCGGTGCTTCTAATGGATACGGAACCGACGGCCGCGGCGACGATTCGATCACGACTTACACTTCACGCGGCCCGACACGCAGCTTCTTCACAGACGCGAGCGGTAATCGAATTCACGACAATCTGATCAAGCCGGATCTCGTTGCACCGGGTAATGAGATTGTCTCGTATCGTCCGGGAACGAGTCTGCTTGGGTCGCTCAGCCCAGAATTAGTTCTCCCGCTTGGAATAGGTGAAACCAACGCCGACGGAGTGATGTATCAGAGCGGTACGTCGATGTCCGCCCCAATCGTCTCCGGTGCGGCGGCAATGCTGCTGGAGATGAATCCCAAGCTGACACCGTCGATGGTGCGGATGCTGCTTCAGTACTCGGCTCAGCCGATCGCGGGTGCAAATACGTTCGAGCAAGGTGCGGGTCAGTTGAATATTGAAGGTGCCGTTCGATTGGCGAAATCACTTAGGGCGGACGTAGATTTCAACGGAATGTCCCGGAACGCTTCGATGGTACCTTCGGGTTGGACAATGCCAACCACGTCGACCATGATCGACGGACATACGTTCCCGTGGGCACAGCTCGTCCAGGCTAATTATTCGTACATCACAGGCTCAAGCTTGGTATCGAAGTTCCAGACTGTATACAAACGCGGATCGATTTTCAGTACTGGTGTTGGCCAAAACCAGGGTCTATTCACACTCAGCTCTGAGCACTATTCGAACGGCCTCGCTATAACCTCGAACGTCGTGCTAAGCGACGGTGGAGCCGGCAACAGTGGCCAGGTCCTGATGTCAGCCGGCGTACTTGCGCGCGACGGTGTGCTAGCGGGCGATGGTGTCCTGGCGGGTGATTGGTTCGTGCCGAACGGCGTGTTGATCGGCGATGGTGTTTTGATCGGCGACGGCGTTCTCATCGGTGACGGCGTCCTCATCGGCGACGGTGTGCTGATCGGTGACGGTGTGCTGATCGGAGACGGCGTCCTCATCGGTGACGGCGTCCTTATCGGCGATAGGACAGGAAAGATGAGATAGGTTCCCCCACTGAAAAAGGTCTGGACACGCTGGACAGTTTAGACCGATAATATAGGGGAGGCAGAATATCGCCTCCCCTTCCTTTGCTCTACGGACTCAAGTTCGCGTTCACAATTTGGACCCCACGGGCAGGATATCCACCACCTCCACTATCCTGATGCTAGTACTGACAAGAGAAATCGCGACAAACAGACGCCCATTCGCCAATGCGTATATGCTTACCATGGTGGCGCTCGGCGGAGTGGCCGTTTTGTATTCGCTGTCTACATTCCCAGTCTCAAGACTGGACCTTAACCTCGCCCTCCTTGCCGCACTTACCGTCGGCTTTGGCACGCGCATCACGTTGCCAATACCGAGGTTTAAGTCGCATGTCTCTGTCTCGGACACGCTCATATTTCTTACGCTGATGCTCTACGGCGGCGAGGCCGCGATCATCCTTGCTGCGGTCGAAGCGTTCGTCTCGGCTCGGCGATTCTGCAATCAGCGGATCACGGTCTTCTTCAACGCAGGGGCTCTCGCCATATCAACGACTACGGTGGTCTTGCTTCTTTTGGCTTACGGCTTGTATACAACCGAGCAGCTTCACGGATATCCGGGACACCTTTCCGCGTTCCTTACGGCCCTGTCGTTGATTGCCGTTACCCAGTTTCTTCTAAACACGATCTTGGTCGCCACATACGACTCGCTTAAAAGCGATCTACCTCTCTGGGATACGTGGAAGAATAAATACGTAATGACGTTTCCCACCTATTTGTTCGGAGCTTTTGGAGCGGGTGCACTGGTCAAACTGGTTGACCTCGGAGGATTCGCGGTTCTGTTCGCTGCCGTTCCGGTGATCGTATTCGTTTTTCTCGCCTATCGGATGTATCTGCGCAACGTCGAAATGTCGATGGAGCAAGCAGAACAAGCTCGCGAGTATGCAAAGGCAATGAAGGAGCGGACCGTCGCTCTTCAGGAATCAGAGGAACGCTTTCGTCGTGCGTTCGATCATGCCCCGATCGGGATCGCGATGGTTTCGCCCGTTGGCAAATGGCTCAAGACGAACCGTGCCCTTTCGCGGATACTCGGCTACTCGCCAAAAGAGTTCAAGGAAATGTCCTTTCATTCGATCCTCTTCGAGGAAGATCTCGGCAACACGCTGATAAAGCTAAATGAGGTACAGGCTGGTAGGATCGACGGCTGCGAGATGGAGCAGAGATATCTACACAAGGATGGTTCGACGGTCTGGGCATCGTGGAGCGCATCGATCGCCGGGCACGCTGGCGAATCGGGCAACAATCTGATATTTCAGCTCCAGGATATTACGGAAAAGAAGATCGCCGAAGAGAAACTACAACACGAGGCGTCGCATGACGTTCTAACGGGACTTGCGAATCGGGCGCACTTTATGAAGCGGCTGGACATGGCTCTTCGTAAGAAGAATGAGAACCCCAAATATAGGGTCAGCGTTTTATTCATTGATCTCGACCGATTCAAGTTCGTAAATGATAGCCTCGGGCATTTCATCGGCGACGAACTACTTTGTGCGATCGCAAACAGGCTTAACTCGTCGATGAGAGCTCCCGACATGGTGGCACGTCTCGGCGGCGATGAGTTTGTAGTGTTGGTCGAAGGACGTTATTACTCTGAAAAGATCACACGAATCGCCGAGCGAATACAGAAGAAGATCAGTACGCCCTTCAAACTCCAGGGGCACGAAGTGTTCACGACAGCAAGTATCGGGATCTTGAACGTGACGGAACATCACGTGACATCAGAAGACGTTATCCGTGACGCGGATACGGCAATGTATCAGGCGAAACGTACTGGAAAGGCTCGCCATGAAACCTTTGACGACGAAATGCGGACCGCGGTGCGTGAAACGCTGCAACTTGAGACGGATCTTCGCCGATCTATCCAGGATGGGGATCTGACCGTTCATTATCAGCCAATATTCTCGTTGGTCGATGAGAGACTTTACGCGATCGAAGCACTCGCCCGGTGGGAGCATCCGAAATTGGGATCGGTCTCGCCTGAACGATTCGTGCCGCTGGCGGAAGAGATCGGTTTGATGGACACATTGACTGCCCACGTGATGCGGACTGCGTGTATGCATGTCGCAGATCTACGGCGACTGCATCCTCATTTAGAGGATATGAAGCTCAGCGTTAATGTTTCGAGCAAGCAGTTCGCCGATGACAATATTCTCCATCGCGTCGCTGCCATTCTGGACGAATCGGACTTCCCCGCCGACAGGCTCAAGCTTGAGATCACCGAAACGGTCTTCTTCGAAGATCACGAACGGGCGCTCGACGTGCTTCGACGCCTTCGCGAGACCGGGATCGAAACGGATATAGACGATTTTGGAACCGGCTATTCAAACCTCTCATACCTCGTCCGACTTCCGATATCGACCCTAAAGATCGACAAATCTTTTGTGATGCTGATGGCTGAGAATCCCGCTAATCGCGAAGTTATCCGAACGATAATTGCGCTTGCGGCGAACCTTGGGTTTAGGGTCGTTGCCGAAGGGATCGAAAGCGAACATCAGCGAGAGGTGCTAACGGCCCTGGGCTGCGATTACGGCCAGGGGTACCTTTTCTCACGGCCTCTCGGTCCCGACCTTCTCGAGGGTTTCTTGTTGGGCCGCGATGGCGACGGATATGTTTTTGCGCCGCCCTCAGAGGTTAGTGAAGCGATCATGATCCAGTAGACTTTTGAAACAATAAAAGGCCGGGTAATCTACGTAGATCCCGGCCTTCTATTGTTGTGTCGCGTACTATTTCTTCAGCCAACCAAACAACGCATTTACCGTGATGTCGCGGTTGGTTTCGTAGATCGCTTTCGTAAGCGGCAGCGACATGGGGCAAACCTGAACGCAGTTTTGCGCATTGCCGCAGTTAGTAATGCCGTCGTCGCCAAGCAGACCATTTAAGCGGTCGTCGATCTCCATTTTCCCGACCGGATGCATGTTGAACAAACGCGCCTGACCGATCGCCTGAGGGCCGATGTAGTTGCCATCCCCGTACTGTGGACAAGCTTCTAAACAGCATCCGCACGTCATGCAACGAGACAATGCATATCGGTCCTGAGCAAGCTCATTCGACACCTGCGGGCCCGGCCCAAGCGGATAGCTGCCATCGAGTTCGACCCATGCGTGAACTTTTTTCAGGTGGCCGAACATCTCTGAGCGGTCGACCTTAAGATCTCGCACGTTCGGGAATTTCGACATCGGCTGCAGCGTTACGGTGTCGCTGCCCGACGCAAGGAGCATGTCATCAATTAGAGCCGAACACGACTGCCGAACGCGCCCGTCGATCACCATGGTGCATATACCGCAGACCTGTTCAAGACAGCTCATGTCCCAAACCGGCGGCGTTGTCTTCGTGCCGTCCTCAGTCACCGGATTCTTGCGGACCTCCATCAGCGCCGAGATCACGTTTAGGTTTCGCCGGTAATCGAGCTCAAACGTTTCCCACCGGCTCGGATCTCCTTCTTTATCGCGTCGATGGATCTTCAGCTTGAACTTCGCCGGCGGATTCTCAAGCCGCTTCTTTTCTATATGTCCGTTTGTACTCATCTTTTAAGCGATCGATACAAGGTCGTAAACATCCCGCATCGGGATCGCGACTTCTACTGATTCCAAATATAAGGTGCTGTCAATCCCTATGGTCGCCTTGATCTTCCAGTTACCGTCGTCCTGTCTGATGTACTGCTGTATGAGGTGCTTACCTTGCGAAACCAGCAAATACTCCTTGAATGTTTCGATAGTCTGGTAGGCAAAGAACTTGTCGTTCTTGTCATACTCCTTCGTGCTCTCTGAAAGAACCTCTACCAACAAAATAGGGTTCTCGACAACATCCCGGCGGCTATGATAGAACTCCTGCTCGCCGCAGACGAGAGTCACGTCCGGATAGTAAAATGCATTTCCCTGCTCGACCCGCACCTTCGTCTCGCTTTGATAAGCCCGGCATATGTCTCGGAGCTTTTCGGCCAAGATCTTCGTTATATTAAAGCTGATCTGAATGTGTGAATCCGTTCCGCCAGCCATCGCGTAGATCTGGCCGCCGATGTTTTCGCTTCGAAACTCACCGGCATCTTCATGCCGGAGGAATTCCTCGATCGAATATGATTGCTGGATTTGAGCTTTTAAACCCATCGATCCTAATTCGCTTTCGCTTTCCCTTTGCTGCTGTAATCACGCTTCCGCGGTTCGACAAGCGAGACGTCAATAGCTTCGTAGCTAAACACCGGAGCCTCTTCAGAGTACTCGGCGATCGTCGTCTTCATGAAATTCTCGTCGTCGCGATCGGGGAAATCCGGTTTGTAATGTGCTCCGCGCGACTCGTTTCGGTTCAGAGCACCGAGCGTAATGACGCGGGCAAGTTGGATCATGTTCCAGAGCTGACGTGCATGCGGCACAGCTTGAGTCGCCCAAAGATTCGAGTCGTTGATCGAGATCTTACCGTAACGTTCCTGGATCTCAAGGAGCTTTTCGTCCGTCGCCTTGAGTCGGTCGTTGTACCGGACGACCGTGACGTTATCAGTCATCCACTTCGCCATCTCGTCGTGAAGCTTATATTGATTTTCTCCGCCTTCGTTGCTGATTATCGAATCGTTGATCTCCTGCTGGCGTTTGAGTTCGCCAGAGTGAAGGCCGTTCATCTCAGTGTCGCCACGCTCAACGTTCTTCGCGAATTCGAGTGCCGACGGAGCCGCTACGAAGCCGCCATAAACACAAGAAAGCAGCGAGTTTGCTCCAAGACGGTTCGCGCCGTGGATCGAGTAATCGCACTCCCCGGCCGCGAACAGGCCGGGGATATTCGTTCGCTGTTCAAAGTCGACCCAAAGACCGCCCATTGAATAGTGAACCCCGGGGAAGATCCTCATCGGCACATACCGTGGATCATCGCCGACGAACATCTCATAGATCTCCAGGATCGCTCCGAGTTTTCGAGTGAGCGTTTCGGGATCGATGTGTGTGAGATCGAGATAGACCTGATTTTCCCCCGCAACGCCGTGGCCTTCGAGGCAAACCTGGAAGATCTCGCGGGTCGCAATGTCGCGCGGAACGAGGTTGCCGTACGCCGGATACTTTTCTTCAAGAAAGTACCAGCGTTCGGCATCGGGGATGTTTCGCGGATCGCGGGTGTCGCCGTCCTGACGCGGAACCCAAACTCGGCCACCTTCGCCGCGCGCTGATTCGGACATCAATCGGAGTTTGTCCTCTCCCGGGATCGATGTAGGATGCACCTGTATGAATTCTCCGTTCGCATACTTTGCACCCTGCTGATAACAAGCCGCAACCGCACTGCCGGTACATGTCTGCGAATTAGTCGATTTCCCAAACACCATTCCCGGGCCGCCGGTCGCCATGATTACCGCATCAGCCGCGAACGACTTAAGTTCGAGGGTCTGAAGATTCATCGCGACCAGTCCCCGGCATACCTGATGATCGTCGAGCACGAGCGAAAGCATCTCCCAGCCCTCGTACTTGGTGACCTTCCCCTGCGTTTCCCATCTGCGAACCTGTTCATCGAGCGCGTAGAGTAGCTGTTGGCCGGTAGAAGCGCCCGCGAAGGCAGTGCGATGATGCAGAGTGCCGCCGAATCGTCGAAAGTCGAGCAGGCCCTCCTTTGTTCGCGAAAACGGCACGCCCATGCGGTCAAAGAGATAGATGATCTCCGGCGCCATGTCGCACATTTGCTTCACAGGCCGCTGGTTCGCGAGGAAGTCGCCGCCGTAAACCGTGTCGTCGAGGTGCTTCGCAGGCGAGTCGCCCTCGCCCTTCGTATTCACCGCTCCATTAATGCCCCCTTGGGCGCAAACCGAGTGAGAACGCTTGACCGGGACAACCGAGATCAGATCTACCTCGTGCCCCGCTTCCGCGATCTTCATGGCCGCCGCCAGGCCGGCCAGCCCCCCGCCAACGATCGCAATTTTTAATGCTGCTGCCATATTAGAATCTCTTAGACTCTGTTGGTTTCGATATCGGCTTCGTTTCGGATTTATGTTCGCACAGCGCCTGCGGGAACAATCCGCACGGACGAACGAACGACACTGCCGCATTAGCTCCTAAGCCAAACAATCCAAAGGCTAAAGCTATGCACGCATACAGCGCATATTTCTGAGCGTTCTCGCCGATAACGATTCCCCAATCAACCGCGAACAAAAAGAATCCATATGCCAGATGCCACGCCGTCGCCGCAATGCCGAACATATAAAGCACCAGTACCCACGGGATCTGAAACTCGGCGGCGATAATGTTGTACGCCAGATCCGCGTTACCGGCGACAGGTGTCATATTTAAGCCGGGGATCAGACCGAAACGGAGGTTCAGAATATGGAAAAGGATAAACGCAAAAAGGAATATGCCTGTTGCTCGCTGAAAGAAATAAAACCAGTTTCGGGCGTACGAATAGCCGCCCACGTTCGACCGCGCCTCCGTCGCGATTATCACCCCGTAGACGGAGTGAAAAATCAGCGGCAGAAAAATACCGAAAATTTCGATCAGCAGGAGGAAGGGGATGTCGTGGATCTCCTGCACGGCCTTTTCGAACGCGGCCTCACCGTTCATTGCCTTTGAATTCGTGAACATATGCACGAAGAAAAAGACGCCGAGAGGGACGATTCCCGTTATTTGGTGAAGCTTTCGCAGCAGGAACGTCCTGCTAAATTTGATAGCCATCTTCTCAGCTTGATCAGAAACAAACCGTTAATTGATTGAACCCTTTGATTTTAAGACCAAGTCAAAAAATGGGCAATCCGGCTGATTTGATTCTATAGTAGCGGATTTCTATTATTAGTAGAAATGAATTCTTTTGCGGGAATATATTAGGAAACTATGCATATCGAAACGCTCAAGATATTTTGTGACTTGGTCGATCTTCAAAGCTTCTCGCTGGCCGCCGAGCGGAACTTTATCACGCAGTCAGCCGTGAGTCAGCAGATACGCTCGCTTGAGGAAAAGTTCAAGCGAAAACTCTTGGAGCGCGTTCGTGGCCGGCGCGAGGTGAAACTAACGCCGGCGGGCGAGGTATTCTTTCGCGAATCGAAAAAGGTTCTGGATGCCTATGCCTCGCTCCAGGAGTCGCTGCGGGGGCTGGTCGGGAAGATCGGTGGAACCGTCAAGGTCGCCTGTACATACAGCGTGGGCCTCCACGAGATGCCGCAGAAAGTCGGCGAATTCATGTCGAAATTCCCATCGGCCCGGATCGATCTCGAGTATTCGCGGACAACCAAGGTGGTGCGGGATGTTATGTCGGGAGCCGTGGAATTAGGGATCCTGGCATTCCCCGAGCCGCGGCGCGGATTGACGATCGTCCCGATGCCCGCCGACCGAATGGTGCTGACCTGTCCGCCGGATCACAAGCTCGCGCGACGTGCACAGATCAAGACCAAAGATCTGAATGGCCTGAGTTTTGTTCAATTCGAGCGCGACACACCGACGCGCAAGGCGACTGACAAGATCTTGAAAGCGGCCGGAGTCGAGGTCAAGAAGAATGCGGAGTTCGACAATATCGAGACAATAAAACGAGCGGTCGAGGTCGGTTTCGGTGTCGCGATCTTGCCGCTGGCAGCAGTGCTCGAGGAAGAGCGGGCCGGGCGCCTTTCGATCGTGAAACTGGCTGAGAAGGAATGGGTCAGGCCCGTGGGCGTTATCTATCGCTCCGACCGGACGCTCTCCCTGGCGGCAAAGAAGTTCGTTGCGCTGCTTGAGGCAACGGAATAGTGGTTGTATTGACATCGGCTATATAATCATAAGCCTCACAACATTTGCAGCCGCTTATACGAGAGGGATGTACGCAAGGGTCCAGGAGGCATGCCGTGGAAAACCAATCTGCTCGCACATACAAGATAGTTTTTGAGAATTATCCGACATATCTATTTGCCCTCGTACACGGCGAGGCGTATGGCTATGAGGTGCTTACCGGATTTCTGAAGGAGATCGCCGACGAATGCAGAGTTCGCGGTTTCAAGCAGGTCCTGATCGAGGAAAACATCTCCGCCGGGGCGACAAAAGAGGATGCCTATCGTGTGGGCTCCGAGATGCCTGAACTGGGCTATGCGGGGATCCGCGTCGCTTACGTCGACCGGTTTCTCGACCAAGAAGAGGTCAATGAATTCGGCCGCGATGTAGCTGTCCATAACGGTATCGACGTACGCCTGTTCAGTGACCAAGAAATGGCAGACCGCTGGCTAAACACCTAGGAAATATCTAATTTCCAAGACGACCCCTCAATACTCCTGCGCGCGAGCTCATCGCGTCTTCACTGTCCCGCCATCGACCTTGCATCGGCTTGGGCGTGATAACGACGCTGATGGTCGGTAGGTTGGCCGGCGGAACGGTATTTGCGTTTGTGTTTCCTAGACCCTGTTTAGGGATGCAGGAGGATGGATTATGGCTACAAATACTGGAAAAGACTATCGAAAAGGGGCGGTTGATAATCGTACACAGCTTGATCTGGACCCGGAGAACGGGAAATTTGTAAAGCGGGACCGTACCAACGGGCAATTTACCGAGTTGAAAGAAGATGACAAGCCTTTCAAGGGCGTGGCTAAGGAATTGGACAAGCGGCAGGACTAGGTACTAGACCAGAGATCACCGGACCCCAGCGATATGTTAGGGTGTGTTTTTGCCAGTGGTGTTGGACCGTGGCAACCCTTTGGTCGCTTTTCGGTGATAAGCTAATTTTCGCTCTCAGTTTTACAATTGAGAGTTTTTGCTGTGAAAGACTCCTTAGGTGAATCGTTTCCGGATCGGAAATATTTCCGACGCTTTCTGGCGTCAAGTCCGATCCTTATTCTCAGCTCAATAGTGATTCTCGCGTCATTGTCTTCTGTCAAGGCGCAGGGCGGCCCGCCTATGATAACCGACGATACGGAGACCGTACCGAAAGGCCATTGGGAGATCAATACGGCGTTTACTATGGAACGCGGCTTTGACGGCAGGATGTTCGGAACGCCATTGCTCGATATCAACTACGGTACGAGCCGGAACACTCAGCTTAAGGTCGAGATCCCGTGGCTGATCTTGCATCGTAACGGGCAACGGTCAGTTTCGGGCGTGGGCAACACGAATATAGGGGTCCGATGGCGTTTCCGCGACGAGGATGAGAAGCACCGCGTCGCGATGTCGATCTATCCGCAGATCGAATTCAACAATGGAAACTCATCAGTTCGCCGCGGACTTGTCGACAAGGGGCCCGAGTTCCTGATTCCTCTGCAGTGGCAGACGATGATACACAAGTTCGCGCTTGGCGGCGACGTCGGGTATCGGTTCAAACGGGGCGCGGACGAGCTGATCTATGGCGTGATCCTGGGCAAGGAACTCAACGGAGGGGTCGAGGTGATGGGCGAGATACACGGCACCGGCCCGCGCGATCATCTTGGGCACAGCGAGGTCGTCTACAATTTCGGTTCGCGGATAAAGCTCCACGAACATGCAAATCTTATCTTCTCGGCCGGAAAGAGCTTACGGCGACACTTCGACCCGCGATTCATAGGCTACGTGGGAATACAGATCAATTTTTGATCGATCGGAGAAGGCAATGACACAAGAAGAAAAACAGGAAGTTCTTAGCAAGGTACCCGAACTGACGCTGATATTTTGGATCATCAAGATCGTGGCAACGACGCTTGGTGAGACCGGCGGCGATGCAATGACGATGTCGTTTCTCGGCGAGACGACCGCTGAGGGAACGGGGTCCGGCTATCTGATCGGCACGGCGGTATTTGGCGTCATTTTTATTATCGCCGTCGCGATCCAGATCAAGGCGAAGAAATTTCACCCGGCGATCTACTGGATCACCATCATTGCGACTACGACGGTAGGTACGACGCTCGCGGATTACGTTACGCGTTCGCTTGGAATCGGGTACGCGGGAGGTTCGGCACTTCTTCTTACCCTCGTACTTCTGACCCTGTTCGTTTGGTATCGTACGCTCGGATCCGTTTCCGTTAATACGGTCAGTGAACCGAAAGTGGAGATCTTCTATTGGCTGACGATCATGTTCTCGCAAACACTGGGAACGGCACTTGGTGACTGGACGGCGGACGACGTGGGGCTTGATCTGGGTTACGGCGGTGCGGCGATCGTGTTTGGATCCATGCTGCTGGTGATAGCGGCACTGTATTTCTGGACGAAAGTTTCGCGAACCGCTTTGTTCTGGGCAGCCTTTATCCTTACGCGGCCGCTCGGTGCCGTCGTCGGTGATTTCCTGGACAAGCCACTCGAACGAGGTGGGTTGGAGCTGAGCCGATACGCCGCGTCGGCCGTCCTACTGATAGCGATCGCCCTGCTTGTCGTGATCTTCGAACATAAGCCCGCAGAAGCGGGACATTAGGCGGGAGCCGCGCAAGCGTATAGCATTCGGCCAGCATTGCTAATTATGCGATGGGCCTTTAAAACGCGGCGTCCCAACGGGGTAGGCAAATGGGGGCGCGATGCAGAACGCTCAGTTAGTCTTCTTTTTAGCTTTCTCGGCCTTTTCCTGCTGCTTTTCCATCGCCTCTTTTTCTGCTGATTCTTCTTCGACAGCGACGACCGCTCCGGAATAGGCATCGATCTGAACTTCTTTGATCTTACCGTCGGTCGTCTTGATATCGAACGAATAGACCAACTTTCCGTGCTCCTTTTCTAGTTCGGAGCTCTTGAATTGACCCTGTACCTGTCCCATGGCGAGTGCTTTCGCCTTCTTCATCCCGATCTTCTTCTGCTGCTGTGCGCTGACTGTCGAGATTCCCGCCAAAATAAATGTAAGACTGATAAAAAGAAAAAGCTTCTTCATCGTTTTTCGTACTCCTAGGTCGATATTTGGGAGGACACTAGTCTATCACACGAAAACTTTTGCTGATCGGCGCGGGTAGTAGACGGACGTTGATCGAACGGAAGCTCTCGCGGCGACCGTTTACTAATTGTTAGGCAGAAAGGATTATCGATTGGGTGGCGCCGATGTTGTCGAGCGCGTGGCGAATTAGGGGGGTTAGATTTTCGGTTTCCATATATTCGCGGCCGAGGAGTTTGCGGAAGCGTTTGTCTTTTGATTCGCCGGTGGTCTCACGAAGCAGGCCGCGGAAGAGTGCCGAGGTGATCTCGGGAGCGAATTGGAGACCCGAATTTTTTCGCAGGTCCTCGACCGTGTCTGCCGCCGGACGACGGCGCTTGTACGGGCGGTCGGTGGTCATCGCGTCGAACGAATCGGCGAGGTTAACGATCTTTGCGATGTACGGGATCTCGCGGTCATAAAGGCCGTCGGGATAACCGCGGCCGTCGAGCCGTTCGTGATGATATTTGGCTGCGAGCGGGACGTCGGCGTATGGGTGGTGTATCGGCAAAAGGATCTCGTAACCCACGGCCGGGTGGCGGTTGAGTTCTTTTGATTCCTTTGCGTCTATCTTGTACGGCGCGTTGATGATCTTGCGTTCGACGGTGAGCTTGCCCACGTCGTGAAGATACCCGGCGACGGACGCGCCTTCGATCTCGTCGTCCACCCAGCCGAGTTCACGGGCGATGATCTCAGTATATTTACCAACGCGGGTCGAGTGTCCTTCGGTGTATTTATCCTTTGAGTCGATCGCAGTGGCGAACGCACGGACCGTGTCGGCGTAGGTCGTACGCATCTCTTCATACAGCTTTCGAGTTTCGTCGGCCTTGTGCTCGAGTTCGGTCAGCATGTTCTGCTGTGAGATGGCCACACCAATGTGCCTCCCCATCGCGCAGATAACGTCTTTGTCGTGGCTCGAATATTTATCGCCCGACGCTTTCTCGCCGATAAACAGCATTCCCAACAGTTCGTCATGAACGACAAGCGGCACGATCAGCTCTATGTCCTTTGCTTCTAGGATCCAGCCGTTGAGACTTAGCAGCGAAAGATCGCGGGCGTCCAGCACCTCAAGCGCGACGGTCCCACATTCCAAAAAAGCCCGCTCGTCGCCGCGAGTGAGCGCGAATGCAAGGGGAAATTCGTCGCCTAGCCCGCGGACAGCCGCGAGCGAGAGTTCACTCTCGTACATCGAATATCGCGCTACGCCCCCGCGCATTATCCCGAGCGAACCCAAAAGCAAATGCAACGAAGTTCGGATCGTATCCTGAAAGTTGCTGCGATTCGCAACCTCGGCACCAAGGTCGGCGAGCGCCCCGAACGCGTGGACAAGTTTGCTGCCGTTGTGGGTTTTCTGTTGGTCGACGCTGGTGTAAAGCGGCTTTGACATTAGTTGTGGATGAGCCGGACGTGGTTCGTGACGCCGAGCATTTCGAAGAGTTCCGCCGTGCCCTCGTTAACTTCGGCGAAGGCGACGCTGGCACCGTTAGAGCGGGCGACATCGATCACGCCGAGCAAGATCGATACGCCGATCGAGTTAACGATCTCGGTCCGCGAGAAATCGACGACCAGTTCGGTCGCGCCGTCGGAGATCTTCTGCCGACACTCGCGCTCGACAGATTCACCGGAAAGTTTGTTCAGATAGTCGCCAGCGTACACAACGGCTTTTCTCGACACGTCGGGCATCGAGACCGGAGCGAAGAAGACATCCTCTGAAACAACGGCTACGGCCGTTCCCGCTTCAAGATCGTGGATCACCTAAGTTTCTTCCTTTTCTTAAATTAGAGTGGATAGTATCGGGTACTACTTAAGCTAATGTTTAACACACCGTTCGAGAGAAAACAACATCTATTTTTGTTCAGAGTTCAAGCTTTAGCTTGTATTCGCTTAGCTCCGGGTAGCTAGTAGACGTCGGACAAGCTAAAGCTTGAACTCTGAGCGTTCGGACAAGCTGAAGCGCGAACTCTGAACTGAAACTACTTCTGCCAATCAGAAAGCAGCGCGCGTATCGTTTCGAGGCGTTCAGCGTAAACATGGAGACGGGGTGAGATCGGGCGGCCGTGGTAGTCGGCGCGGCCGGCGATGATGAGAGCCCCCTGCTCTATGTCGGCCCGGTCGAGCCCGCGTATCGCGATGGAGAAGTTGAGGCCGGGCCGTTCCGAGCTTTCGAATCGGAGCGAACGGGCATCGAGATTGATCATTGCCGCGACCGTTTTGTCGTCGGCTGGGTCTACACGGACGTTGACCGGCAGCGAGAAGATCTCGCCGTTGCCGATCGCCTGGAGGATGCGATCCACAGCCTTCTCGGTTTCGGATCTGTAGAAGTGTACGAACCCGAGTGCGAGATTGGCCCGGGCGTGCTGCGGGTTAGATTCGAGGACATCATTTGCTAGGGCTTCAGCTTCGGTCAGTTTCGCGTTCTTGATGTGATCGAAAGCGAGGTCCAGCACCGAATCGACGCGAAGCGGTTCAATGATCAGGTTAAGCCGCTCTTCCCGGCCCGCGGTCTGAAGATCAACAGTAACCTCTCGCGAGATGTATCCCCGGCGGCTGATGTGAACGCGATATGTGGCCGGTTTGACCAGAGCCTTTTCGACCGGCCGTTCGAATTCGCCGAGGCCGTCGATCGAGATCTTGGCGTCCGGGATGTTGGAGGCGACGGAAAGTATCGCCATTTTCGGCCGCAGATCGATGGATATTCGTCGGCCCTCGCCCTTTTCTACGTCGACGGAGCGCACCTCGTCGTGAAAGCCGGGCTTGTTTGCCGCGATCGTATACGTGCCGACCTCGAGCGTACGAATGATAAGCGACGTTGAGCGTTCGGGTAGTTTGATGGTTTCGACGGCGGTTCCATCGCGAAAGATCTGGAGCTGTGAATCGCCTTCGTTGACACGGATAGTGACGCGGCCGGTCGCGGGCAGGACGATCTTAGGGGCGTTATTACGGGCCGGCTTGAATAAGCGTTTGGCCGCGCGATCATTGCGGATATCATCCGTCGTCGCCGCCGGAATGCGCACGCTCTCGCTTCGGCCGCCGCCCCCTTGGGCGAGGGCCGTTACTGCCGATCCCGCGATCAGCAGGCCCGTGATGAGAGCGAATCTCACTTTGCGAGGTCCTTCACACATCGAAAACTTGTGCCGTTGTATTCGCGTTCACCGGCTGCTCCGTAGAAGCCGCGAAAGTACGTGGTGGCGGAGCGCTCATCGCTCTGCCAACTGCCGCCGCGGATGATCTTCAGACGCATCCGTGACCATGGAAACTCTTTTCCCCCGGGATACGATCGAGCGTCGCTGGACGTCCACTCCCAGGCGTTCCCGGACATATCCAGAATGCCGAACGGAGAGGCTCCGCCCTGACCGACCGGCCGCAGCCCTTTTAGTTTTCCGCCCGCGTTCGCTAAAGAGGGATCCCATTCGTCGCCCCACGGATAGTCCCGTCCCTCAGTTCCGCGAGCGGCGAATTCCCATTCAGCCTCGGTCGGAAGCCGCTTCCCTTTCCAGGCAGCGTACTCGGCCGCTTCATACCACGTGATGCCAGTGACGGGGAAACTCGATTCTGTTTCGGGAAACACGCCATCTTTCCACGACGGCGGAGCGACCTGGCCAGTCGCCGCTAGAAACTCGGCATACTGCTGATTTGTCACTTCGGTCACGTCCATAAACAATGGCGAGACCGTCACGAAGTGCGGCGGTCTTGAGATGGTGTCTCCCTCGTCGCTGCCCATCAGGAAATTGCCCCCAGGGACGAATGCCATTCCGGTCGGCGGGATCGGCGTTGCTGCTTCTGACAAAACCGGGGGCACATCCGATTCGGCCGGAACTCGTGCGTTTACGTACTCGGTCGATCGAATTCCGACAGCGATACCACCTGCAAAAAAAGCTATCGGGAAGGCGATCATCGCAGCGATCTCAGGCCATCGGCGTTTGTGTCGTGGCTCGATCGCAACGGCGATGTGGGGTTCGATGCCGGGTCGGAAGCTGGGTTCGAGGCTGGGTTCGATGCCCGCGAACATCTCGGGATTAGTCCGGAGAAATTGATCTTCGAGATTCGCGGGCGGGACAGATGCGACCGCCGGTGGGATCGGCACGTCCGCGGGCTTGGTCTCGTGGATCGACGGGCCCTCGTCAATTGCCTCGATCTCAGCCAGTACGTCTTCACGTCTGATCTGGCCAGAAAGGCTTTGCTCGATAAGATCGTCGGCTTGAGCGTCCTCGAAATCCGATTCCTGAGACTCGGCGGGCGGCTCGTCTCCATCGTCCTCATTTGGCACGAATACCGATTCGTCTTCCGGCCATTCGTCCTCTTCCGCCATGAGAAGGGCCTCGATCTCGGCCCAATCGAGTTCACCCAGCGAGTCTTTCTCGACACGCTGGATCAACGGTCCCGTGGTCGCCGCACGTATCGGACGGAGCGGCCCGGTCGGCAGCACCTTGCCGAACTGAGAACGTACAAAAGCCCCGCACTGCCGACAAAATGCCTGCGCGTTCGAAGTCTCTTTGCCGCACTCAGGGCAGATCATATGGTGTACCGTTCGCGTGGGAGTAGAACCTATTGTGTAAGTTTAATCCTAAAACGTGCGGAGGTCGATGCTATCGGAGAGGAAAATCAGCCACAAATTACACGAATGGCACGAATTACGATCGAACGGCTGCAACGCGGTTCTGTTACCGTTTCCACAGGACCAGAGATCGACCGATCATTCAGGTAATTCGTGAAATTCGTTAAAACTGCTTACTCGGTTAAACGGAGTTTGGTCATGACGATGCGGGTACCGTCGTCGACGGACTCGATTCGGACGTCGTCCATGAGGTTTCGCATCAGGCCGAGGCCCCAGCCACGGCGCGTGTCGGTGGAGGTTTCCGGGTCCGCCGATGCCTCGCGAACTTTGTCGGCGAGCCGCAGTCCGCGGTTGGAGACGGTGACAACGAGGCGATCATCGAACGACGCGAACTTGACGTAGATCTTCGCATCCGGTGAGAGACTGTGCTCGCCCACGTTAATGCAGGCTTCGACGAGAGCTGTCTTGATCTGGTTGATCGCCTTCGCCGGAAATTCGGCCCGGCGAGCGACCTCTTCGACGGCGTGTACGGCGATCAGCTCGGTCTCATCGCGAATCGGGATCGTCATTTCGTATTCGTTGGCTGCCGCTTCGTCGACCTCGCCCTGAATTATAGCTCGCAAAAATCCGAGCTGACGCCGGCTGGATCCGATGCCGCCACGCTCCGCCAGCACCTCGAGAGCACCGGGCGAGAAACCCTCCGGCGTTACCAGCCAGATGCGGTGGCGTGCAAATCCCGCCTGTTCTGAAGCTTCGTCAAGACGGTCGATCCATTCCCGGACGAGTTCGGGATCGGCCTCAAGCTTTGAATCAAGCTCGGCTGCGATCCAGGTTACCTCGTCGTCTGTGTGATACGCGCGCGCCGCAAAACCTACGCCGGCGACCGCGCGTTCGGGCTCGACATGATCGGCGAATCGCGGAGCGAAATCCGCCAACGCCGACGACTGAACGATCTGCGGAAGGCTGAATAGTTCGGCATCGCCGGTGATCTGCGTGTGGATCTCAGAATCCGAGAGACCCTTGTAGCGGTCGCGAAATATTCGGTAGTCGATAACCGCCCGCGGCACATCGCGGCCGTCGAAGGCGGAGAGAAGTTCGCGCAGACCGACCGCCGCAGCTCGACGATATTCGCGTGCCATTAAGCTCGGTGCCTTGCGAAGAAAGCTGAGAGCGATGTTGGCCGCTGCGGCGGCGCGAGTGAGTCCGCCGGAACCTATTGAGAGATAGTCGCGCAGAACCGAATCGTTCGAGACGGTTGCCGTCTCACCTGACACCTCGATCACTTCGCTCGACAGGATCTGCATTTCAAGCCTGCGAAACTCGTCCCCTGCGATGCCGAGCCGCTCGGCGAGAGCTGACATCTTAAACGGGCTGTTCGTCGCGGTTCCTGAATTCAACGCGGCTGAGAGTCCTGGCTTTTCTCCGATCTCTGACTGCAATGACCGCGCGATCCCGCCGTCAGTGATCTCGGATGAATAGACGCGAGCCGCGTTACGATACGACGTCAGATCGATCTTGGAGTCGCGTCCGGCGACTACGATCGAGCGGATGTAGCCGGAACGTCTATCGGCCGCCGCAACTATCAGATCGCGGACGGAATCGGTGATCTCGACTTGGAGGTCTTTCGCATATCGGTCCGCGATCAAGGCGGCCGCCGAGATAGTCGGGCGTTCAAGGGAGAAGGTCTTTTCCGCCGTTAGAGAGATCTCGAAGTATCTTCGTGATGCGAGAAATACCGTTGATGCTGGATGAATGGCGAGTTGGGACAGGCGGTCAACAACATCTTCGCCACCTTCGATCATAGAGGCATTATGAAGATCATCAGCGATGACACAGACTCGGAAGCCTGCTTCCGCTGCCGCGCGAACGGGGGCGCTTATTGCCGCTCGGATAAGCGTGATCGGATCCGTATGCGAGCCTTCAGAGTCGATGGTGTCGCAGACAGCCTTGACCCAGTCCGTATCAGACAACGGAGCTAAGTTCTGAAGCTCGCGGAGGTCGGGAGACGTCCCAACCAACTGCGGATCGTTCCTTCGGAAAGCGATCGCTTGGACAAGAAACTCATAAACAAAACGACTCGCAGCGATTTGAGCATTTCGGTCTTCGCTGCGAAGTGCAAAATAGACCGGAACGACGAATCGCTGCTCAGCGAACAGTCGATCGTAAGTTTGGCGAAGCAGTTCGGAAACTCCTGCTCCAGGCGTTCCCTTCACGCGAATGTGCGACCCCCCGCCGCCGGCAAGGGCAGCAAGATAGAGGTTCTCCGCCGTTTCGGACAGGCCCTCTAATCCCTCGCTCGAATGTTCAGCAAGGATCTTTTTGTCGCGGATAGGGATCATTTAATGAACGTTCTCTCCACCATCCAGCATCGGGTCATAGGTCTGAACGTTATTCCGGCCCATGTCTTTCGCACGCATTAAAGCCCTGTCGGCCGCAGAGATCAATGAGTCCACGCTTGCGAGATCCGGCGTCAGGGTCGCGGCCCCGATGCTGATCGTGACGCGTCTGCGCGGAAATTCTGTTCGTTCGATATGCATTCGAATACGCTGTGCGATCGCCTCGGCCTCGTCGATACTGGTCGCGGGAAGCATCGCGGAAAATTCTTCACCGCCATATCTGACGGCAACGTCCGCACCGCGGAGGTTCTGGTGCAGGATGTCGCCGACCAGCCTTAGGGCCGCATCGCCAGCGGGGTGTCCGAATCGGTCGTTGTAAGACTTAAAGTCATCGACGTCCATCATCAGGAAACTCAGCGGCTCACCCGAGCGGTCCGAACGATTTATCTCTTCGCCCAAACGCTCTTCAAGATAGCGGCGATTGAGCAGTCCTGTGAGTGGGTCGGTCACGGATAGCTGCGCAAATTCGCCGACCATTTTGCGGAGCGATAGACGGTCGAGCGCAACAGCGATCTGAGTGGCAACCGAATCGAGCACTTCCAGATCATGTTTATCGAATCGCTCGCCGCCTCCCTTGTCTGTGAAATTCATCACGCCGATGCCTGCTCCCCCGAGCAGGATCGGGTAGCTTATAAACGAAGAGGTCTTGTATCGCCGCTCGGCATCGACCGATGACAGCGAGGCTTTATTCACGTCGGAGACCAGTGCCGGTTTGCCATTCTCAAGGATCGTGCGGGCAACGCGCGAGCCGAGATCGGACATACCGGAAATATCGACCGATGATCCGACCGACGCCCGAGCTTCGAAGGAATCTGCCGGGCCGACAACAAGCAGTGACGCACGCTCCGCATCGACCAAGCGAGCGGTAATGGCGGTGAGCTTCTGCCAAAAATCTACGTTGTCGATGTCGCGGAGCTGTTCGTTGAAGTCTTTCAACACGCTGCCGACCCGCTCTTGCTGAGCGACAGCATCGCGAAGGCGAAGGATCTCGAGCCGCGAGGCGACGTATCGGCAAAAGTTGAGAATACGGTGGCTAAGTTCGGGGCTGATCACCTCACGAGATATACCGAGGGCGTTGCGAACTTCGCCGCCGATAACGACGGGAAACAACTGGATCACCCGAGCTTTCTTGTTAGCGGTTGTTTGGACCTCTCGGAGAACGATGGGGGAATCGTCACGGACAGCGGCTCTTATTCGTTTGTCGTCGACCGGGATCTCGATCCGTACCGGTTTGTCCTCCAGTTCGCCAAAGACCGCCGCCATTTCGAACTGCTGGCCGTCACGCTGAAGCCATAGAGACGATTCGACGCCGTAGTGACGGGCGAGGAACTCGAGTATCCGCCGGCACGCTAGCCGATAGGAGACCTTTAACAGTGTCGGGATGAACGCGCGCCACGCTTCCCTATCCGTCGCGGTAAAATCGTCGGCAACGATCGGACGGTCGGGGACGTCGGCTTGCGTCGAGTCGTCTTTTGGCAGCTTGTAGTTGAGCAGCGAGGTCTCGAACGGATCGGGAGCGGCAGTAGACTCTTGCTCAACTATCGGTGGCGATGGCGCCGTCTCCGGTTCTGCTGCTTTCGGTTTCGCCTTGCGAACGGGTTTTGCCCTGGCGTCGGTGAACGGCTTTGTGGCGGCTCCCAGTTCACGGCCGAGCCGTTCAATGGGAGCGGACGATGCGGAAAGTAAGATATTGTCGAAAAGGCTGTTCAGCGGATATCGACGCCAATCGCCGGCCGAGGCCTTCTCGGTTGCGCGACGATAATTCTCTGAACGGACGAAGGTTCGGCCGACTATCGCGACAAGTCGTTGGCCGCCCTGGATCACCGGCACCGCACGGCACACAAGGCCGGCGTGGCATTCGTAATCTACAGCGTCGCCTGCGGCCGTTGCCATTGCGTAGGCTTTGCCACAATACTCGGCACACGCGGCACCAAACTCCGCAGAATCGTAAAGCTGTGAACAGATAGAATTATTGTTGGCAGCGGCGATCTGAACGGAATTTTCGTCAAGGATTACAACAGCCACACCGTTTTGCCCGGCGAGGCTTTCCAATGTCATTTCGTTCTGTTCATCGACCGCACTCATTAGCTATATAGACACAAACCACCCCGTAGCACGCTTGTGCAGAGCGCGCAGTTTCGGGGTGGTGATTTAGTAATACCTGCTAGATATTGCTAATCCTCACTTAGTTTCAACAAATTCTCGGTAAACGGGTGAACGCTTTAGCTGATTATGCCATAGGTCCTTTACACCGGGCGAAAACGTGCGCCCTCGTGAAGCAATTCGATGCAGAGCGCGTCTGCAAGGATTGCATGATTTTCGCGTGACGGAGGCAACATGTTGCGAACAATAGCCTAAAACCGCGTGGCACAAGTATTGAAGTATCGTTTTACGAAGTCACTGGATGGGCTTGTCAACGAAATTTTATATATCCAGGAGGGTTAGTAAAAATGATCAACGATTACGAAGCAACAACACCGATCGTCCCCGGTAGCGAAACACGCACCACGATCGACAACGACGAGGTCATCTCCACATTGAACGGTTTGATCGAGACTTGTAAGGACGGACAGATGGGATTCAAGGAAGCGTCGGAAGGCGTCGAGAGGTCCGATCTTAAGTCATTCTTCAGCGAATGCTCGCTTCAGCGGGCGCAGTTCTTCGGTGAACTGCAGTCCTTAGTAAGAACGCTCGGCGGCGAGCCGGAAGATTCGGGCAGCATCGCAGGAAGTCTGCATCGCGGTTGGATCAACATTAAAGCTGCCGTTACAGGCAAGGATGAAGGCTCTATCCTCAATGAATGCGAACGCGGCGAAGATACAGCAAAGAAAGCTTATAGGGACGCCCTCGACGGCTTCCTTCCGGACTATATGCGTGAAGTCGTTCAGCGTCACTATGAAGGCGTGAGTGCCGCTCACGATAAAACTAAGGGTCTTAGAGATGCCTTTAACAATCAGTCGACATCGGCCACATCAAGCCGTTAATTATCCTTTTCGTTAGTCGGCTTGTTTGGCTGCGGCCGCTCTTCGGAGCGGCCATTTTCATTTAGCCGAGCTGATCCGCGGCGTTTGATGGTCTCCACGTGCTCATTCGCCCACGGAGAAAACCCGCTGTCTATTCCTTCGATCAGCATCGTCTCCAACCTATTGTCCTGCTCCATTCGTTTCGCTTCCCGTTCAACTTCTGACCTGGTCACCCTATTGCCCCCAGTCCGGCCTCGGCGTTGGAATCGATATCCGGATTCTCAGAATTGATGCGGATACAGGCCGCTAAGTGGCTTGGCTTGATCTCGACTAGCTGCGGGACGGTCGTCTTACAGGCGTCGATCGCGTACGCGCAGCGGGTGTGGAAACGGCAACCGGCGGGCGGATTGATCGGTGACGGGACGTCGCCTTTCAGTATTATGCGTTCGCGGGTGGCCTCGACCTCAGGATCGGGTACGGGGACTGCGGAGATAAGAGCCTTGGTGTAAGGCATCAGCGGCTCCGCGTATATATCTTTGCCCGGAGCGAGTTCGACGATCTTGCCGAGATACATTACGGCTACGCGATCGGAAAGGTGACGGACCGCTCGGAGGTCGTGCGAGATAAATAGGTAAGTAAGGTCTTTCTCGGACTGCAGGTGTTCGAGCAGATTCATTATCTGAGCCTGGATCGAAACGTCGAGCGCGGAGATGGGTTCGTCGGCGACGATGAACTTGGGATCGACGGCAAGCGCTCTTGCGATGCCGATGCGCTGACGCTGTCCGCCGGAAAACTCGTGCGGATACCGCTTGATGAAACGCCGGCTGAGGCCGACCGTCTCCATCAGCTCCTGAACTCGCTCATCAAGACTGCCGTTCGCAAGGCCAAAAGTTCTGATCGGCTCGCCGATGATCTGGCCGACGGTCATTCGTGGATTTAACGATGCGTACGGATCCTGAAAGATCATCTGCAGGTATTTTCGCTGATCACGCATCGCCGCTTTCGGAAGGTGGGCAAGGTCCTTACCGTTGTAGAGGACCTTGCCGCCGGTCGGCTCGGTGAGCCTAAGGATCGCCTTGCCAAGCGTCGATTTGCCGCACCCGGATTCCCCGACGAGTCCGAGCGTTTCGCCCTTGCGGATATCGAGCGTCACACCGTCCACAGCCTTTACGGTTTTCGCCTCACTGAAAATGCCGCCGCCGATGCGGTAATAAACCTCGAGATCCTGAAGCGAGATCAGATTGTTATCGTTCGTTTCCATCGATTATTTCTTTACTGGAACTTCGATCTTATATTCGGGCCTATCCATACTCGCTCACCATCGGGGGTGCGAGGTCGCAGTTCATCTATTCTATCGGCGGCTCGATCGCGACCTTTGCGTCTGTGTCGTACGCGACATCCATGTACTTCAGAGCTTTGTTGTTCGTATATTCGACATGGATCTTCATCGGAACGCCGGTGTCATTGCTGATCCAGATCTTCGATGTGAATGGGTACGAACCGACGGGCGTGACGTTCTTGTAGCTGTACGCCGAAGCTGACTTGCCGTCGACTTTATCCTCGCCCTCAAACTTTACGTCGGACAGCGTCTTCAAACCTTCCTCGGTGAACGAATCGCGAAGATTCGGGATGCTCTGACCCGTACTCGGCATCTTCGACCACTTATCGCCGGACTTCATATAGCCGTCTTTGCCGATGTAAATGATCTCCATCCCGGCACCTGTCCCGCCCAGGTATTTGATGTGAAATTTGTCGGGTGCGAGATATTCGACCTGCGATTTGATCTCGGTTTGGCCCATGCCTTCCATGTTGGCCTTGAAAGACGGCAGGGCGATGAATTTCTTAGACGCTTCAATAACGTCCGTCCTCGGATCCGACCCGCCCGTCGCCGTTCCTTTCGACGAGCCGCCGAGCCCGCCGCCGCTTGAGAATCCCGGGATCTTACATCCAACGACGGCGAGAACTAGGATTAAGAACGCGAGGTGGTGATTTTTCATTTAGCTCTCCCGACCGCAGCTTTCGCGGCTTCCAGCTTGGACTCTTCGTAGACCTCTTTCGCGAAATGACAAAGCGAGTGGTGGCCTTCGCTGACCTGTATGAACGGCGGAAATTCTTTGCGGCAGATGTCCTCGGCACGTTCGCACCGTTCGGCAAACGGGCAGCCCGGCGGCAAGTGGGCCACGTCAGGCGGAAGGCCCGGGATTTGGTAGAGGTCCTTGCCCTGCTCGTGTGCCGGGTCGGGCACACTCTTTAATAGACCACGCGTATAAGGGTTCGCCGGTTTCGCAAACAAATCCTTCGTGGGTGCTTGCTCAAAGACGTGTCCCGCGTACATCACGATGATCTTTTCCGTCATTCCGGCCACGACTCCGAGATCGTGCGTGATGAGGATCACGCTTGTTCCCATTCGAGCCTTCAGGTCCTTGATCAGCTCAAGGATCTGGGCCTGGATGGTGACGTCGAGAGCGGTGGTCGGTTCGTCGGCGATCAGCAATTCCGGGTCGCACGCCAGCGCCATCGCGATCATAACGCGCTGCCGCATACCGCCGGAAAGTTCATGCGGATAACCGTCCATCCGCGAGCGAGGATCTGGGATCCCAACCGTCTCGAGCATCTTCACGCCATGCTCATACGCCTGCTTTTTCGAGTGGCCGAGGTGGAGTTGTGTAACCTCCATCAATTGCGTCGAAATCTTGAGGAACGGATTGAGCGACGTCATCGGATCTTGAAAGATCATCGCGATCCGCTTGCCGCGGATCTTCCGGACCTCGTCGATCGGAAGTGTGAGGACGTCGATACCGTCAAATACCACGTCGCCCCCGACTATCTTTCCCGGAGGCTCCGGGATCAGCCGCATGATCGAGAGGTTCGTCACCGACTTTCCCGATCCCGACTCGCCGACGATCCCCAGCGTCTCGCCTTTCTTCAGCTCGAACGAGATCCCGTCGACCGCCTTGACCAGGCCGTCCTCGGTCTGGAAATAGGTCTTCAGGTCCTTGACCGTAAGAATTGTGCCGTTATTCGTCATAGTTGGAACGCCGGCGTCCCGGCGACATTTAGTTGCTGGCGAGACGCCCGGCGATCCTAAAACTTCCTCGTCTGCGGATCTAACGCATCTCGCAATCCGTCACCCAAAAAATTGAGCGAGAAGAGCGTCAACGCCATTGTCACGCCTGGGAAGATGAGCTGCCACGGGAAGATCGCGATGTTCTTTACGCCGTCCGCAGCGAGGCTTCCCCATGATGCGTACGGAGCTTGGACGCCGAGGCCGAGGTATGAAAGAAACGCTTCGGAGAGCATTACGCTCGGGACGGTCAGGGTCGAATACACGATCACGGGGCCGAGAGCGTTGGGGACAAGATGCTTGAAAATTATCCCGAAGGTCGAGACGCCAGTAGCCTTCGCCGCGAGCACAAATTCCTGATTTTTTAGGCTGAGGATCTGACCGCGAACAACGCGGGCCATAGTAAGCCATGAGACCAATCCAAGAGCAAAAAAGAGTAGAAATATTTGGCTCAGGCCGAGATTTACGCGGTCACTATATCGTTCCGCGAGCGTCGTCCCAAGGCCGGTCTCGCCGACGAGGTACCCTGCCAGACCGATCAACGCGAAGACGGCCGCGGCGATCAGCACCCCAACCATGAGCCGAATAAAGCGCTCGCCCAACGTTCGCGCGGTCATTTCGCCAAACAAGCGTCTATACAGCCAGAACGCCCCAAGCATCGCCGCGACTCCTACCACGATCCCAGCGAGTATCGACGGAAGCCACTGGATGAGAACCTGCGTATTCGGACCGCCGAATACAGAAAGCAGCACGATCACGACCAAGATGTAGGGGATCGCATAAATAATGTCGACGATACGCATCATTACGTTGTCGATCGAACCGCCGAGATAGCCGGCTACCGCTCCGTATGACACGCCGACGATCAGGCTGACGAACGTCGAAATGATGCCAACCGCAAGCGATATGCGGCCGCCCTGTAATACACGAGCGAAGATGTCGCGGCCCGCTTCATCGGTTCCCATCGGATGCTGAAGAGACGGCGGGAAGGACTTGAGGAGGTTTCCATCAGCAGGGATATAATCCGCCGTTAGGCCCGTGATCCCCGTAAAGATCGCCGGACCGACCGTGACAAGCAGCAGCATGATCGCCAGCACGACCAGTCCGAAAACCGCGAGCTTGTTCTTCAACAATCGCTTCCATGCGTCTCCCCACAGCGATGTAGCTTTAAGAGGTTGAACGGGATCGATCACTCCCGACTCTTCAAGCGTCAGCCGTGGGTGCTCGGCGTCTTCTAGATCGACGATCGACGTCGCATTGCAAAAGCTGCAAAGCACGAGTTTCTGCCGCTCGCCTTCGAGCGTGACCGGCGCTCCGCATTTTGGACAACTTAGTTCTTTCAGCATAGAAACTATTCGTACCGGATCCTCGGATCGAGGAAACCGTATGAGATATCGACGATCAAGTTCAGAAGCATTACCAGCACTGACAGGAACGCAACAATTCCGAGCGTGAGCGGTTCGTCGCGGTTCAGTACCGATTGAATAAAGATATTGCCGAGTCCCGGGATAGAGAAGATGCGTTCAACAACAACTGTTCCTGCTAGCAAAGCAGCTAGTGCCGGACCGGTAAAAGATACGACCGGTATGATGCCGCCGCGCAGGGCATGTTTCAGGAGCACGGTTGTTTCGTTCAGCCCCTTGGCCCGCGCGGTTCGAATATAGTCTGACCGCATTACCTCGAGCATTCCGGCTCTCGTAAGTCTTGCAATATATGCGGCGTAGATCGCGGACAGCGTGATGACAGGGAGGATCAAGTTTAAAATGCCCCCCCAGCGCGCGGCCGGGACCCAGTACAACCCTAGAGCGAATACTAGAACTAGGATCGGCCCGAGAACGAAGTTGGGAACCGAAAGACCTAGCATCGCAAGTGCCATCGAACCGTAATCGTAGATCGAATTCTGACGCAGAGCGGCGAACAATCCCGCTCCGCCGCCGATGAACAACGCCAGGATGTAAGCGATGATGCCGATCGTTGCGGAGTATGGTAAATGGCGCCGGATGATCTCGTTCACCGACTGCCCTTCATACTTCAGCGAGTCGCCGAAATCGAAACACTTCACGCGCGAACTACCGAGATTGAATTGCAATCCATTGAAGGTCGACTCATCCTCGGCCAACGTCCGGCAAGTGACGTTCCCGAGCATCATGAAATACTGGGAATACCACGGCTTATCGAGGCCGTACTTTTTCTTGATGTTCGCTTCGATCGCGGGTGGCAGCTTCTTCTCACTGTCGTAGAACGTACCGGGTGCGATTCGGATCAATCCCCACGTGACCGTCACGACCAGCAATGCCATCGGCACGATCAGAAGGAGTCGTCTTAGTAAAAAGCTCAGCATTTATTCTTTATTCTGACTTCTTCGTCGGCTGGGCCGCAGTCTGTTTCGCCTTAAATTCTTCCTGCGTTGCCATTAATGCCTTCACCTGCTGATCCACTTGCGGATCGGAGATCTTCATAATCTCGTCAGCGTCCTGGTCCCATTTCGATGGATCGCGTTCGATGTAAACGAACTTCCATGGATGCAAGACGCCGGGATTCGGATACATGCCCTTTACGTAGGGCTTCTTCATAAAGCTCGTTCCCGGCACCGCAAGGGGAATTGTCAGCTCTGCTTGGGCAACCATCAACTCTGCCTTCGCAAGCATCTCGTAACGCTTCTGTTCGTCCACGGTCTTGTTTGCTTCGTCGAGGACCGCGTCGACCTTCGGATCCCACCATCCGGTGGCACTTTCATTGCCTTCGGAATAGTAGAGGTACAGGAACGTGAACGGATCCATATAGTCGCCGATCCAGCCGCGTCGCCCGAAGCCTGAGTATTCGACCTTGTTCAGCATCGGCAAAAACGTCTTGAACTCCATGTTCTTCAGCGGTACGGTAATGCCGAGATTTTGTCTCCACTGTGCCTGCATAAATTCGGCAGTGGCTTTATTGTTGTCGTTGGTGTTGTACGTGATGCTTACGTTCTCCACCGGGAAGGTCGGACAAGACCAGCCCGAGCCAGACTTCTGGACCGGAAAGCCCGCATCCGTCATTATCTTTCGCGCCTTCTCAGCGTCGAACTCGCGAGCCTTCCATTCAGCCAGCGAACTTCCCTGCTTCTTCAGCTCTTCGTCCCATATCTTTTCGCGTGCCTCTTCGTACTTCGGGTAGATCCCGAACGGGATGATATAAACAAGCGGCTTATAGGTCTTCTTGAATAGCGCGAGTGATGCACGGTCGATCGCAAGACTGAACGCTTGCCGAACCTTGACGTTATCCATCGGCGGCTTCTTTACGCTGATCACGTAAAACTCCGATGCGTTCTCAGCATGCAGTTGATATTCCGATTTGTACTGGCGGATCGTCTCGTTCCACGACGACGGAACAGTGTGGTTGTATGTCGCGTCGAGGGCTCCTGATTTATACAGGTTCAGCATCGTTGCCTGCTCGTCAAGCGGGTAAAATTCGATGCGGTCGAGATGGACGTTGGCGGCGTCCCAATTGTTCGGGTCCCTTACAACAACAAGGCGATCGTACGGGCGATGTTCGAGAAGCTTGAACGAGCCGCTGGTGACGATGTTCTCAGGTCGCGACCAGCGAGTTCCGAATTTCTCAACAACGTCCTTCGATACGATTCGGAAAAACTGATGGCCGAGCAGGCCAATGAAATATGGAGCGGGCTGATAAAGCTTGATGCGGACCGTATAGTCGTCGACTGCTTGTACTCCGATATCCTCCGCTTTCACCGGCACATACTCACACCCAGCGGCGCTTGCCTTCAATTTAGGATCGGCGTCGAATGCTTTCGTACGGCCTGCTTCATCGCCGGCGATCGCTAGTCGCTCAGGCGCATCCAAGAACGAATGCGCGTCTGCGGCCGGAGCAGCATCAGACATTCCGCCGCCCTTCAACAGGAACTTGTCGCCGCACTTTACAAACATGCGACCGGCATTATATGCCTCGGAATATTTGATGTAATAACCAAGGCTGGCGTTACGCGACGCGAGTTCCGGCGAAAAACCGCGACGCATCGTGAACACAAAATCATTTGCCGTCAGCGGTGCTCCGTTGGAGAACTTCGCGTTATCACGAAGATGAAAAACGTATTCAGTGCCCTCCTCATTGATCTCCCATGACTTTGCCACCGAAGGGATCGCTTCCATTGTCTTCGGCTCATATTCGATCAGGGCGTCGTACATCGACATATAAATACGCGCGTCAGGCTGGCTGTTCGACACCGCAGGGTCAAGCGATTCGGGCTCGCCGCCCGAAACATACCGAATCATGTTTTCGGCTGGAGGCGTCGTCGTTCCGAAATATCGAGACGAGGCGCTCGTCATGCAGCCGGTCATCGACAAAACAAGCGTGCCGATAACAGCCATCGAAAGCGAAAGGCGAATCACCTGATCTTTCATCTTCTGAATCTCCAAAAAAATTAACGCCCGGGAAACGGGAAGAGGGGTACGGGAAAAACCGTTTTCACCGAGATTGTATCAGAAATCAGCCGTTTTGCACTCGGAATGTGACGAAACGCATTTCGGCCCCGGTCAGTTACGATTCGGTTTCCGGTCAGCGCGTTCGCCAGTTTGGATCTATGTACACCGATTTGAGTGACGGGGCATCGAGAGCGTTCAGGTCGAAGCCTTTAACGTATGGCTTGACGAGGGAATACGAAGTTGGAAAGTAGAGCGGTATCGACCGAAGCTGGTAAAGAGCCTCTTCTTCGGTAAGGATCGCTGGCGGCGGTACTGTGTTCGGATCAACCGGGTCTGGCAATGCCGAAGGTCCGCTGTTGAAATTGTCTCGTCGGAAAGGTGCCGTTGGTTCAGGCGTAACAAGTGGCTCGCCAACTGCCTGCGACGCACTTTCTCCAAATATCGAGAGCATACTGACAGTCTCGTCAGCGGTCGGGAGCACGACGCCGCGGCGGATGATATCGAAGGCGCCGGAAACTCGGGCAGCCTCGACCTCAGCCGCATCGCGGACCATCAAGTTCGTATCAATGCCGAGATTCTCCTTCCACATCTCGGCGACCGCCTTTGCGGTCCGCTGTTGAGCGTCGTTTCGATTGATCACGAGCTGAACGATCGGGAAGCCCGCTCCCTGCGGATATCCGGCCTCATCGAGAAGTGTTTTGGCTCGCTCAATATCCGATGCGAGCCGCTGGCCAGCCTCAGCTCCGGCCGGGAGAAATCCGTCCGCCGGTCGGGTCGTTCCCTGCAACTCACCTTCAGTGATCTTTTCGCGCTCAATGGCGAGTGCAAGAGCCTGTCGTACGCGACGGTCATTGAACGGCGTTCGCCTCGTATTGACCTCGTAAAGATTCAACGCATTGTGCGTAGTCCGGCGAAAGTCGTCGAAAGGCTCGAGAAGCTTAAGAGCTGCCGGTGAAAATTCAGCATTACTGACCGCATCGATCTTCCCTTCCCGGTAGGCTTCAAGTGCCTTTTCCGGCGACGCCGACGCAACGAATGAAACGCGTTCGAGCTTTACCGCACCGCGATCCCAATAGGTATCAGAGCGGTCGAGAATGAGACTCTCGGCATTAAAACTCGCCAGTTTAAATGGGCCGTTGGTTATTGGGGCTGCCTTCGGATCGTCCTTTTCAGTCGATGCAAAGACCGGACGAAAGATCGGATGGGCAAGCAGCTTGGGAAGGTCCTTGTCGGGATGAATCAGGTGAAGCCGCAGAACCGTCGGTGATTCGGCAACGATTCCTTCTTCCGGCAAATTTGGAGACGCCGACGGCGAAGGAGCCGGGGAGGCCGCAAACGGCGTTGGGGATGATGCAATGTTTTCGACGGGCGGCTCGGTCTTACGAACTTCGTCCGGCTTCTTTAACATCGGAACCAAACCGCGAATGTTCGATAACAGATCACGGTGAGCTGTCTCCGTTGCTGCCTCGCCGAGTCGCTTGAAGGACCTCTTAAAGTCCTCGGCAGTCACTTTCGATCCATTCGACCAAACAGCACCTTCCCGAAGATGGAAGCGCCAAGTCCGGTTCTCATCCGTAGATTCCCAACGTTCGGCCGCCGCAGGGACTGCTTCGAGCGTACTTGGATCCAGCTCGGTAAGTCCTTCGTAAAGTGCCCGGGCGATGTCCGTTTCGGGAGCGGCCGCTGCCTTTGCAGGGTCCAGCGATTTCGGAGATTTGCCGTTGCTCCAGCGAAGTTCTTGCTTGGGCGGAGCGGCCGTTTCGGCGAAAAACGGTTCGGCCTGCGTGGGTTTAAGCTGTGTGCAGGACGCCAAAAGCAACGCCGCCGCAGCGGTCAAAGAGATGAATATCCTTTGAGCCGTAAAGTTCCGCATCGTTCGGTTACACCTTATAATAAGAATAATAAGATGCTCTAGCGGTTAAATTCCAGAAGTTTAGAGTGAACTCGTCTACACTGCTCGCGGGTCGGTTCAACCCCGTCGGAAGTATCGATCAGAAGATCGGCGAACCGCTTCTTCTCTTCCTGCGGCATCTGCGCCTGCATCCGCTTTCTCGCGTCTGCCTCGCTCAACCGATCACGCTTTATTAGACGCTCGAATTGTATCTCAGGTTCGCACCAGACGACAATCAGTTTCTCGAATCGCCGATGCCCGCCCGATTCGATCATTAATGCCGCATCGACGATCGCGATGCCGTTCGGATCTTCCACTTCCCGGTCCGCGATCCATGCGTTCTGAACTTCGAAGACCAGCGGGTGAACGATCGAATTCAGCAGCAGCCTCATCTTCTCATCCGCAAAAACGATCGACGCCATCTTCGGCCGATCCAGTTCGCCGTCGGCAGTCAAGATCTCGGCGCCGAATTCGCTGACGATGTTCGCGAGTCCAGAAGTACCCTTCTTTACAACATCGCGAGCGGTCTTATCGGCGTCAAGTACGTGACAACCGAGTTCACGAAATACATCGCAAACGAACGACTTGCCAACCGCAATCGATCCCGTCAGCCCAACTTTCAGCATTAGGCTGACCGGTTGTGACGCTTGGCGAGTTTGTTGACGTTGTACTCAGCGATCTCAGTAAGCGTCAGGCCAAGTTCGTCCGCGCACGCGGAGATGTACCAGAGAACGTCGCCGAGTTCGTCCAAGAGCTTTGCCCGAGTCTCGTCCGTGATCACACCGCCGGAATCACGCTGGATCTTCTTGACGATGTTCGCCACCTCGCCCGCCTCACCGGCAAGGCCAAGTGTCGGATACTCAAGATTCTCCATCCGCCGCGGGTAAAGAGCCGTCTGGCTCGCTTCTGCCTGATATTCTTCGAATTTCATAATGTCTTTTGGCCGCTTAAAACTTCTCACTTCTCACTTCTCACTTCTCACTTATTCCGAAATAAGTGCAAAGTGATAAGGGAAAAGTTACAAGTCCTCTGCTCGCTTTCGCAAGCAAATTTTCGCTAGATCTTTCGTCTCATTTTGGCAGCTTCGACCGTATTCTTCATCAGCATCGCCACAGTCAGCAAGCCGACGCCGCCAGGAACGGGCGTGAAGGCGCCTTCTTTTGCCATAGCTTCTTTCGGATTCACATCCCCGACGAGCGTGAAGCCGCGACTGTCGATCGCCGCAAGGCGCTTTGGAAGCTCTTCAGTAGAAAACAACTCGGCAGCAAATTCTTTGTCCGAAACGTTGTTGATGCCGACGTCTACTATGCTGGCGCATTCTCGGATGTGTTCCGCACGCACGAATCCGGCCCGGCCGATCGCCGCAACGAGGATGTCAGCCTGCGTTGTTATAGAAGGCAAATCGGCTGTGCGCGAATGGCAGATCGTCACCGTCGCATTCTCTCTCAATAAAAGGGCCGCCATCGGCTTTCCAACGATATTGCTTCTTCCCAGTACGACCGCGTGTTTGCCTGCGATATCTATGTCCGAACGCTTCAGTATCTCGATCACACCGGCGGGCGTACACGGTACGAGCGAACGAACGCCCTGATGCAGACGACCGACATTGATCGGATGAAATCCGTCCACGTCCTTTGCAGGATCGATAGCTTCGAGGATCTCGGCATCGTCGATATGTGTCGGCAGCGGAAGTTGAACGAGAATGCCGTCGACGTCATCGCGAGCATTCAGTTTCTTCACGGTGTGAAGCAACTCGTCGTGCGTAGTGTCGGCGTCCAAGTGGATCTGTTCGGAGATGATCCCGAGTTCGTGCGATGTCTTGACCTTGCTGGTGACATAGACCGCCGAGGCGGGATCTTCGCCCACGCGGACAACGGTCAAACCGGGGCGAAATCCGTGTTCTTCGTAGAGCCTCGCGACCTCGTCGCGAACCTCTTCCTTGATCGAATCGGCGATCTCCCGGCCACTGAGTATTCGTGCGGTCATATTGAACGATTGATTTTACAGGAAGGTCGGGGTCATTGTCAGTTTGCTTGGGCATAAGTCGAAGATGCTTCCGCAAAAAGCCGGACGGGAACCGTCTAGGATATGGCGCCTCTTTGTCTCAAAAAACTAGAAGTATCAAAAAGTTTGTGAGAAACACACTCAAAAATCTACGGATCATCGCCCTGCTATTCATCGCTCTAGCTGTGAGCGGTGTTGACGCAGCTGCCGGTCAATGCAATACAAAGAGCGGTGAATATTCGGTGTTCAACCCTGCGAAGGGCGTGTGGTACACGAATTCGAGTGACGGATGTGCATTTGTAGCCGTCAAGTGGGGAATGGCATCCGACAAGATCGTCCCCGCAGATTATGACGGAGACGGTTCGATCGACGCTGCTGTCTGGCGACCGTCGAATGCGACGTGGTTGATCCGACGCAGCAGTGACGCTAGAGCTCAGATCATCAAGTTTGGTGCGGTTGGTGACCTTCCGGTTGCGGCCGATTACGACGGCGACGGCAAGGCTGAGATCGCAGTTTGGCGTCCGTCGACCGGACAATGGTTGATCGGCTCACAGCAGACATCTTTTGGTTTCTTTGGCGACATTCCGGTCCCGGCCGATTACGACGGTGACGGCAAGACCGACATTGCGGTGTTTCGACCGAGTGAGAATCGATGGATGATCCTGCAGACGTCGGATGGTAAGCTTCGAAGCGAGGTCTTTGGCGACTCTAAGAAGGACACGCTCGTACCTGCGGATTACACCGGCGATGGCAAGGCCGATCTCGCAGTCTACTCGGCAGGTAAATGGAACGTGCTCTCGAGCGAGACCGGCCAAGTTGAACCCTTCGTCATGGGCTTTGACGATGACGTTGCGGCACCCGGAGATTATGACGGTGACGGTGTTGTTGATTTCGCAGTGTTCCGCAAAGGCAAATGGTACGTGTACGAAAGCGGCGAACCCAAGTTTCGGTCGTTCGATTTCGGCAACGCCGACGATCTTCCGCTTAATGCGGCTTCAACTAAGAAAATTTCTTAGCTTCTCACCCTGAATGGCTCGAAAGAGCATTCCCCCGCTAGAGAAGTCCGATGTCGGACTTCTCATTTTTTGTTTAGAATGAGAACTGATGAGAACTCTCTCGGTTACATTCGTATTCTTGCTGATGCTTATTTATGCATCTGGCCAGACCGCCTCGCAGCGGTTCGAGGCGGTTCGCGAAAGCATTGAACGCTATGAATATACGAACGCCATTGAGGAGCTAAAGGCGATCGAAACTCAGCAGACGTCGCTTTTCCAATCAAACGGTCTCGACTACCTAACTGCCAGGCTCTATCAGCGGATCGGTGACGCCAGCCAATCCTCCGGCTACTTTCAGAAGGTTCGCGCACGTAATTCTATCCTGCGTGAGTATGCGACGTGGCATCTGTCGACGATCACTCGTGGAAGCGGGAATCTCGCGGGCGAACGCATCTTGCTGCTCGATCTGATCACCGATCGCCCTGGGTCGCTGCTCGCCAATGCAGCCCGGCGAAGACTGGCTGAGAGCTATTTCGAATCAAAGGATTTTAACGCGGCCATCGCCTCGCTTGAAAACTTTCCAGGTTCCGGACAGCGTCCGCGAGACTTGGAAATGATCTATGCGAGGGCTCTGCTTTTTAAGAACGAAAAGGACTTGGCGAGACAGAAATTCGAATCGGTCATTTCTTCTACCTCAAATCCCGCTCAGCCAGATGACCTCGCACTTGAGTCCGTTAAGGCTATTGACCTGATCGAAGTCGGAAGCGCTCGATTCGGAAAAGAAGTCGCAAAGCTCTCGGATTACGAGCATCTGAAACGCGCGTCCATCTATCAATTTAACCGCGATTTCGCTGACGCCAGGCTACACTATCTCGCGATCGTCGACAGCCATCCCGCGAGCGGGCTCGTCCCCGACGCTCTCTATCAGATCGGGCGAGGCTACACGCAGATGTCTGATTTTGTGGACGCTGTTAAGTGGTATGAGCGCGTCGGCGAACAGCATCCAGAGCATCCGGTAAACAAGGACGCGTTGCTTCAGCTCGCCTCCGGATACGCGCGGCTGCATAAATATAAAGAAGCGGTCGCTCGGTATGAACGATACATCCAGAGCTATCCGGACGACGAAAAGCTTGACCGGCCTTATCTGAACATCGTCGACGTGCTTCGGGACGCGGGCGAAGATACCGAAGCTGCGAACAGGGCGGATCGCGCGGCAGAAGTATTCAAGGGCAAGGCCGCCGAGGCTCAGGCGGTATTCGCAAAAGCTCGCATCCGGATCGCTCAAACAGAATGGGCAAGTGCTCTGGTCGAGCTCGATCGACTTCTGGGGCTATCGGATCTGGGTGGAGCCGGAATTCCTGGCGGCACCACGCGGCCCGAGGCCACATTCCTCCGCGGACTCGTGCTCGAAGAATTGCGTCGATATCCGGATGCCATCGACGTATATCTATCGATCCCGGATGGACGCAGCGAATATTACGGTTGGCGTGCGACGGAACGTTTGCAGGCGATGGCGAGCTTGGCAGAAGCCAAAGAATCGATTGACGGCAAGGTGCGCTCTCCGCTGACGACAGTCGGGAAAACGCCGGATGATCGAAAGAACATCCTCCAGAATGCGCTTCGCGTGACTGCTGATGAGAATCAGCGAACACGACTTCTTGAAGAATTGCGGAACGTTTACGGTCAGATACCCGCTTACAAACTTCCTGCGATCCCGAAGCCGCTGAAGTCCGATAGAACCGATTTAAAGCCCACCGCGGGAACCGATCGCAGCAACAAGACTTTAGCCGAGGAACTCGCATTTCTCGGACTCTTCGACGAGGCCGCGCCTGAATACGAGGCATCCGTTCGCGGAACTACGACCGCCGACAAGAAACTCTCACCCGAGGTCGAGTTAACGATAGCGTTGATGTACGTAAAGGGCGATCGTGCTGATCGGGCCGCGGCCTTCATCGAGCCGATGATGAGAAGCCTCCCCGCGGATTTCCAGCCCGAGCTTCTTGCAAGAGACGTCGCTGCGATGCTGTACCCCGCTCCATATCGTGACGCGTTGCTGAAGCACGCGCCGAGCCGCGGCGTCGATCCGAGATTTCTGCTTTCGATAATGCGGCAGGAATCGCGATTTCGTCCAAATGTGAAATCGGTCGCTGCTGCTCGAGGCCTGATGCAGTTCATTACCGACACCTCGTCTAAGATCTCGGTCGAACTCGGACGCGAGAGGTTCGATCAGAATGAGCTGTACGCTCCACCGACGGCGATCCTTTTTGGATCTCAATACGTTGGTAACCTCTACAAACTCTTCTCAAATAAGCCCGACGCGGTCGCTGCGAGTTATAACGGCGGCGAGGACAATATGAAGCGTTGGCTTGGGCGGAGCAAATCGGAGTACTCGGGCCGCTACGTGCCTGAGATCGGGTTCGCCCAGTCGAAGGATTACGTCTGGCGAGTGATGTCCAACTATCGGATGTACCAACTGCTTTATGACGAGAGTCTGAATGCGAAATAGCTACTGATCAATTCTTGCAAAGCGGTCTTTGTGTTAAAAAGATCGGCTAACACAAGATAGCAAAGATTTTCACGGAGATTCCGAGCGTAGTAGATAAGTAAGGCTCATCAGGCTTCTCTTTGCGTCATCCGCGTCTTTGCGTGACACTTCTTATTTATGCGGTATTTATTTCTGCTTTTATCTTTTGCTCTCATCCTGTCAGGTTGCGGAAATGCGCCGCCGACCGAATCGAATTCTGCCAATCAGAAACGTTACGACCTTCGCGGAAAGGTAGTCTCGGTCGATAAAATTAAGAAAACGGCGGAGATCGATCATGAGGCGATCGCCGACTTCATGCCGGCAATGACAATGCCGTTTCCGATCCATGAAAATTGGGTTTGGGACGACCTCGTGCCGGGCGTCCAGATCCGGGCTGAGCTTGTCGTTGATAGTTCGGCGAAGGATCCGTATTGGCTTGAGAAGATCTCGATCGTCGCTAACTCGGCGCCTAACCAGCCGCCAATCGAAGAAAAACAGCCCGAGCAGATAGGCAAATCTGTGCCCGTTCTTTCGTTGACGAACCAGGACGGAAAGAAATTCACCTTCAACGATTATCGCGGGAAGGCTCTCGCCGTCACTTTCATCTACCGCGAATGCCCGCTTCCCGAATTTTGCATCAAGATGTCGAAGCAGTTCAGCGATATGGCGAACCGCATCGCGTCAGATCCGGAAGCGAAAGATAAGATCCGACTTCTCTCGATCTCCTTCGACCCGACCCGCGATACGCCCGAGAAACTCAAACAATATGGACTCGGCTATCTGGGCAAAGATTCTAAGGATGACCTTACGGTCTGGAATCTCGCAGTTGGCACGGACAAGGAAGTGCGGGCAGTCGCCGATTTCTTCGGCCTCAAATACGAGACCGACGCCGCCGACAAAACTCAGATCAACCATTCTCTCGTCACTGCCGTCATCGCCCCCGACGGCAAGGTAGCCCGCCTCTTTACCGGCGGCCGCTGGACACCTGATGACGTACTTGCGGAACTAAAGCGGACACTCTAGAATTCTCGCACCGCTCCTGACGGTACCTGAATATCTATGAAGAAAGTCTGCCTGCGCCTCTTCGTTGTTCTCTGCCTGTTTGCTTCGATCGCTCCCGCCCAGAAGCGAGCCATCACCGAAGCCGATCTTTTTGATCTTGTATGGATCGGCGATCCGCAAATTTCGCCAGACGGAACTCAGGCTGCTTTTGTACGCGTTTCGGTCAACCCGGCTAAGACGAACTACGACACCTCGATCTGGACCGTTCGCGTTGACGGAAGCGGTGAACCATCGCGAATCACGGGCGGCAATCGCGATACAACGCCCCGTTGGTCACCCGACGGACGATTTCTGGCCTTCGTCCGATCGGGGGAAGCACCCGGACCCGCGAGCGCTCCGCAGATCTACCTTCTGCCCACATCCGGTGGTGAGGCATTTCAGCTAACAAATGTTCCACGAGGTGCGGGTGGAGCTGTTTGGTCGCCTGACGGCAAGTCGCTCGCGTTCGGAAGTTCGGCGAATCCGGATGACATAGCGAAACAAGGGAAACCCGCAACCCCCGCGGACCGGGAATCCGATGTTCGAGTCATCACGCGAGCCGTATATCGATCCGACGGCGCTGGCTATCTCGATCCGACGCGCCCGAATCATCTTTGGACGGTTCCAACCCCCTCGAACCCAAGCGAGAAGGTAACGTCTAGGCAACTAACGTCCGGACAATTTTCCGAGGCGAACTTCACTTGGTCGAACGACGGTTCAAAGATCTTTTTCACGACCAACCGTGATCTGGAACCCTACTACGACACACCAAAAACACAAGTGTATTCGGTCGCGATCAACGGCGGTGAACCCGCTCTCTTGACGCGTCTTACGATCGGCGTAGGAGCGGTAAGTCTTAGTCCCGATGGAAAGCGAATTGCATTCGTCGCGTCGGCCGACGCAAAACCCGTTCAATCCTACACTCAACCAGATCTCTGGACGTTGGAGCTAGAGTCGAACGCCCAACCGAAGAATCTGACCCCAAAATTCGACTTCGATATCGGAGGTGCTCTGACGGGTGATCAGGCCGCTCCGCGAGCGGGAGGAGGCAACCCTCCGATCTGGAGCAGTGATGGCAGTATCGTCGTCGGATTTACAAAAGAAGGACGACAGAATCTCGCGACCGTTGATGCGACCGGCAATATTTCTGAGTTAACGAAGGGTGACCACGCAGTGTTGAGCTATCGAATAACGAACGATCGAAGCAGACTCGTTTACCTTTTATCGACGCCAACGCGGGTAGGCGATCTATTCGCATCGGATGCGTCCGGCTCAAACGCCAAACAACTTACGCGATTCAACGACGGCATATCGGCTAAGGTGAATCTCACCGAACCGGACGAGATCTGGTACACAAGCTTCGACGGCAAACGAGTTCAAACGTGGGTTCAGAAGCCGGCAGATTTCGATCCGAAAAAGAAATATCCGCTGATCTTGAATATCCACGGCGGCCCGCATGCTGCGTATGGGTACGTCTTTGATCACGAATTTCAATGGATGGCAGCGAAAGGCTACATCGTCGTCTATCCTAATCCACGCGGCTCGACAAGTTACGGGCAGGATTTTGGGAACGTCATCCAATACGCTTATCCGGGCGACGATCATAAAGACCTCATGCTCGCTGTCGACGAAGTGATAAAACGCGGCTATGTCGATGAAACAAAGCTCGGCATCACAGGCGGATCCGGAGGAGGAGTGTTGACCAATTACGCCGTCACCCAAACCGATCGGTTCAAGGCCGCTGTTTCGCAGCGTGATATCTCGAACTGGGCAAGCTGGTGGTACACAGCCGACTTTGCCCAGTTCCAGCCATCCTGGTTCAAGGGCGCCCCTTTCGAGGATGTCGAGGGTTTTCGGGATCGTTCAGCCATCACCCACGTCGCGAAGATCAAAACGCCAATGATGTTCATCCTCGGCGAGGCCGACAACCGGACCCCCGCTTACGCCGGCGGCGAGGAACTCTTCCGAGCCCTGAAATATAGAAAGATCCCAACCGTCATGGTCCGCTTCCCCAATGAGAGTCACGAGCTTTCCCGCTCCGGCCAACCCTGGCACCGCGTAGAGCGCCTGCAGCACATAGTTGCGTGGTTTGATAAATGGTTAATGGGCGCGACGAAACCCGAGTATGAGATCAGTTCGGCACCCTGATAAGAGATGATCCTAGGCAAAAAGACGCGTTAGATGATGTCCGAAGTTTACGAGTTTCTTCCGCCTTGTCGATTTTGTCACTAGAGGGCAACAATGAAAGAAAACCATAAGAACGTCTTTTTCGCCGCCGCACAGGAGTTCACCTGCTGGATCGGCCTTCGCGAGCCGAATGAACTTTCTGCAAAATGGATCGGCCAACCGCGCCACGTCCCCAAAATGGAGGAGTGCAAGGCCAAAAGCTGCGACAGCCCGATCCATTGTTTTGCCGGATTGGTCGTCGACCCGACCATTTGTCCGGAAGCGTTCATGCCGACGTCGCTGCAGGCCGCAATTAGAACCTGGCAGCAGAAGTTTCTAAAAGGCAACAACCTGCCGCACGGCTTCTTTCGAGCGGAGAATGGCCCGGAAAAAGGACTCGTAAAATTTAACGGTTCCGCGATCTATGCGGACTTCGACTTGATGGCCATTAACCGCTCGAATCTGAACGGCGAATTTCTCACAACTTCGCAGATTGAGCAGAAAGATCTTTTTGCAAAGGTCGCCCCCCTGCTAAATCAAGGGCTAGGCGCAAAATTGATCCAGCATGGAGCGGAATTCATGTGGGACAAAGGACTCGGAGCCCGCGAGTCGGAGTTCGTGCTTTGGTTTGGACCAGGCAGGCGGTTCAGGCAAACAATGTCGTCGATGCCGCAAGCTGGACACTAGGCTCCTCTTGAATAAAGATGACGACCCGCGACGAGCGTCGCCAGCACGTCCCGCCCATTCGACGAAAACGCGAGTGTCGCATATATGTCGTGCAACGGGTTTTGAGCTTTATGATCAAGAGAAATAACGGCTATGTCGGCTTGCTTACCGGGTTCGAGCGTGCCGATGAGCAGGTCGAGACCGAGGGCTTTTGCTCCGCCCAGTGTTGCAGCTTCCAAAACCTCCCGTGCAGAGAGGAACCGTTGTCGATCCGGACGATTTCTAGCGACGAGAGCGGCAAATCGGGATTCTTCGAGGAGGTCGCAGACGTTGTTGCTCGCGACTGAATCGCTTCCCAAGCCGACCGCAATCCCCGAATCAAGAAACCTCTCGAATGGAGCGTAACCATGGCCAAATTTCGCGTTTGATTTTGGGCAGTGGGCTATCTTGGCTCCGTTCGATTTGATCTTTTTTATATCGCTTTCCGAGACGGTGACGCAGTGAGCGAGCAGCGGACGGGTTGACAGCACACCGAGGCGTTCGAGATATTCGATCGGCGTGCAATGCGGACTGTTCCATTCCAACCCGGCACGCGACGCAAACTCAGAAAAAAGCCCCTCGCCACGCTGCAGCAGATCGTCCTCGTCCGAGGATTCAGCCGCGTGGATCGAGAGCGGGACGCGGTTGATGATGGAGTACTGAGCGATGAGCTCGAACAAGCTAGAGCCGACCGTATAAGGCGAGTGCGGCGAGATGCCGACTTTCACCAGGTCAGTCTCTTCTTCCTTGAGCTTCTCAAACTTCTCGCCGAGCCTCTTGAAATCATCGTCAGCCGTCGCGTTATCCGGGGAAAATTCTGTCTCCTGAAAAACGATCCCGCGAAGCCCAATCTCTTTCAAGGCTGCAACTCCAGCGTGCCCGAACCGCCCTATATCACCGAAACAAGTCACCCCCGCCGCAACACCTTCGCGGGCGCCGTCGATCGCCGACTGATTGATGTCGTCGCTCGACAGAGCCGCACGCAACGCCGTCGCCTTCAGCAGCCACGCCTTGAAGTCGTGTTCGACGTCATCCAGAGCTCCGCGGAGCGCGGTGAGTTCCAGGTGCGAATGGCAATTTACGAATCCCGGCAAGATCGCGGCCTTACCAAAATCTTCTACATCGGAGTTCGGAAATTTCGAAAGCAGACTATCGCTACCCCCAACCGCAACGATCTTGTCGCCGTCGATCGCGATCGCCCCGTTCAAAATTGGCTCCGACGATATCGGCAATACGTAGTCGGCGGTAAGGATCTTCATTGTTATCGGCGGGGATTCGATGTCGCGCTACTTTCGCGATATCTGTTCATGATCGAGCTGACGTACGACTTGGTTGAGGCGATCCCGATCCGCCCGATGAAGTCGTTCTCCGAGATTCCGGCAGGGTCGGCATCGCGGGTCCACTCTTCGACGCGACTCGCACCGGCGTTGTATGACGCAAGCATCATCGCGGTTTCCGCCGGTCGTCCGCGATATCGTTCGCGCAGCTTTTCAAGATACCAGCAGCCGATCTGTATGTTGCGTTCTGGATCGCTCAGAAACGCGACGACGTTCTCGTTCGCCTGTCGTTCCATGTCGCTCAACCCCGTCTCTCTAGCCCAATCTCGTGCGACCAGCGGCGTAACCTGCATCAAGCCGACCTCCTCCGCTTCGCCCCGAGCACCCGCCCGAAAATATGTTTCTTCGTAGATCACGCTCCGCACGAGCTTTTCATCAAGGCGGTAAACGCGCGACTGACGCGCGATGAGATCGTCGAACCGGTGCTCCCAATATTCGACAAAAAAGTAGTAGCCGGAAAGGCTAACCACTGCCAGGATGATCAGGCATGAAACGAGATATCTGAACATCAGTTGTTAGAGAGTGAACGAAAAGCTATCTGCTCCGTTGAATTAAATCAGGTCTCGAATGTGCGCACAAGATTAGTCGGCGGTGTTGATCGACGATCGTCCTTTCCGGGATCCAGTCAGGCCGGTCGCCGGATCGCTTAGGGAATGGATACGCGCATCCCGCGGGCCGGCGCCGGTCCGAACGATCTCAGCAAACAGGTCGACGTCAAAGTCAGCATCCCGAGCCATTTCCTGCCTGATCTCGAGCAATACTTCTTGAAATTTGGATCGTGGATACATCAGGCTCCGACCTCGTGGACGAGAAATTCAGGGGTGACAATAGATGGAGAAAAGAATCCCGCGGCCGTATTGAACATCCGCAGCCGAGCCTGTTTCCGGACATTGGCAAGATGGCCGAAATTCCAGGTGACAACGTAATCGATCTTATGAAATGACGCGATCGCCACGTGGAGAGCGTCGGCAATAAATTTGCGGTGAAAGATCCCGCGGGATATGTACCCTTCGGCGAGAATGGCGGCCTCGTCCGCGACATCGAGATTCTCGAGCCCGGTTAGCAGACGCAGATAACTGGAACGGTGAGGTTCGTCGATCCGTTCGAGTTCACGGCGGACGAGCAGCGACGTGCACACGCGATATTCGCCAAGCTCGCGCTCGAACCAGCGCATCGTCAGGTCGCGGCGGAATGGGTCTCCATTATCGAGGTATGCTCCGAGTACGGTCGTCTCAAGGTAAAGGCTGAGTTTCATGCTCAGCCTTATTGTAACCTTTTCTACTACTCTTGGTCTCTCACCGAAACAAAGGTGACGCGAGAGTTTTGGAAGTCGAAGGTCATCCGATAGTTCTTTAAGAAGTTGCCGCCGAGTATCCCGGCCTGCTCGAATCCGGACGCTTCATTTATCAAATTCAGATCGAGAGCGATCGCGGTGATGCTGTTTCGCGAATGCGTTCCCATCGTCACCTTCGGCAGCAGGAACGAGGGCACATCCTCAGTAATACCGGCAGCTCCGATCACACGCATCCGCTCCTCCTGTGCGTGCGGGGCCATCGCGATATTGGCAGCGAGGTCTGACGAAATGACTGAGACGCTCGCTCCGGTATCGACGATGAAATTCAACGGAGAATCGAACCCCTCGAGCTGCACTTCGCCGCTAAGGAATCCACTTGAAGTGAGTCGAAGCGGAACACTAACACCGGTGGGATCATCGGTCCGAATCGAATCCTTCTTACGCAGGCCGAATGTCTGATTTCCATAATCGACCGTCGTCAGGAATTTCGATATCAGCGAAAGCCCGATGTAGCCGTCGATCTTTCCATCGCTGTGAAACTTGCGGATATACACCGGCACGTTGCGGACAGTGACGGCACCGATGTCCACGTCTCGAATAAACCCATAGACGATCTCAAACTTCCCGCTGCCGCCGATGCCCTTGGCAAAACCGCCCTTGGTGATCGCCTTGATACCCAAAGCCTTCGCCGTCTCGTCGGAAATAACTGAGATTCCCGATCCGGTATCCAGCACAAAGTTCAGCGGCTCCGGCTTGCCGTTGACCCGCATCTGAATGATCGGCCGATTCCCTACAAGGTCGAACTTAACCTCGGTCGCATCCTGGCCGCCCGTCTGGTAGAGGTACTGCTTGTTTCCCAAATAACGGAGAAAGTTGATCAGGCCTTTGATACGCTCTCGTCGGTCGTCGTCCGTGTTCCGCGAAACTCTAAGAAAGCCCTCGTATGCAGTGGCCGCCTCTCTGTACTTTTCGGCGCGCGCTGAAACTTGTGCGAGAGCGTAAAGAAAGTCCGGCTCGAACGGATCGTGGTAAACAGCTTCCTCAAGGTTTTTCAGACTTTCCTGGATCTTGTTTTCATAGAAGTCGAGCATGCCCATCGCCGCCCACGCCAGCGGCTGATCCGTCTTCAGTCGTATCGAACTGACCAGAAGCATCCGCGCATCTCTAAACCTGCCGGCCCCTAGATAAGTGGCTCCGACAACGGCGAACGCGTATGAATTCTTCGGCTCGTTTCGCAGGATCGGAAAGCTCAGTTCATAAGCCTCGACAAAGCGGCGAGTCCTTACATAAAGGTATGCAAGCTTGAGTTTGATCTCTGAATCGTTCGGCCGTGCCTCGATCGCACGCTTGAAGAGCTGTTCGGCACCGGCAAAATCACCCTTGCGGATCAACTTCTCACCCTGCTTCACCAGCGATCTCGGATCGTCCGAGTTGGGCTTTACGTCGTCCTCCGCAAAGATCGGAACGGCAATGAATGAAAGAAGCGAGAGTAAAAGAATGGAGCGCCGAAATCGGAAAGGAAGCTGAGAAAAGAGATCGGTGACGGGGTTATTGATCATGACTGCTTCTCCTTTCCGGTCAATTTAAACTTACTTTAAGATCTCGCCGGTCTTCATTGACCAAAGCACGAGATCCATCTCGTCAAAATCGATTCCGGTACTGTCTGTCAGGTGCTTAAGCTTTTGCTCGACCGTTAGATACCTCGAACGCGTATTTGGTGGCTTTGGGTCCTCGATTATTTTCAGCTCCGCCAAACACCGGAGGACGTGCTTATCAAGGATCGCATATCCTTTGAATCCAACGTTTCGCAGATAATGGCTCGCCTCTTTATACCCGAGCCCCTTGATGCCTTTTTCCTTTACCAGCCAATCGCGTCGGGAAAGATCGCAATCAAAGCTCTCAAGCTTTGCCCGAAGCTTCAACCCGCAATGCTTCTTCAGAAAATCGCGGGACTCAACTATATACCTCGATCGGGCCCGTGGATAGCGGTGCACGCCGACGAGCGCGTTCATCAGATCGTCATGCGACCCACGCTTCAACAACGGCCTCACCGCGTCGATCGACCGCAGCCCCATCTTCGCCGAGCACCCACCGGTAAAGAAACAGAAAACCATCTCCTCCCAATGCCTCGCGTCCGACCCCTTCTCCCGGATCCACCGAAACTCCGCCAACCGCCCCGAGATCTCCTCCCGACGCTCCCGGTGAACTTCCCTGATCCGATCAACGGTAACTGGCTCTAAAGGCTTTTTCACTTCAATAACGTAGTCCCACCATCATATGACCCTGCGGGAAAGGTAGTCAACGAGTTTCTCCCGCGTCTTCTTCCCGTTCTGTGTGTTCGTTCCTGTTCTGTGTGTTCTGCGGTCCTGCCTTTAGATCCGTATCACCTCCGGAAGACGAGCCGTAACGAAC
>JBDSLC010000149.1:0-4660 GCA_039916585.1 Pyrinomonadaceae bacterium | reverse complement strand
TGCCGATCAACTCGCAAAAGCTCGGCAACTTCATCCGCTACTAATATTCGCTCGTCCATTTCGACTGCCTCCAATAAAAAAAATCGGCTCGAGTAATCTCGGCCGAACTAAACTTGACAGGCTCAAAGCGGAACGTTCAATCGATAATTTGATCTTTCGCAAAAAAATACGCGTGGCTGACTGCGAGGTGGACTGGCAAAGAAGTTGGTTAGGATCTGTCTGATTGCTCGTGCAATCGCTTGCCCTCCTGGGAATACTTTGCCAACGTTGACACGGCCGATGCCTTGAATCCTAGAAGCTCAGCTGCGTGCATCAGACGAAACGATGTCGGCGACTTCCCCTTCGGGACGTTGGTGGAACTTGTGTGACTTCCTTGCCAAGCGTTTATCGCACTTTTCCATAAAGATCTCGGGGCGGTCCTAAGCTCAGTTTTATTTCGAATGCGGGATTGGGCATCGGCACCAAAATCGGCCTCAACGAGTTCGTTGTAGGCTCTTTTCCAAAGGCATCTCCCCCTATCGTCTTTCAAAGTTTCAGCTTTTAGGTAAAGGAGTCGTTTTGCATCGTCATCCCAGGTCCATTGCCGCTTAGGACGTCGGCCCCCGCGGCGAACGTCCAATCGTTTTCGGGTGAAATACTTGCCTTTGTTAATGCGCTCATCGATCGACGCGAGTACCGTTTTCTTGTATTCCGCAGCATATTCGGAAAAGTGCGGATCGATAGCCTGTGGCATTCTTCCGAGCGACTCCGAAATCAATCGCGAAGACATCTCGACAAAAAGATGATCAAAACCGTTGTTAAAATCTCCGTCAAAAGTGACCTTCAAGGCAACTTCATAGAATGTGAAACTTCTATCTGACTCTCTAGCGCGTTTTATGTCGGACTCCGCTATCCTTGAAGCTATTTCGGTAGCCTCCCAAGACGCCTCGGCATTGCTCAAAATAGAGGCTATTTCCGCAGGGTCCGCTGCAGGTCTGAATCCGCATCGTACCAGACACTCGACAGCGGCCGCATAAAGATATCCCAGGCAGGTGTTCTTGGTAACCAATCCGGCGAACGAGCGAAAGTTTCGTTTTATTTCTAACTGAATTTTCGTCATGGTCAGGAATTGAACGAGTTGGGAAAGGGCTCCGACCTTCGACTCTCCCTCTAATTCAGTTTCCAGATCCGGCCAGTCAAGCGATCTTGCGAGTCGGCTAATGAAGGTTGCCGTCTTCAGATTGAGCTGAGGTAGCTTGGCCGTCGATGTATATCGCCTCTTATCGAGTCGACGTAGTTCATGTACCAACGAAAGAATCCGCTTCTTTAGCTGACCCTCAAGCTGCGCGGAGTTTGGCAGCTCCATACCAATAATTGTGAACCTTGGCGACGCTTTGATTTTCATACAATTCGCACCGATGGATCCTGGAAGTCCTACTGGAAGTCCTATATATAGACTTCAACAACGACCAAACTCAATCAAACCCAAGTAATCCCAATAATACGCCCGTTTCCGTATTAAACCTCCCGAGCATTTCGCGTGTTAGGCGTCCGCGTAATCGCCTACAATGTTCATCAAGCATGGAGCGAAGATCGAAGCAAGAAAGAATGTCTGACGAGTTACGAACACAGATTGTCTCCGCGGTTCACGAAGCAATTGCTACCACGTTGTCGCATACCCGAACACCATCGTTAGCCGTAGGCGAGCTATCGGTTGGCGATGCCTTGGCAGTTTTGGAAACCCGATCCAGGTGTCTCGATGGTTTGATCCCATTGATCATCGGTGAAACGCATCAAGCTCGAAGAATGGATTGGATGAGGCGAAATCGGATTCGCAGTCTGGCCCATTCGCTCGGTTCGGAACTGGGTGCCGACGTTCAGCGAGTCGAGGATTCTCTACTTTGCGAACTTGCAGATTTTCTATACTAGATAACATGAGATGCAGTATCTGCTCAAATCCCAATCATCAGACCATACTCATCGATTTCGCATCGACGCGGTCCTTGCGACGGACAGCCGACAGGTTTGGAGTGGGGTACCGATCGCTTAGTCGACACATCAACGAGTGTGTCTATGCCGCAATGCGCGACGCAGAACACCAACGATTCGAAAAAGCTCTCGAGGCGGCGGTAAGACGCATTCGGCTAATCTACGCTCCGTCTATTCGACGCGTACGACGCAAGTCGATCATCAGTAAGCCGGTTCTCTTCACCTGGAGCAGGCGGTCGTGGAAGCGCTAGACAAGATTCGCGAACATCTTAGATAGTAGCCTAGTTACGTAATTACCTGATGGGTAAGAGGTTATCCCCGCCTTAGTACCCAAATTGCGGAGGATCCAAGTGGTTCAGCTGACGGCCAACCCGTAAGCCCGTTATTATCAACACTTAGGTTTAGCTCGGAAAGTGTCGCCACGATCTTTGTGACACTTCTCGAGGGATCTCGGGGGTGTTTTGGGCGCGACTGTTCACTAATTCGTTCACGGACCCGCCGAGTGCCCCCTCTACGACTCTATGTTAGATTGTTACAACTCTATTAGTTAGGTTCTGGAGAGGAAAATTGCTGACCACTGACAGCTTATCTGGAGTCCCGCTTCGCGTCCTGGATGGACCGTTACCATCTTGAGAACCCCGGATGCCTGACGCCTGACGAACTTTCGGAAGACGCCCAACTGATCATGGAAACCGGGAATCAGCACGAGAGGAATATCCTCGAGGAGTTGAAAGGCTCGAGCGCTGAACTTCGGGAGATCAACCAAGACGCAAACTCGATCAACGCAACCAGGGGGGCTCTGTCGTCTCGAGTTCCGATCGTCTACCAGGCGAAGATCGAGGCGGGAAACTTTGCAGGTTACGCCGACTTCATCATTCTCGATCCTCAGACGGGCAAGTATCAGATCTGGGATACAAAGCTAGCCCGGTCGCCAAAGCCGTACTACGCGATACAGCTCTGCTGCTATTCGGAGATGTTCGCGGAAATGATGGGCGAGCCGATGCCTGAAAAGTTCGGGATCATACTCGGTGCAGATGCAGATGGAATATGTGATCGGATAGAACTTCGCATCGAGGACTTCATTCATTACTACCGTCACCTCAAGGACAATTTTCTCGCGATGCAGGCTAACTTCGATGGCGACATGGAAAGCCGGCCAATCCCGGACCCTCGCGCTGATCACGGGAGATGGCAGTCCCATGCGGATGCTTACCTGGACGAACGCGACCACCTCGTGCGGGTAGCCGGGATATCGACCGGACAGATCAAGAAGCTCAACGAAGCCGGGATATCGACGCTCGCCGATCTGGCGGGTACCTCTGGGCGAAGCATATCGAAGATGCCGCGGGAAACGCTCGATAGGCTTGTCCATCAGGCCCGGCTCCAGATGGAGACTCGCGAACTTAGGAGAGTCGATGAAAAGGCGATCGCCAAGTTCGACATTCTGCCGACCGAAGATGAAACGGGAACACTGGTCGGATTGGGAGCGATGCCGCCGGAGCATCCTGCGGACGTCTACTTCGATATGGAGGGATATCCATTGACGCCCGGCGGGCTTGAATATCTTTTCGGGAATACGACAATCGATCCTGAAACGGGCGAGTATGAGTTCACTGACTTCTGGGCGCACGATCGGGCCGGGGAGAGACAGTCATTCGAGGAATTCATCGACTGGGTCTACGCCCGATGGCGAGCGAATCCCGGAATGCATATCTACCACTACGCCTCTTACGAAGTCACAGCCGTGCGGCGGCTCAGCTCACTTCACAACACCCGACAGGACGAAGTCGACGAACTGCTCCGACATGAGTTATTTGTTGACCTATACAAGATCGTTCGTCGGGGTCTGAGAATCGGGGAAGAAAGCTATTCGCTGAAAAAGGTTGAGCGAATCTACTGGCCTGACAGTCGAACGGGTCTGGTGACGATGGCGATCGGCTCGGTTGTCCATTACGCGCGTTGGATGCATAGCGGTGAGCCGCGAGACTGGAATGAGAGCCCGATCCTAAAAGAGATAAGGGACTACAACAAAGACGACTGCGATTCAACGGCGGAGCTCGGGAAATGGCTTCGCAAGTTAATGGCCGAGAACGGCATCCCTCAAGCGAGCGATTCGAAGGCACTCAGATCGTCGGATCAATCGGATATAAAGCCGCTCAATGAAGTTACCGCAGCCCGACTCGAGGTCGCGGGCAAACTGCGCGAAAAGGGCGACGACATTTCAAGGGTGTTGGCTGACCTTGTCGATTTTCACCGGAGGGAAGAGAAACCGGTCTGGTGGAAGTTCTTCGATCGAGCCGACTCCGAAGCCGAAGTGCTTCGCGACGACAATGGCTGCATAGCGAATGTCGAGGCAACAGGTGAGCCGGTGTCGGAGATGCGTTCGCTGCTTCTGGAATATACTTTTGATCCGGCGCAGGAGTGTAAGATCTCGGCAGGCGAGAAGAAGTTCGTTTCATTCACCCACGAGAAGTTCGTTAAGTTGAATCTCTTTGAGATCGATCTTAACTTGGGGACCCTGAAGCTGAAGGCAACTACGAAGACCTTACAGAATTTCGGCGGTGTTTTTCCAGAGTCCGGATACCTGATACCGCACGAGATCGTACCGGCTGAACCGATTCCGACGGCTCTGACTGCAGTTGCCGAATCTTATCTTGAGAACTCGTTGAACCCTTCTGCAACGGCCCTCCTA
>JBDSLC010000148.1:0-12810 GCA_039916585.1 Pyrinomonadaceae bacterium | reverse complement strand
GATTTCGTGAAGGTTTACGAAAATATACCGATCGAGGCCTACCGGGCGCTTTTACGTGAGGCCAAGATGAACAGTTTAACCGTCGCAGGCCATATTCCGACCAACACAGTTAGTCTTCTGGAGGCCTCAAACGCGGGACAACGTAGTATTGAGCACATTCGCGACCCGCTGCTAATGTGCTTCACGCGCGATAGCGACCCGCTTTTTGGATTTTTCAAAGAGGACCACTGGAATTCGACTGACGTTCAATGGGGATTGAAACAGTTCAAACAGTGTCCCGACGTGATCAAGGCATTCCGAACGAACCAAACCTGGCTGGTACCTACGCTGTCGGTCGAAAGGTCGAAGGTCGCCGTCGAAGATCCGCTTTTCGTTGCCGATCCGAGACGCGACTCGCTTCCAAGTTCGGTTCGGGCCGGATTCAACCTGTATGTCGCAAAAAAGAACGCTCAAACGGCGGCTGATAGAAGGAGCGATCATTTATGGTGGCAAACCCAGCAGCTGTTAGTCGCGAGAATGAATTACGAAGGCATCGGAATTCTCTCAGGGACCGACTCGGCCTGTGAAGGCGGGTTGCCGGGTTTTAGTCTGCACGACGAGCTGGAATTGCTCGTGGCTTCCGGCTTGAAATCTATCGAAGCTCTAAGAACAGCGACCATCAACCCTGCGCAATACTTGCGACGGCAAAATGATCTTGGGACCGTTCAGGCGGGGAAACTCGCGGACTTGGTACTTCTCGATGGCAACCCGCTTGATGCCATATCCAACACAAAAAAGATCCACGCCGTCTTCGCAAACGGACAGTACCTGTCCAAAGGATCCCTGCAGAGTTTGGTCCGCCGCGCCAGGAAAAGGGTCGTGAACTGAAGGGGCTTTGTCGGAGTCCTATTTATTAATTCGCCGAAAGAGCCTTGAACCACATCAACCCAGCGGAAATGGATCGTCAAACCGGCTTCGGGGGTCAGTTCGTGGTAGAGGAGACAGCGTCGAAAATCGGAAGGGCGAGCGCGGTCGTAAGCAAGATCGCGACGGATCTCCATTGTTTCAGGGCTAAGAGCACAAGGCCGGCGAGAACGATGACGAGATTGCGGGCGAGATAGACGCGGTAGTAGAACATCTCGGCGGGGTCGTCCGCGGGTAAGCCGAATCTCATCGACGCGGCCGTCGGATCGTAAATACCGGGGATGCCGAAACAACGAACGCGAGAATAAGAACCACAGCAAAACCGCCGCCGACATTCCCCAAAGTCTTCTTCATAGTTTTTCCGTCCGTACGGTAGAGTACTTTAAGATTCAGGAAAGTCGAGCTGCGAATGTCATCAACACCCAGGGAAGAATTCATCGCCGCGATAGGCGCTCACCAAGCGGCGTACGGTCTTGACCTCGGCGCTTATGCGATCGAGCGTCTCGCTGACCATTTCGATCTAGTGATGGAACACAATCCGATGCTGCATCTGACCGGACCTTCGACGCCCGAGGAGTTCGCGATCCGTCACGTGCTTGAATCGTTGACGCTGCTAGAATTTCTCCCGGAAAGATCGCGTCTCGTGGATATCGGCAGCGGCGCCGGGTTTCCCCCGATCCCGTGTTTGATCGTACGTGAAGATCTTAAAGCACATTTGATCGAATCGAAGGAAAAGAAGACGATCTTCCTTACTGCGGCCGTTGAGAAATTAGGACTCGGCGGGCGGGCGACGGTCGTCCATGATCAGTTCTCTGAAACTGCTCGGCCAAATATTACCCACGTAACCTGCCGAGCGCTCGACCGCTTCACCCAGCATTTGCCAAGACTTGTTAGGTGGTCGGGGAACAAAACCATGCTGCTATTCGGCGGCCCGGCATTGCGCGAGGCAATCGAGTTACAAAAGCTCGCTTTTGAAGAGCGGCTAATGCCGCTGTCCGAGCAGCGATATTTGTTCGTTGTAAAGAAGCGCGGTTAGCAGGACTATCTTGCAAGCCGCGTCTCTAGATCGTACTCACGCAGCCTGCGATAGAGGGTTGATGGCGAGATGCCAAGCAGCTCCGCGGTCTTGCCGCGGTGCCAGCCGGTTTTCTCGAGGGCACCAAGAATCTGCTGGCGTTCCGCGTCGCGAAGGTTTGTCGGCGATACGTTTTGAAATGGAGTGGGGTGACTCTGCGGGACACCGTTATAGCTGACGGAAACCTGCGGCCGCTCGGTTCGATATACAACTTCGGGTGGTAATTCCTTCGTGGTTATCCGGCCGTTATCTGAAAGCAGCACGGCACGTTCGAGACAGTTGCGAAGCTGGCGAACGTTTCCAGTCCACGAGAATCCGCGAAGGGCCTCCAGTACCTGAGTCGAAAGCTGCAGCGTAGAGCCGTTTCCAAATTTTTGCAACAGGTGCCGCGCAAGCGGTTCGATGTCTTCGCGGCGTTCGCGAAGCGGAGAAATACCTATCTCAAAACTGTTGATTCGATAGAGGAGATCCGCACGGAACACGCCGTCGTAGATCGCACGTTCGGTGTCGCGGTTAGTCGCTGCGATCAGCCGAACATCAACGTCCACTTTCTTCACACCACCAACGCGGAAGAAGCTCCGCGTTTCGAGAGCACGCAGCAGTTTCGACTGAAGCTGAGAAGGCATTTCCATCACTTCGTCGAGGAACAGGGTCCCACCATCCGCGAGTTCGAAAAGCCCGAGTTTGCGAGTGCGCGCACCTGAGAATGCACCTGCCTCATGGCCGAAGAGTTCGGATTCGAGCAACGTGTCTTGCAATGCGGCGCAGTTGAGGTCGATGAACGGCTTGTCGCGACGCGGACTAAGCCGGTGGATAGCCTGTGCGACGAGCTCCTTGCCGGTACCGGATTCGCCCGTTATAAGGACTGACGTCTCAGACGGGGCGACGCGCCGAACAAGCCGAAGCACCTCCTTCATTTGCGCCGATTCGGCAATGATCTCCGGCAACGCTCCGTTTACACGTTCGATCTGTGCACGAAGTCGTTGATTATCGACGCGAAGTTGATACTTTTCAGCCGCTGCCGTCACAAGTGCCGCAAGTTCGGCTATCCGGTACGGCTTTGTCAAGTAATCATAGGCACCCAATTTCATCGCCTCGATCGCGGTCTCGACCGTACCTTGTCCGGTGAGCATGATCACCTCGGGCGGATTCGGGCTTCGCTCTCGCATGCGACGGAGCAGGTCCATGCCGTCAAGTCGCGGCATATTGATGTCACAAAGGAGAACGTCGAAATCCTCTGACTCGAGCTTGGCCCAAGCCTCTTCTCCATCTTCGGCCGTTTCGACCGTGTGGCCTTGCCGTGAGAGTTCCTTTTGGACCACCGTCCGGAGATTTTTTTCGTCATCGACTACAAGTAGTTTTGCCATAGGTGAGTTGGGAGTTTTAGCATTATGGACCGAAACGGATGGAGCTGATGAGGTTAGCTCGCTTCCGTAACGGGCAGGAGAATGGTGAATGTCGTGCCTTTGCCGACGCTGGATCGGACGCTCAATCGGCCCGCGTGATCTGTGATTATGCCGTAACAAACGGCAAGTCCGAGTCCCGTTCCTTTGCCGACCTCTTTGGTGGTAAAGAACGGTTCGAATATCTTTGAGAGGTCCTCGACGGGAATGCCGGAACCGGTATCCTTTATTTCGATCGCGATGCTCTTGTGTTGGGCAGTTGTGCGGAGTGTGAGCGTTCCACCGTCGGGCATCGCGTCGATCGCATTTGTGGCGAGGGCAATAACGGCCTGCTGGATCTGCCCACTGTCGGCGTGGACTTGCGGAATGTGGTCGGCAAGCTCAAGCACGATTCGCACCTCTTCACCTCGTTTTTGATGCGAGATCAGGTTGGCGGAAGATCTCAGGATCTCGTTGATATCTATCGGATGGCGATCGCCGGTTCGGCTGCGGCTGAAATCAAGCAAGCCCATCGTGATAGATTTGCAGCGGAAGGCTTCGCTCTTAATCAGTCCGAGATATTCGTCCAGGTCTTCTTTTCCTTCGACCCCATCGAATGCACCTTCGGTAGTACGCTGCTCGAGCGCTTCCGCACATGCCGAAATCGTCGCGAGAGGATTGTTGATCTCGTGTACGACTCCGGCGGCAAGGCGTCCAACCGCGGCGAGTTTGTCCGCTCGCGATACCGCGTGGACTGCTTCGACCCGCATCGTGACGTCTTCGCCGACCGTGATCACGTGCGTGACTTCGCCAGTCGCCGAATCCTTCATCGGGACCTTGCTGACCATCCAATGCTTTGTCGAGCCATCTTCCGCGGTCGTTTGCTGTTCGATCCGCTCGATCCGCCCGGTGCGAAACGCACGTTCAAACTCCTTCTTTACCCGTCCTCCGGGATATCGCGCAAGCACTTCAAACACGTTCCGGCCGATGGCAGAATCACGCGGAATCCCTTGCAGGCCGATCTCACGGTGTCGATTCCACGTCACGATGCGAAAATCACGATCGACGACGTAGAGTGACACTGGCAGTGCATCGAGCACAGCTTCGGTAAACTTGCGATGCTCTTCTTTTGCCTGCGTAACCGAATTGTTTATCGCGGCTTCGTAGTGAGCCGAAAGGTTGACGCTCATCGCGGCCATCTGTGTGGCCGCGTCGATCAAGCTTGTGTGGGTATCCGTAAAAGAGTCTTTCGTCGAAAATCCGACGATGATCGCTCCTTTGATCTCGCCGTTTATGTGGAGCGGTGAAATATATTCTGCGGTGTGCAGATTTCCCGACAGTAGGAAATCGTTGCTGCTTTCTTCTAAATATCCAACCTGAGGAGGCAACAAGTCGATCCATTTTTCGAATCGCGTCTTGTCTAGAAACTCCGAGACGATCTCACCCTTCGCGTCAAAAGCACAACTCACAACGCCGATATTTTCAAGCTCGGCAACAAACGCACACAGCTCCGCACCGACGCCGTTTTGGATCGCATCCGCAACGCGGCAGGCGACCTTTTTCGGGTGTACCATGAAGAGCAGGCTGCGGCCGAGGTCTGAAATAAATTTCAGTTCTGACCCGGCTTCGCTCGCATCTAAAGGGACACGTAGAGGTCTTGTCTGTGGTTTAACTGCAGAAAGGATCGACATTTGGTCTTCCGAACCTGCTTAGAATTTAATTCTTGTGAGCGGTAGATCGGTGGTAAGTCTTGAGGACAGGACGAGTTGGAGGAAGCTCCCGAACTTCCATAAAGATTAAAACCTTTTTTACATTGTTTGTCAACGGTAATCCTGATCCGATGTAGTACCAAAAAGTTGACGAATTGGGCTTTAGACAGCAAGATAAATCTATAAGACTTTGCGAATGATGCGTTTAGGTGGTTTTTGGTTCTTTGTTCTAACGGTTGCCCTGTGGCTGGCAGTTGCAACGGCTAGCGCACAGGTGGTCGTGGATAGGACCATCGCGACCGTTTCGGACGGTGCAAAAACGGAATTGATAACCCGTTCGGACCTCCTCTGGCAACTTGCTCTCCAGCCTGGAGTGCCGCTCAACCCGCCCCGCGAAGAAGATCTACGGCAAGCCCTGCAAATACAGATAAATCAACGGATCTTCGCGCTCGAAGCTCAGCGGCTTCCACGTGCTGCTCCGACCGACAAGGAAATAGCCGACAAGATCGCAGATATTCTCAAGTTTTTCCCATCTACAGCCGAGTTTGAAAACCGTTTGAAAACTGTTGGATTTTCGTCGGTCAAAGACGACAACTTCGAGAACATAATCGGCCAGCGCGTCGCTATCGAAAAATATCTCGATTTCCGGTTCCGTTCGTTCGTCGTTGTAACTGCAGAAGATAAAGCCACCTATTATCGCGACAAATGGGTGCCCGAGTTTCGCCGAGTCAATCCTTCAGCCATCGTTCCGGCGCTAGAAGAGGCCCGCGGGCGCGTGAATACCGCAGTGGTCGAGGAACGAGTCGCGGTGAATATCGAGACATTCCTCGAAGAAGCGAAACGCCGCGTTACGATTACGATAATCGCCGAGCCAGCCGGAGTAGCTTGACGCTCACGCCCGCATTTTCTATCATTTGAGATTCCACGCCGGAGTGGCGAAATTGGTATACGCACCAGACTCAAAATCTGGCGGGAGCAATCCCATGTCGGTTCGAGTCCGACCTCCGGCACCAAATCCACCAACAATTTATCTGATCAACGGAGCGATCATCGACACGAGCGCGATTATGACTATCGCACCGGCGATGTCGAGCAGGATGCCGTAGCGCACCATCTTCATCAGCGGAATGTATCCCGACCCGTAGACGATGGCATTGCATGGCGTCGAGACGGGGAGCATAAATCCGAGGCTGGATGCCATCGTCGCTCCGAGGGCGGGCATGAACGGGTCGATCCCTTGCACCTGCGCGATCGCGATAACTACGGGCACGACCATATTTGCTGAAGCAGTGTTTGAGGTCGTTTCGCTGAGCAGGATCGCAACGATCACGGAGGCCACCAGCAAGCCGAACTCGCCACTCAATGGCAGGAGCATAGTCAGATTCTTTCCGATGCTTTCTGCAAGCCCGGTTTGAAACGACAGTACTCCGAGAGCAAACCCGCCGCCGTAGAGCAGCACGACGCCCCAATCGATCTTCTGCGCCTCCGCCCACGTTATTGCCTTCTCGCCTTTCGCATTGCCAGGCAGCAGAAACAGGAGCATTGCCCCGGCCAGCGCTCCAACGGCCTCGGGAATACGCGTCGATAGCGTCTTATAGATTGGACTCGTGTCTCCGGCGATCAGCGCGACCACACCCGAGAAGATCCAAAGAAACACCGCAATTCCGAATGCAAGCACCGTCGATTTCTGCGCACGCGTCCATGCACCCAACTCAGCCCGCTCGCGCGCGATCATCTCCGCACTGCCGGAGATCTCTTTCACGCCAGCCGGGGCCAAATAGTTTAGATACAGGAACAGGAAAATGTAAAGCACTATCACTACCGGAACGCCGATGAGCATCCACTCAAAGAAAGGGATCTCAACGTGTAGAAGATTGCGGATGAATCCAAGCCCGATCACGTTCGGCGGCGTGCCGATCGGTGTCGCAAGGCCGCCGATCGATGCTGCAAATGATGTGATGAGCATCAAAGCCGTCGCATAGTTGCGGTCGATCTTGATCCCGGTTTGCTTCTCATGTTTAAGGAGGAAATGGATGATCGACAAACCGATCGCAAACATCATCGCGGTCGTCGCTGTGTTCGAGATCCAGCCGGAGATGAAGGCCGTGACGGCTCCGAAAGCGAAAAGGATCCGCGAGGGTTTGGCGCCGATCCATTTCAGCGAAAGGACGCCGTACGCGAATCGCTTGTCGAGGTCATGAAGGAAGATGGCTCGGGCGAGGATGAAGGAGCCGATAAAGAGAAAGATCAGTGGATCAGCAAAGGGCGCAAGAACTGACTTCGCGTCTGCTACCTGCAGGAAGATACAGAGGGCGGCGCCGATCAGCGCCGTCACTGGCATCGGCAGCGACTCGCAGATCCAAAACACCACGACTGCCGCAATTATCGCGGCCAGGCTGTGTGCCTCCGGCTTTAGCGACGGCATCGGCATCAGCCAGATGACCAGAAAGACGAACGGCGCTATAAAGAATCCGGCGCGGTTCCTCCACACGTCGAATTTGCTCTTGCCGCTCAAGCCGTTCTCTTCTAATTCAAGATCCAGATCTTTGACACTCATCGCGTGAAGGAACTTTAGCTCGAAAGGAGGGAAAGTCTCAATCTGAGGCTAGCAAAAAAAGTTGTGGAATTACGAATACGAATTATGCGAGAATGTAGGTACTGGGGGTGATATGTTTATGCATAATTACTTTGGAGAAAAAACTAAATAATTCAATCCTTAACTGGATTCAGGAAAAACAGCGTATCCGATCCGGATACGCTGTTTTTACTTGTAAGCTAGCATCCTCCCTATCGTCGACGGCGATAGTGGATCGTTTCGGCAGTATAGCGGTCGTAAGTGGCGCGCGTGACGCAGATCCGACACACTGGCGATGACAATTTGAGTTTCTTAAGTGGGTGTCGGGGCAAGTATAATCGCCCACAGCGTTTGTCCACAAGATTAGGTTTATCTGATGCATCTCTCGGAACTCGATTTCGACCTTCCTGCCGAGCTAATTGCTACCCAACCGTTAGAAGGCCGTGACGGATCTCGACTGCTTCGAATTGATCGCTCGTCGGTTAAATATAGTGATTCGGGCTTCAGCGATCTACCAGAACTGCTCCGTACCGACGATGTGCTTGTCCTGAATAACACGAAGGTATTCCCTGCAAGGCTTCTCGGAAAATCGGAAACCGGTGCTTCGGTTGAGATATTTCTTATACACGAGCTTGCTGATACGGGCTGGCAAGCCTTGGCAAAGCCGGCCCGTCGCCTTCCTCCGGGCAAATCGATAATATTTGGGCCGGGATTATCGGGCAGGATACTAGAGCGGAACGTTGACGGGCAGGTTGTCATATCTTTTCGTTCCGATCTGCCGATTAAAGAGGCGATCGAGCAGTACGGTCGGACGCCGCTGCCGCCGTACATAAAACGCGACCGCGCCTCGATCGACACCGATCGTGAACGATATCAGACCGTGTATGCGAGTCATAGCGGAGCGATCGCTGCTCCGACTGCCGGCCTACATTTTACGCCGCAGGTACTTGGTCGGCTCAAGCAACGGGGAGTTGAAATCGTCGAGGTGACGCTCCACGTCGGGTACGGAACGTTTGAGCCGGTAAAGGTAGAAGATCTGAGGCAGCATCGTGTGCAGCCTGAACGATACACCTTGAGCGAAGAAGCCGCTGAATCGCTTGATCGTGCGAAGAAGGAAGGGCGGAGGATCATCGCAGTTGGAACGACGACAACGCGAACGCTCGAGACTGTCCTCGGGAGGTTTGGCGAGTTCAAAGCGTCTTCGGGCTCTGCGGATCTGACAATTTTGCCGGGATATCGTTTCGCGGCGATCGACGGATTGCTCACGAATTTCCATCTACCGAAGAGTTCGCTGCTCGCGCTCGTTTCAACTTTTGGCGGGCACGAACTTATAATGAAGGCTTATCATCATGCAGTAGCCGCGCAGTATCGCTTTTACAGCTATGGCGATTGCATGCTGATCACATAAGTCACAATGGCCTTTCTGGATTCAATAAGAGGGATATTTGGCCCGGTTCGGGAAACTGGTTCGGACGATGTGACACCGGCCCCGCCAACGACTTATACCCTACGGCCGTTGACAGAACGCCAGTCGAAGGAAGTCCTCAAGCTGAATCTGAGGTGTTTTCGAAACGGCGAGAATTACACCAAGTACACATTCGCCTATCTATTCAACGAGCCGAGGGCGATCAGCTATCAAATGGCCGGAGCAAATGGTGAAATGGCGGCTTTCGTATTTGTCTTATTGAATCCTGATGGAGCCGCTCACCTTACGACTCTCGGTGTCGCGCCTGAACACCGCCGCCGCGGCCTCGCGGTTCGGCTTCTGACCCACCTCGACGAAGTGCTCCGTATCAAAGGCGTAAGCACGATCGTCCTCGAATTACGGGTCAGCAATCTGGCGGCAAAACGGCTATATACCGATGCCGGATACGCTTCGGTCAATCGCCTCAAAAACTACTATTCCGACGGTGAGGATTGCTTCCTTATGGTCAAATCACTTGTTTAGCTTTGCTTCAGCTTCCGACGATCTACCCCATAACAAATGTCGAACTGTCGGGCCTGTCGCACGCCGATCAAGTTCGCGCGCTCGCCGAGGCAGGATGTAGATTTCTACAGATCAGGGACAAATCCGGCTCTAGCCTCGAGATATTCGATGCGGTCGCCGAATCAGTTTCGATCGCCGATTCGTTCGGGATGAAGATCATCCTTAATGATCGAGTTGATATCGCGATCACGACCGGACTACACGGAGTGCATCTTGGCCAGGACGATCTGTCGCCTGCCGAAGCTCGAGAACTTCTCGGTGACGATGCGATCATCGGCTATTCAACCCACTCGGTCGAACAAGCCATCGAGGCCGCGAGTTTGCCGATCGATTACCTCGCCATCGGCCCGATATTCGCGACGACTACGAAAGAGAATCCCGATCCGGTCGTCGGCCTCGCGGGGATACGTAAAGTTCGGGATGCGATCGGCGACTTTCCGCTGGTTGCAATTGGCGGCATCGATATCACCAAACTTAGCCATGTTCTAGCCGCCGGAGCTGACTCCGCCGCCATAATTAGCGCTCTTTTCGCACCCGGAACTACCCTCGCCGACCGCTTTCGAGCCCTGGAAGATGCCACCGCTGTTTAACATTGATAAAAATATCTTGCAATTCGGTCGCCGATTGACGATACTTGTGTTCGCGACGCTGCTTTAAGCGTCTTCCTCAGACCGCTTCACGTCTAAATTTCCGTTCTTCAGCTCAAAGCCTCTCCGTCCGAGAGCCAGTTCCAACCAAATGAGTTTGCTAGATGTTGCACCGATCATTGAGCAGATGCTGCTTATCTCTGATAATGTCAGCGATCTGAACTTCTCATGCGGCCAGAAACCCCAGGTAGAGATCAACGGTACTCTCTATTCGGCCACCCCGCTCGGAATGGGCCGCCTAACGGCGTTCCAAACCGAGATGATCGCGATGGCAATCCTTCGTGGAAACCCGGACGCCGCCCATCAACTGGCAAAGACCCGAACTGCCGACCTCAGTTACGCGCTTCCCGGTAAGTGCCGATTCCGCGTCAATATCTTCCAGCAGCGAAATTCATACTCGATAGTAATGCGCGTGATCCCGCACGAGATCCCGACCTTCGAGCAGCTCAACATACCCGAACAGCTCAAGGATGTTTGCAACATCCGAAACGGCATTGTTCTTCTGACTGGCCCGACCGGTTCCGGCAAAAGCTCGACGCTCGCCGCAATTATCGATCAGATCAACGAAACGAAGTCATATCACATCGTCACCATTGAAGACCCGATCGAGTTTCTGCACAATCACAAGAAAAGCACGATCAATCAGCGAGAGGTCGGTGCCGATACGCACGATTTTGCCTCGGCCTTGCGTGCCGCACTTCGTCAGGCGCCGAAAGTGATCCTCGTCGGCGAGATGCGTGACATCGAAACGACCGAGATCGCGCTCGAGGCCGCCGAGACGGGTCATCTCGTCCTGTCGACGCTCCACACGATCGATGCGTCCAAAACGATCGACCGTATAATCGGGCTTTATCCGAAAAACGAAGAAAAGGTTATCCGAACGCGACTCGCTCAGTCGTTTCGCTACATCGTCTCTCAGCGTCTGATACCCCGAGCCGACGGCAAGGGACGTATCGCCGCGGTTGAGATCCTTCGGTCGAACCCGCGCACGCGGGAATACATCGAAAAAGGCGAGAGCGAAGGCAAGACGCTGCTCGACGCGATCCGCGATGGCGAGATAGACGGGATGCAGGATTTTGATGGCGTTATCCGCAAAATGATCGAAGACAAGATGATCACACTCGAGGACGGCCTGTCGTACGCGACGAACCAGAACAACCTTCTGCTTCAGCTCAAGGGCCTTTCGTCGACGGAAGATTATTTAAACAAGGACCGCGTATCACGCCCGATGGCGGATCCAATGATGCCGCCCCCTAGCGCTATGCCAACGACTGCTTCCGTTCTGGACATGATGGACTAACGCCTTTCACACAGACACGCCATGATCATCCGCTGCGACAATTGCTCAGTCTCACTTCAGCTCGACGAATCCAAGATTCCGAGCGGCAACTTTACCGTGCGCTGCCCGCGCTGCCAGAACATGCTGCGCGCGAACAAAGATCTGAAGGGCGGGCAAGGCTCGGCCACGGTCCAGCAGCTTGCTGACAACAAACCCGCTGCTCCGGTGGATACGACCGGTGCCAGCTTTGCCGAGAAACAATCTGATTACGAGATCAACAATGCTCTCAAGATGCTTCTGTCGGCGCTGAAGACAGGAGGCGATAAGGTTGAATCATCGGCCGACGGGAATGAGAAACCACGCCGCGTACTTCTGTGCCTCGGCGAGAAACGCGACGAGGTTGCACAGCGATTGAGCGACGCAGGATATCGCGTCTACATAGCGCAGACGCCTGCGCAGGCGAACGAACGCCTGCGTGAAGGGAAGACGGAGATCGTTATTTTCTCGCCCGACTTTGCCGCCGAGTTTGGCGGCGCCGCGATCCTTCAGCAAAAGGCGAACGCGATGTACTCCAATGAACGCCGCCGGCTATTTCTCGTCTCGTTAGAGGACGAAGGAACAACCATGAACGCTCACGAGGCATTTTTACGAAATCTAAATCTCATCATCAACAACGCCGATATGCCGCAGCTGCCGCTGATCCTGAATCGTGCCGTGATGGATTTCAACGACCTTTATTACTACATGAATCGCGGCCTCGGCGCCGAAGCGATATAGGGTGTTCGACGGGCCTTAACCGCCCGCCGCACAAATTGTAGGGGCGCGACCCCGCCCGGCTTTGTCTCCTTTTCCCAGGCAAGACACCCGCCGGCAGCAACAGTTGCTGCCCCTACAATCAGATCTGAAAATGCCCGCGATGGATAATCATCCAGTCGCGGGCTTTTCATCATCATCTGTAGTGATCACGCAGCGAGTTCGCAGACGAGCATTTCAAGCTGAAGACGCGAGCCTTTCGAACCAGAGCCGCCGACCGAAGTTTTGATCGCAACGTCTGTCTCAGCGAGCCTAACGATCGCATGTTTGAGTCTAGCCAGGTTAGCCCGGCGAGCGGAAGCAAGAAAATGCTCAGGATTACCCCTCACATTTGCTGCCTTGATCATCTGCGGGCGATCCGCTCCGCGTTCCATCATATCCTTCGCTATCAGAAGACGGCGGTAGTTATAAGAAAGCAATCCGATCAAAGCAATCGGCTC
>JBDSLC010000147.1:0-3539 GCA_039916585.1 Pyrinomonadaceae bacterium | reverse complement strand
AAAATGTATCCTATGGCAAAGGCGGTTACAAATCGGCCGCCCGCACGACCAGATGTCGCCGACAACCATCATCATATTGATCGTACTACTCCTAACCGTCCTGGGTTCGGCAGTACTGCTGTTCATCACCGTGAAGTATTACTGGGGCGAGCGAGGCTCTCCGCCCGCCACCGGCGAGGCCCGCCGAACTCAGAAAGAAGAAGAACTTCGGTTGAGACGGAAACAGATCGAATACGCCGAAACCCATCCGCGCGACACGCGAAGCCCGGATTTTCTAGACAACCGAAAGCGTATCTAGATTCTGGATTGGCACTGATATGAACGCGGATCAAGCGGATCAGGCAGATTCCTCCGGATCTTTTTCAAACAAGATATCGAGAAATTCATGCTCTGAAAACGTATCGATTCGACGCTTGTTTTTGTTAGAGAAGTATTTTCTTTTGAACTCCGGCGACTTTCCAAAGTTTAGAAGTAACCCGACCTCAACGTCGGTTGCCCGGAGGTAGTTGATGAGTTGTGCCTCATGGGCCGGATGGATCGTCTCTTTGGCTTTTAGCTCGAGAATTATTTTTCCCCCAACAATAAGGTCAGCCGAAAACGTCCCGACCACTTTGCCTTCGTAATACACAGCGATCGGCTTCTCAGTCTCGACCGCGAGTCCCTCAGCAACGAGCTCGAGCAGCAGCGAGTTGTGATAAATGCTCTCAAGAAATCCATGGCCGAGAGCATTGTAGACCTTATAGAAGGCCTTGATTATCCGCCCGCTCAATTCCTCATCGACGATGTTCGCCATACTTGTCTAAGTTCCGTACCAAGCCCGAAATCTGTATCTTTTCCGCTCCGATCCGCCTAATCCGCCCTATCCGCGTTCAAAAACCCCTTAACAAAACATTACCTGTACTCCAATTCCCGCTCCCGCAGATACTTCAACTTATCCCTGATCTCCGCCGCTCGCTCAAACTTCATTTCCTTCGCAGCGAATCGCATATCGGCTTCGAGCTGCTGAATCGTCTCTTTCAGTTTCTTCGGCGAATATTCTTCGATCGCGTCGAGATCCAGAGGAATCTTGAAATAGTCGGCCTCATATTCAGTGACGAGAGTCGCTTCTATGGACTTGATGATCGTCGTCGGAGTGATGCCGTGCTCTTCGTTGTACTTCTCTTGGATCTCTCGTCGACGAGCGGTTTCGTCCATCGCGTGCTTCATCGAATCCGTGATTTTATCCGCGTATAAAATCGCCTTTCCGCCTGAATTCCGCGCCGCCCGGCCCATCGTCTGGATCAACGACCGTTCCGAGCGCAAGAAACCCTCTTTGTCTGCATCTAAGATCGCCACCAGCGACACTTCCGGCAGATCGAGCCCCTCTCGCAAAAGATTGATCCCTACAAGAACATCGAAAACCCCACGACGCAGGTCTCGAAGGATCTTGATCCGGTCCAACGTCAATATCTCGCTGTGAAGATAATTTACCTTCACGCCCACTTCAGCGAAATACTCGCTCAAGTTCTCCGCCATGCGTTTGGTAAGCGTGGTCACCAACACTCGCTCGTTTCGCTCCGCACGCAGTCGGCATTCTTCAAGCAGATCGTCGATCTGCCCCTTCACCGGACGAACCTCCACGACCGGATCGAGCAAACCCGTCGGACGGATGATCTGCTCAATGACCTCGCCTTCCGTCTTCCGGAGCTCATATGGCCCAGGCGTTGCGGAGACATAGATCGACTGCCCGCGACGTTCTTCAAACTCTTCGAAGTTCAGCGGCCGGTTGTCCTTGGCGGAAGGTAGGCGAAACCCGTATTCAACGAGAGTTCCTTTGCGCGACTGATCCCCCTTATACATAGCCCCCAACTGCGGGATAGTCTGGTGCGATTCGTCGATCACCATCAACGCATCCTTCGGCAAATAGTCGAGAAGCGTTGGCGGCGGAGCTCCGGGCGGCTTGCCCGTCAGATGCCGCGAATAGTTTTCGATACCGCGGCAAAAGCCCATCTCCTTGATCATCTCAAGGTCGTACATTGTCCGCTGATGAAGCCGCTGAGCTTCGACAACTTTGCCTACTTCAACCAAGACTTTCTCGTGTTCGTCCAGCTCCGCTCGGATCGTCTGCACGGCCCGCTTTATGGTCTGCTTCGACATCACATAGTGCGTCTTCGGATAGATCGGGATGCGGTTCTCGTGCTTGTGAATGACCTCGCCAAGCAGCGGATCTATCGTAGAGATCGAATCGATCTCGTCACCCCAAAACTCGATCCGATAAGCCTGATCCATATAGCTTGGATACAGCTCGACGACATCGCCGCGAACTCGAAACACCCCGCGATCGAAATCGATGTTCACGCGTTCGTACTGCAATTCCACCAGCCGCTGAAGAAACTCTTCGCGCTTCATCTTCTGTCCCGGCTCAATGAAAACAAGCATCCCGTAATACGCATCCGGATCGCCTAGACCATAAATGCACGACACAGATGCAACGACGATCACGTCCCGCCTTTCAAACAGGCCCCGGGTCGCGCTCATTCTCAAACGGTCGATCTCGTCGTTGATCGTGGCTTCTTTTTCGATGTAGAGGTCCGAAGCAGGAACGTATGCCTCAGGCTGGTAATAGTCGTAGTACGAAACAAAATATTCGACTGCGTTCTCAGGAAAGAACGTTTTAAATTCCTGATAAAGCTGCGCCGCAAGCGTTTTGTTATGAGCCAAAACCAATGCAGGCCGCTGTGTTTCCTGGATCAGATTCGCGATCGAGAAAGTCTTCCCGCTTCCCGTGATCCCCAGCAATACCTGGTCTTTTTCACCGCGGTTCACCCCCGCGACCATCTGCGCGATCGCGTCCGGCTGGTCACCCTTGGGCGTGTTTTCACTTATGAGACGGAATTTCATATCTCAATCATACAACAATTTGCGGCCTCACTAAACTCCCTTCAAAATTAATCAAAATAAAGTATACTGCTGTCATGAATCCCGCATTCGAAGAAGTCGTCGCAAGTGCCCGAACTCTTCCGGATCCCGAGAAAGAAGAGCTCGTTCGCATTCTTATTTCCGATTTGGGTGAAGGATTGAATGCTTCTGTCCTGCCGGCCTGGATCGACGAAGCTGAGTCAAGATACGGGGCCTACCTTCAAGGCGAGATGTTAGCCTCTCCGATATCCGAGGCCGCCGCGCGGGTTCGCACTAGAATTTCCACATGATCGTCCGCCTCATCTCGGTGGCTGAAGAAGAATTCTCTAAGTCAGCCGAATACTACGAAAATCAACGTGAGGGGCTAGGCGAGGAATTTGTTGCTGAAGTTCTTCGTGCGGCTGGAATCCTTCAAGACTTCCCTCGAATCGGAACGCCTATCGGAACAACCTTTCGAGCATTCGCGATCCGCAGGTTTCCCTACTCTTTGGTCTACCGCATCGGCGCAGATGAGTTGATCGTCGTCGCGGTCACGCATCAAAGCCGCGAACCGGGGTATTGGAAAAATAGAACCTAATAGTCTCGAGGCGGCCCGCTAGCGTAGCAACAGCGTCCGGACGCGTGAGCGCAGTTCGTTGCGG
>JBDSLC010000146.1:0-13076 GCA_039916585.1 Pyrinomonadaceae bacterium | reverse complement strand
TGCCGAAGCTGCGGCGAAACGCTGCGATGCATCAACTGTGACATCACGCTTACGTACCATCGCGGCGAGAATAAGCTCACCTGTCACTACTGTAACTATTCGACCCCGACGCCCAAGGTCTGCCCGTTCTGCGAGAGCGAATTTCTTTACTTTGTCGGACAAGGCACCGAGCAGATCGAGAGCATTCTCGAAAAGAATTTCCCCGACCTCCGCATCGCCCGCATCGACCGCGACACCGTGAAACGCAAGGGCGAGATAGACCGCCTGCTGCTCGCCTTCGACCGCGGTGACATAGATATGCTCGTCGGCACTCAGATGCTCGCGAAAGGGCATGATTTTCACAATGTGACATTGGTTGGTGTGATCTCCGTCGATGCGGGATTAGGAATGCCGGATTTTCGCTCGGCGGAAAGGACGTTTCAATTGCTGACTCAAGTAGCGGGACGTGCCGGCCGAGGCGATCTGCGGGGTCGCGTGCTGATCCAGACGTATCATCCGGAGCACTACGCTCTTCGTTACGCCGTCGAGCAAAACTACGAAAAGTTTTACGATCACGAGATCCGCTTTCGCCAGCGGATGTCATATCCGCCGATCGTCGCACTCGCGTCCATACTCATCCGGCATCCGGAATTAGACGTTGCCCAAAAACAAGCGAACATCCTCAAACAAGCTCTCGATCACGCCAACGCCGACAGGTCCGTCCGCATACTCGGCCCCGCGTCCGCGTCGATCTCGCGGCTCAAGAACGAATATCGTCTTCAGATCATCCTCCGCTCCCAAAGCCGCAAAAAACTCCGCGAAACCCTAGACGCCGCCCTCGACCAAGCCCCTACGCTCGGCGGTGACCTCCGCCGCTACAACATCGAGATCGATTCGCTCAACCTTCTCTAACCCCCGACGTGAACGCTCGGACGCAGTTCGGGGTCGGGCTCGGCTTGGCGGAGGATCTCTCGCGTGACCGGAGCCGTGTCGCCTTCGCCGAACAATATATATCTGATCAGATACTTGATCGGGTTACCCTCGCTCCAGCCGAAGTAGACGTGGGGGATCTTGTTCGTCGTGTCGCGAATGTGCAACAGCAACGCCGCGATCGCGTTCGGTACGGCGGGCGATTTTGTGCGGAGTATCTTATACCCACCAACATCGACTCCTGAGATCTGAAGCTTGCCTGCAAACTCGGAAGCATCGCCCACATCGATCTCGTAGAAAAGAATCGGGTCCGTCGACGGAATATGATTGTCGATCCGCTTTTCGTGTTCTTTGAATCGATATTCAGTGATGTCTCCGGTCTCGCGACGGTTTGTAACGATGCGAACGTCACCATCGGATGCGAGTTCTCGCAAGAAGTCCTTAGCCGTCGAATCCAGTTCGATCTTTTCGATACGGATCTCGGTCGTACGCATCGCACGCGATACAAATGACGCGATCACGATTCCCGCGATAAAGAATGCAGCGATCTTGATGCCATCGGGCCGCTCCACGATATTCGTGACGGTCGTATATGCAAACACGACCGAGATCGCCATAAAGATCCACCTCGACGCCTGCTTGCGATACCACGACGAGATCGTAACCGCGATACCTGCCGACGTCATTAGCACGAGTACACCGGTCGCGTAAGCTCCGCCCTGAGCCTCGACGTCGGCCTGAAAAATGTACGTGATCACAAAACAGATGGCGGCGAATACGATCACGAGCGGCCGCGTCGCCCTCGCCCAGTTCGGCGCCATGCCGTATCGCGGCAAATATCGCGGAACGATATTCAGAAGTCCCGCCAACGCCGACGCCCCCGCAAACCACAGGATCAGGATCGTGCTGACGTCGTAAACCGTGCCGAATATCTCGCCGAGATATTTATGGGCGATAAACGCCAACGCACGTCCAGACGCCTGGCCGCCCTCAGCAAACTGGGCCGGCGGAATCAGCAGGGTCGTGACAAAGCTGCTGCAGATAAGGAAGAAGCTCATTATCACAGCCGCCGTCATCAGCATCTTTCGCGTCCGCTCGATCCGTCCCGGATTCTCGATCAGCGGCATCACTGCGACTCCGGTCTCGAACCCCGAAAGTCCAAGGGCAAGTTTCGGAAATACCAACAGTGAAAGCCCTATGATCGCCAATAGCGACCGTGGCTCCGTAATGCCTCCTGCGGTCGTCGTTGAAAACAATGCGTCCTTCCAACTTCCGATCAGCTCCGGATTTAGGTAGATCTCGTAAAAGCCGGTCAGCACGACCACCAGGTTCAATCCCAGATAAGCTATGACCAAATACACCGCGATCCCGATCGCTTCCTTAAACCCTTTGATAAACACCGCCGCCAATACCCCGACGAGCAGAAACGTCACGGCGACGGGATGATCGAGACTTGGGAAATGCTCTTCGATGTACGGATTATGAAGGATGTGCTCGGTAGCGTCGGCTGCCGAAAGTGTGATGGTGATGACAAAGTCCGTCGCGACGAATCCGAGCAGCATCAGAACGAACAGCTTTCCCTTCCACCGCGAAAGCAGTTGCTCGAGCATTGAGATCGAACCTTGTCCGTGCGGGCTTTCAGCCGCAACTCGTTTATATATCGGTAACGCTCCGAACAGCGTCAACGCGACCAAGATCATCGTCGCGATCGGAGACAAGGCTCCCGCCGCAACGAAAGCGATCCCCGGCTGGTATCCAAGGGTCGAGAAATAATCAACGCCCGTCAAACACATCACCTGCCACCAGCGATGCTGATGATGCTTATTCGCCTTGGCTCCGGCCGCATCCGACGGCCTCACGCCCTGCAGAAACCAATCCTTGAACCCGCCCTTCGCCGCCGAACCGTTCGCCGTCGCCGCTGATGTAGAAGACGCCATTTGATCCTCTTCGCCTATGCCGAGAGCAAGGCGAAGAAATTAGAATGGCACGGAATTTATAAAGAATCTATAAAGAATCTTCCTCGATCGGGATAACGTGAACAGACGCGTGCTTCACTTCCTTGAGAAATCTATTGATAACTGACCCCCGAAAAATGATCATCCACCGCGAGCGTGCCGATTGTCCAAAAATTACGTGCGTTATTTCGTTTTCACAAGCAAATCTAAGCAGCTCGTCAGCAACATTTCGCCCTCTGAGCTTGACAACTTCGGCTCCGAGCGACTCGGCGAGCCTGATATTTTCCTGGAGTATCGAATATGTTTTCGGCTCGATCCTTCCCGGCTCCTCGTCCGGGGTTTCGACGTACACGGCGTACCAATCCTTATAGGCATGCCGTCCGACGATGCGGGCGGCGGTCCGCAGCAGTTTTGCGGCACTCCCCCGGCTGGCCATGCAGACCATCACTTTCTCCGGAAGGACGAATTGTTCCAACCCCTCCCGTTCGCGATACTCTTCGTCCTGCGTCGCCTGGTGCTGAGCCACTTGCCGTAATGCCAATTCGCGTAGAGCGGCAAGGTTTCCCTTCCGGAAGAAGTTGTTGAGAGCCTGCTCGATCTTCTCGACGGAATATATCTTTCCTTGTCGCAGCCTCGTGCGGAGCGTGTCTATCGAAACGTCGACGTCGATTATTTCGTCGGCCTTCTTGAAGAACCCGTCCGGAATAGTTTCGCGGACTCTTACACCCGTCGTACGGGAGATCACATCATTCAAAGACTCGATGTGTTGGATGTTGACTGCGGTAACAACCGAGATACCTGCGTCGATCAGCTCTAGGACATCCTCGAATCGCTTGGCGTTCTTAGATCCAGGTACATTTGAATGTGCTAGTTCGTCGACGATCGCTACTGCTGGCCTTCGACGTTTAACGGCCTCCAAATCGAGTTCTTCGAAAGCTGTTTCCTTGTATTCGATCTTTCTCAGCGGCACGGAGGGGAGGTCCCTGATCTGTTATTCCGTCTCGAACCGCCTGTGTGTTTCGATCGCCGCGAGAACAACGTCTATTCCCTGCTCGTTGAGTTGATTGGCATCCTGCAGCATTCGATACGTCTTCCCAACGCCAGCCGCCGCCCCGATATAAACGCGAAGCCGTCCGCGGCCGTCCGTTCCGAGCAAAGCATCGCCGGCAGGCCGGGAATCGGTCCGATTCGGAGCATCCGTTGTTTCGGTATCGATGAACATTTAGCTCAGTGAGAACCTTGAATCCAGAGCGAGATTCAGTTTCAACACATTCACTCGCGATTCGCCAAGAATACCGAACGTACGGCCTTCGGTGAATTCCGCGATCAGCCCTCTAATCTGGTCCAAGCTAACCCCGCGGGCCGCCGCAACTCTGCTGAGCTGATACTCCGCCGACGCCGGAGAAATGTGCGCATCTAATCCCGAAGCGCTTGTCGTCACAAGGTCCGCCGGTATCGATCGGCCGATGACCCCCGCAGCATCTACCTTTACGCGTTCGATCAGTTTCGCGCTCGTGGGCCCTAGGTTCGATCCGCCTGAAGCAGACGCATCGTAACCGGAGCCTGCTGCGGAAAGGCGCCCGTGGAAGTATTTATCCGAAGTAAAGTTTTGACCGATCAGTTCCGAACCCACGAGCTTTCCGTCGCGCTCGATCAGACTTCCGTTCGCCTGATGCGGGAGCGCGACTTGTGCAATTCCCCACACAACGAACGGATAGCCGAGTCCGAGCACGACAGTCATTAACACCAACATCAGTACCGAAGTAATTAAATCTTTCATTTCTACACCAATCCGATCGCTGACACAATCATGTCGATCACCTTGATCCCTACAAACGGAGCGATCAACCCTCCCAGCCCATAGATAAGTAGATTTCGTTGGAGTAGCGACGACGCGGACATTGCTCGATAGCTAACGCCGCGAAGGGCCAGCGGGATCAGTCCAATAATGACCAGCGCATTGAAGATCACTGCCGACAAGATCGCCGACTGTGGTGTCGCCAAGCCCATAACGTTAAGTTTGTCGAGTACCGGAAAGGCAGTAACGAACATCGCCGGAATGATCGCAAAATACTTCGCAACGTCGTTCGCGATCGAGAATGTCGTCAACGCCCCTCGCGTCATTAGAAGCTGCTTACCGATCTCGACGACTTCGATCAGCTTGGTCGGGTCGCTATCCAGATCGACCATGTTGCCGGCTTCTTTCGCCGCCTGCGTGCCGGTATTCATCGCAACGCCAACGTCAGCCTGGGCGAGCGCCGGGGCATCATTCGTCCCGTCGCCCGTCATCGCGACCAATTTGCCGTCGGCCTGCTCGCGTTTGATCAGGGCCATCTTATCTTCCGGCGTCGCCTCCGCCAGAAAATCATCAACACCGGCTTCACGGGCGATCGACGCTGCCGTCAGCGGATTATCACCGGTTATCATCACCGTCTTTATCCCCATCTGCCGAAGCTGTGTGAACCGATCCTTCATACCGCCTTTGACGATGTCCTTTAGGTAGATCACTCCCAGTGGCTTATTGCTGTCCGTCACGACCAGCGGAGTTCCACCCGCTTTCGCGACACGCTCGACGATCTCCCGAAGCTCTGACGGAGACACGTATCCGTTGCCGGAAAGATATTTCTCTACCGCATCGACAGCTCCCTTTCGAACTTCCCGTCCATTCATATCAACACCCGACATCCTCGTCTGTGCCGTGAATCCGATAAAATGCGCAGAATCACCGAGCTCACGTATCTCGCGTCCACGTAGTCCGTATTTCTCCTTCGCTAACACAACAATTGAGCGGCCTTCCGGAGTTTCATCCGCCAGCGATGATAGCTGGGCCGCGTCCGCCAATGACTTCTCATCCACGCCCTTCAACGGAATGAACTCCGACGCTTGGCGATTGCCGAGCGTGATGGTGCCCGTTTTATCGAGCAGCAGCGTGTTCACGTCGCCCGCAGCCTCGACCGCACGGCCTGACATCGCGAGCACGTTATGTTGCACGAGTCGATCCATTCCCGCGATACCGATCGCCGAAAGCAGTCCGCCGATGGTCGTCGGGATCAGACAAACGAGAAGCGAGATGAGCACGAACACTGTCTGTCCGGCGCCTGAATAGATCGCCAGCGGATGAAGCGTTACGACGGCTAATACGAAGATCATCGTCAGGCCAGCTAGCAGGATGTTCAAAGCGATCTCGTTCGGCGTCTTTTGCCTCGCCGCACCTTCGACCAAGGCGATCATCCGATCGATGAAAGTCTCGCCGGGGTTCGACGTGATCTTCACTTTGATCCAATCGGATAGTACCCTCGTACCCCCCGTCACCGCGGATCGATCGCCGCCCGACTCGCGAATCACCGGAGCCGATTCGCCCGTAATGGCCGATTCATCGACCGACGCGACTCCTTCTATCACTTCGCCGTCACCCGGGATAAACTCTCCGGGTTCGACATAGACGACATCACCAACCCGAAGCCGCGAAGCTCCGATGACCTCCGTCGAACCGTCTTTCTTGATTAGATTAGCGGTCGTTTCGGTTTTGGCTTTCCGAAGCGTATCTGCCTGCGCCTTGCCTCGCCCCTCCGCCATCGCCTCAGCAAAATTCGCAAAGAGCACGGTAAACCAAAGCCACAGCGTGATCTGAAGTTCGAAGCCCGTCACGACCGTCGGCATGAACATTACCGCCAACATGCGAACGGTTAGAAAAACCGCCCCGACCTCGACCACAAACATCACCGGATTCTTGATCATCTTTCGCGGATCCAGTTTCACCACCGAACCGATCAACGCTTGCCGGATGATCTTCGGATCCCAAATTGAAATTTCCCTTTTCATAAAATTCATTTGCCACAGAGTTCACAGAGAACACCGAGGTTGTTTGACTGAGTGGCTTTGCAAAGTCTCAGTGGACTCTGTGTTCTCGGTGGCAGAACTCCTAGAAAACCTGCCCGGCGTACATCTGGTAATGTTCGAGTATTGGCGACAAACTTAGTGCCGGAAAGAACGTCAATGCGCCGACGATCAACACAACGCTTACGAGCAACGTCGCAAACAGGGGCGTGTTGACCGGAAACGTGCCGAGAGTTGGCGGAACTCTTTTCTTACGTGCGAGATTGCCCGCGATCGCGAGCATCGGAACGATCATCAGAAATCGCCCGATAAGCATCGCGACTCCAAGCGTCGTGTTATACCAAGGCGTATTCGCATTCAGCCCGGCGAAAGCCGATCCATTGTTGCCGCTCCCTGACGTGAACGCATATAAGATCTCCGTCAGCCCGTGTGCTCCCTGATTGTTCAGCGACGTCAAGCCGACATCGGGAGCGGTCGCCGAGATCGCCGCAAGCGTCAGTATCACGAGCGGAAAGATCAGGGCGTAAAGCATCGCCATCTGCACGTCATAGGCTTCGATCTTTTTGCCAAGATATTCAGGAGTTCGCCCGACCATCAAACCTGCGAGGAACACAGTCAGGATCACAAATACGAGAATGCCGTACATACCTGCTCCGACTCCGCCAAAGATAACTTCGCCGAGCAGGATGTTCACAAGCGGAACCATGCCGCCGATCGGCGTGAACGAGTCGTGCATCGAGTTCACCGCACCGCAAGAAGCGGCCGTAGTGATCGTTGCAAACAAGGCTGAATTGGCAACGCCGAACCGTGTCTCTTTGCCCTCCATATTCCCGCCGACCACTGCTTGATCGACCGTCGCCGGGAATATAGGATTGCCAGCCGCTTCAGCGGAATAGGTAACGAATACGCCCGCGAGAAACAATAGCGACATTGCCCCAAATACCGCCCATCCATGTCCCTGTGACCCGACCATCCTGCCGAGCATATACGTGAAACCCGCCGGGATCAGGAAGATCAACAGGATCTGAACGAGATTCGAAAGCGGCGTCGGGTTTTCGAAAGGATGAGCCGAGTTCGCATTAAAGAAGCCACCACCATTAGTTCCCAGCATCTTGATCGCAAGCTGCGAGGCGACCGGGCCCTGAGCGATCGTTTGCGAATCGATCGTCCTGCCTTCTTTTACGTTCTCGCCGGCTTCATCAGTTAGTACATTGCCGTCCGCGTCCTTTTTGTCGACCTGAACGATAAACGTGTCGGTCAATGCCGCAGAATCGTACGGCTTGAAGTTCTGCACGACACCCTGTGAAACGAAAAAGATGGCCGCGAGGAAGGATAAAGGCAGCAAAACATACAGAGTTCCGCGGGTCAGATCAGCCCAGAAGTTTCCAAGCCGGTCGGTTTCGAACCGAGCGATACCCCGAGTAAAAACTACTGCCAACGCCATTCCAACCGCGGCCGATGCAAAATTCTGCACCGTTAAACCGGCCATTTGCGTCAGATAGCTCATCGTCGACTCGCCGCCGTATCCCTGCCAGTTCGTATTGGTTACGAACGCGATCGCGGTATTGAATGACGATCCCTCCGACGGCCCGCCGAATGCCTGCGGATTAAGCGGCAGGAAGCCCTGCAGCCGCTGAAGGGCGTAGAGCCCCAGCGTCGAAACAAGGCTAAATAGCAACATCGCGGATCCGTACTGTTTCCAGTTCATCTCCGCCGTCCGATCGACGCGAATCAGCTTGTAGATGAGTCGCTCGAGCGGTCTGAGTGCCGGCTGCAGCGACCCGCCTTCGTCCTCGTACACGCTCTTCAGGTAGATGCCCATCGGCTTCGTCGTCGCGAGCACGAGCACGAGAAAGACCCCAATTTGTAATATCCCGTTGAATGTCATTTCAGTTCATCAAAACTTTTCCGTACGCAGCATCGTGTAGATCAGATAAGCCAGAAGAAAAACCGCGCACAAGATCGCAGCCGTTGTCTCGAGGTTCACTTGTCCTCCTTTCGCAGCCGCGCGCAGAAGTGGAGATACGCGATCGCGATCGCAAAGAGCAGCAGAATCGTTGCCAAATAAATAACGTCCGACATATTGATCAATTGAAGTTGTAGCCCAACTCAAAAAGGAAAAAATGATTGCCCGCGGTCGCCTTGTGGTTGCCGATCGAGTAGCTCCAATACGTGGTTACCCGCGGGTGCGGTTTGTAGATCACGCCCGGCGTAAAATATCCACTCGAGTGCCTGCCGGTTATCCAGTCTGCGGCGAGGGAGACCTTACTGTTCAACGTTTGCTCGATCCCAAACTGCCCGCCCGCCCGTAATGCGTTTGCCGCGAACACGTTCTTGCTCGTTACATAACCGCCTGCTGTCAGGCGAGTCTTGTTGATCGTTTTGGCGACCGCGGCGTAGCTGTAAGTCCCGAAATTGTACGAACGATTTCGAGCCGGAATATAAAAGTTAGTCCCGGCAAACAGCGCTACGTCCTTCTTCTCGTTCTCGAAGAATTTCCACTTAACGGCGGGTACGATCGTGGTCGAATCCGAACCCGGCTGAACATTTCCGATCACATTGACGCCGACCTCAACGTTCCCGCCCGTACCGACAACGACTCGCGGAACGAAACTCGTAAACTTACAAACTGCAGCCTGGCAGTTTGGCTTGAAGCTGAAGTCGATCTCGCCGTAAACCTTGCCCTTGTCCAGCACATCCGCAGTCGGGACGTTGAAGATCGTCTGCTGGGCGTTCGTTTGAACACCGAGCAGCATGTTAAAAATAAGCGCGAAAATACTGAAGTAGATAAAGGACCTCATGGCAGTAGAGCCTATTAGCTGACTCCGTCGGTACGGTCCATCGCGTGGGCGGCGGTGAGTAGAAGTCCGAGCGCGGCAACGATCAAGACGCTGACCGCTAGGCTCACCGTGCGGGTTCGTGTGACCACACCACAGGCGGTGAGCAGTGAGAGCGTCAATCCCATGATCCCGCTCATCAGTCCGCTGACACCACAGACTGCGAGTACACCGATCCAAAAGGCCCTCTTTTGAGCGTTACCAGAAGTCGGTATTCTTTCGGCGACGACGATGTTTGACGAGAGCGGAAAATGTTGTTTCGTTTCCATTTATTTCCTCTTCCCGGACGGCTCTGTGCGTCCCGCGTACAACATCAAACTACGCCCGAGGAAATAAAGGCCGGATAAACGCGGCGTAAAAAGTTCGTAAAGATTACTTGGAGGGTGTGAAGCGGTAACCGACCCACGGCTCGGTCAAAATGTAGCGTGGTTTTGATGGTGTAGGCTCGATCTTCTTGCGGAGATTGCCGATAAAAACGCGAAGATATTCAGTCTGTTCGGTGTAATCGCCGCCCCAGATCTTCGACAGCAGCGTGCGGTGAGTGATGACACGGTCGTGGTGTTCGATCAGATACGCGAGCAGTTCGAATTCCTTGGGAGTCAGGTGAATGTCAGTTCCGTTTACGCTGACTTCCCTTTTGGAGTGATCAAGCTTGAAATCGCCAACACTCATGACCGTTTCTTGTTCGACCTCTGCCGGCCCTCGCCGCAGCGAGGCTCGCACGCGTGCGAGGAGCTCATTCATACCGAAAGGCTTGGTAATGAAATCGTCCGCTCCGGCATCGAGGGCCTCGACCTTCGTCTGCTCCTCGCCCTTGACCGACAGCACGATGATCGGCACGTCCGAGGTTCGGCGGATAGACTTGCAGACCTCGATCCCGCTCATTCCAGGCATCGACAGATCAGTGATCACAAGGTCAGGATGAAAGTCGCTGAACGTATCCAAACCCGACTCACCATCCGCCGCCGTTCGAACGTCATAGCGATGTGCACCGAGACTCCGCTTAAGTACCCGCGTGATCTGAAACTCGTCGTCGATGACCAATATGCGTTTCGGTATCATTTTGCTGTCGGCAGATTAACTATAAACTTCGTCACAAACCCGGCATCGCCGCTTTCGATCCTGATCGAGCCGCCTTGCGATTCGACGATTCCCTTCGCGATCGCCAAACCCAAACCCAGGCCGCTCCCCGTCCGGTGTATGTCCTGTTCATCCGAGCGAAAGAACTTATCAAACACACGGCCACGCATCGATTCTTCAATTCCCCGCCCTTGATCCTGCACAGCGATCTCGACATGATCACCGGAATTCACCGCCGACACTCCGATCGAGGTTCCCGCGTCCGAATACTTGGCGGCGTTGTCGATCAATGTGAAAACCACCTCGGCTATCGAAGCGGCATCGGCATAAACGTTCGGCAGATCAGGCTGTAACGCGGCGTCGAGAGCGTGCCGGGCTGCTACGCGTTTCGCACGCTCGACCGCATTCCCGACTATCTCCTCAACGGAAGCGGATCGCTGATGGAGCGACATGGCATTCGCCTCGATCTTCGCGATCCCCACCATCCCTTCGATAAACTCGTTCAGCCGGTCGGTCTCTTCGTCGATTATCTCAAGAAATTCCTGCTGCGATTCGGCGTCCAGCAGATAGTCCTTCGAATCCTCAAGCAGTGTGGTAACCGAAGCTTTAATGGACGTAAGGGGCGTTCGTAGATCGTGGGTCACAGCGTCGAGCAATGCCGACTTCAGCTTCTCGCTCTTTCGCAGGGCCTCAGCTTCGCTCGCTTGTTCAAATGCCGACTGGAGTTCTTCATAAAGCCGCTCGATCTCATGCTGCCGAGCCTCGCTCTCTTCGGCACGCCGGCGTGCATACCCCGACAACTGTCCCGAGATCAGTGCGGTAATGATGAACGTCCCGAACGCGATCCAGTTCTCCGGCCCTGAGATGTTAAAGGTGTGAAACGGCGGTAGAAAGAAGAAATTAAAGCACGCAATAGACGCGACCGACGCGACCAGTCCGGACGTACTGCCAAATAGCGTCGAGGCAAACAGCACAACCAACAGCAGCGTCAACGCTACTTCGGTCGGTGTCAAAAACTCGCGAAACGGCAAGAACGCCGCCGTGACCAACAGCACCACCGCCGCCGCGACCACGCTCCGCACCCACCGACTCCACCTGTCGAACCTAACCAATGCCACGGCTCAAAACACTACCCGTTTGCACTGGCGGAATCAACCCGTCACTTAAGCCGTTTCGCCGTGGTCGGATCGAGCGGCATCTCACCGTCCGCATCCACAGGCACATCCGTGAACTCGATAGTCGAATCCAGCCATATGCCGTGTCGGGGAAGAAAGGTTTTGATATGCACCTGCACGCCTTAATTGCCGACTCGAAGCGGCAGGGCGTTATGTGAGCCTGACTGCGTCGAGCCGAACCTACACCGCTCCATTTCCAAGGCGACGACGGCCTTACCAAAATACAGATCGTTGATGACCCGATCTGCCCGCTGATCGTCAAGATCGAAACGGCCGAATACACGTTGACCCTGATACGAGGCTGACCGATCAGGAATTCGGTTCAGCCTGATGCAACCTTTCGCATTTCTGCAATCTCTGTATAGAAGTTCGTTCTAGAATTGGAGTTGCTATGCAGATTCGATTTTTCCTGAGCCTTTTTGCCTTAGTATTTGGACTGGTGACAGTCCTGCCACAGCAGCCAGACCCAGACGCAACTAAGTTGAAAGACCAGCGCAGAGCTGCTCTCGTTGCACGGATAGTTGGTGATGCCGAGCAGCTTAAGCTTCCGGATAATCGGGCGATCTTAAACGCTCGTCTCGGCGCGATGGCGTGGAAGGATGACCCGGAACGAGCCAAGAAACTTCTGCAATCTGCCGTATCGGACTTGAACGCCTCTCAGCAAGAAGCCGAAGCAACAAAGGGCAAGGTCCACCTCTACCAAGATCTCCTTACCAGTCAGAATCTCCGCCCGCAAATATCGAATACGATAGCGACGGTTGATCCGGAGTATGCCCTTGAAAGCTTCTATCGGACCCGGCCGACAGCAGTCGCGAGGGCGATGACTGGGGAATCGGACGAAAAATTAAACGATCAGGCGGCGAATACAAGCTATTTTGTCCAAGCCGAGATCAATCTCGAACAACGGCTATTGCGGCTGGTTGCCGATAGGAACCCCCGAGAAAGCTGCGGCGATCCTGAAAGATACGATCCGCAAGCGCCTTTCGAACGAGACCTACGAATCCCTTAAGAAGTTGTATCTTTTGGACGCGGACGCAGGCCTTGAGCTTGCGGATGACGTCTTAAGACGGCTAAATTCAGCCGCGTTCATCGCTAATAACCAGCCGGTATACGACCTCATTCAGCTCTCGACGAGTATCATCACGGACCACGTTCGTGAGCGCCAGCCCGATGAAAAGTATCTCGCCTTCAGCGATCCGGGTGTGCGATCGTTGTCGATCAAACTGATAACCACCTACATAGACAACACCGCCCGAATCGGTTACGTCCCATTCGAACAGCTC
>JBDSLC010000145.1:0-5662 GCA_039916585.1 Pyrinomonadaceae bacterium | reverse complement strand
TACATCAACGGCGTCACCCTCGTAGTTGACGGCGGCCAATGGCTGCTGGGCACGAGTTTTGGCTAACAGGATTCAACCTCGCCGATCTCAGTCAGGAACGCGGGCTTGCCTCGCTTTGCCAAAATCCTCACTTCCGGCCGGTAAAATAGGCCTGTCAATGAGCACAAAGAACCAGAACATTTCCGGAACACATTGAAAAATGTGTAAGTTGATGCAAAATTGTATCAATCAATGCTGCTCGTCATCGACAACTACGATTCGTTCACATATAACCTCGTCCAATATCTCGGCGAACTCGGCGCGGATATGAGGATATTCCGCAACGACGAGATCACCGTAGATTCTATCGAACGCGAGCTTAAGCCCGAACGGATCCTGATCTCGCCCGGACCTGGAACACCTGATGCTGCCGGGATAACGCTTGAAACCATCGCGAGATTCGCCGATAAGCTACCGATCCTCGGCGTCTGCCTCGGCCATCAAGCGATCGGCCAGCACTTCGGCGGAAAGGTATCGCGAGCTCCCGAACCCGTCCACGGGAAACCGGTCGAGATCACACACGACGGAAAGTCGATCTTTGAAGGCCTGCCGGAGAAATTCAACGCGGGCCGCTATCATTCGCTCATCGTCGAACGCGACGGGATGCCCGACTGCCTTGAGATCTCAGCCGAATCTCCCGACGGCCTTGTGATGGCTCTGCGCCACAAAACACTCCCGATCGAAGGCGTCCAATTTCACCCCGAATCGATCCTGACCGAGCACGGCAAACATATGCTCAAAAACTTTCTCGAACTCGGTGCATAACTATTAACTTTTAACTATCAAACTATTAACTGTTAGAAATATTTGTTAACAGTTAACAGGTTTCGATGAACTTCATATCCCCATTCGGAAAAATCTACGGCCACGTGATGGACACGCGGAACTTTCTCTACGACCGAGGTGTACTAAAGAGTTACGACCTTGGAGTTCGGACGATCAGTGTAGGCAATCTCACCACCGGCGGCACGGGAAAAACCCCTCTCGTAGCCTTGATCGCTAAGATGTTAGTCGAGAGCGGCGAAAAGGTCTGCATCCTAACTCGGGGCTACGGTAGAAAGAATGCTAAAAAGCGCGTCCTGGTTAGCAACGGAGTGAACGTCCTCGTCGATGCCGTAAATGGGGGTGATGAACCTGTCGAACTTGCGTATAAGCTAGAAGGCAAAGCGATCATCGTCGCCGATCCGGATCGCGTAGCTGCGGCGAAATGGGCACTGGAAAAGTTCGACATAACGACCTTTATCCTCGACGACGGTTTCCAACATCGTCGGGCCCGCCGCTACCTAGACATCGTCTGCATTGACGCGACCGATCCGTGCGGCAATGGTCGAATTCTTCCCGCAGGAACGCTGCGAGAATCGTTTAATAGCGTGAACCGTGCCGATGCGATCGTGATCACGCGTACGGAGCAAGTAGCGGACATAAACGATCTTGAGAAGAGCCTCAGATGCCGAAATGCAGACGCCCGGATCTTCTTGGCTAAGACAAAGATCAGCAGGTTGATTCCTATCGAAGAATTTCCCACCACCTCTCAAACGTCGCAAACGAAGGCACCCGATGACCTAGTGGCGTTTACCGGTATCGGCAATCCCGACAACTTTTACACATCATTACGCAGCGAGAACCATACTGTGATCGCCGCTGAATCATTCCCCGACCATCACCGCTTTACTCAGTCGGATATTTCTCGAATCGAAGGAATTGCGAGAAGGGCCGGCGCAACCATGCTCGTCACGACCGCAAAAGACGCCGTAAAGTTAAACGGGATAAAATTCACGATCCCCTGCTACGTAGCCCTCGCCGAAACCATCATCGACAACCTCGACGCCTTCAGAGATCTAATCGTCTCGTCCTAAGATCAGATTGTCTCTTTCTTTTCTGAGATCTTGAGGACAAACCGGTTCCCGCCATCGCTCGACTCATCCCAGCCGATATCCGCCGCTATCATCGAAGCTCGGGCGTTAATACTCGCGATCCCTCTACCTATGCTCGTTACCGACTCCGGGTCGAACGGGTCTCCGTTATCGCAGATCTCCATCACGAACTCGCCGTCCGATTCATCGACCGTCATATCGACACGATCTGCGCTCGAATGGTTCTTAATGTTGGTCAGAACTTCCTGAGCGATGCGATAGATCTGAAGCTGAATGTTCATCGAAAATCCAAGGTTTTCTTCCAGATCTTCCTTCGCCGCAAAACTGTGATTGGCGATCGCTCCTTTCAGCAGAAACTCAAGAGCAGCAACAAGGCCGACGTTCTCCAAAACGGAAGGACTCAGGTCTTCGCATATTCGCCGCACTTCGCCCGAGATGGCCTCGATCTCATCGCGAAACCCGGCTATCTCCGGCTTTGCCGCATCGCTCAACAACATCAAACTCCGTAGGTCCGCAAGCGTCTGATCATGAAGATCCCGCGCGATGCGACGACGCTCACGCTCGGCTTCATTCGCAAGATCAAGCTTAGCCGCGGCAATTTCCCGATTTCGCACCAACACCCGCCGATTAGCAACAAATGCCCAGACGAGCCCCATCAAAGCGATCAGCAGCAGGACGCCCAACGCCGTCGCCGTCCACGGAAATGGAGCCCTAGCCACCGAAAACCGGATCATCAGCGGTTCCGAAGCCAGCAGATCACGATTAAATGCGATGGCCTCGATCGTATATTCACCCGCCGAGAGTACGACAGGAGAGTATTGAAAATCGTTCGACAGCCGTCGGTCGATCTCTTCCCCCTTCGAGCTGGTCAAAACAAACGCATACTGAAACTCTTCAGGAAACGTCCGACTGCTTTGCCCCGCTACTTCGATCAGCAAAGAGTTTTGCGGATATTCCAAGTCTATCGTCGACGCAGCTTCCCTAAGGTCATGCGAACGCTGGCTCGCTATGCGCGTAACGATGATCTTCGGCGGCACGGTTCCTCGCCGGTATGTAACGACTCCTCGATTCGTCGCGACTAGAATCCCGTCATCGTCTGGAATGATGGAAAACGCCTTTTCCGACGGCAACCCCTGCTCGAATCCAACTTCTGAGACAAGCAGGCCGAAACGTTCGTCGAACCGCGCCTGCACCAGCCCACGCGTCGTCGTCGCCGCCCAGATGTAGTTACCGTCAACGAAGACATCACGAACTTCTTCGGCATCAATTACCTTCTCTGCTCGCTGATCGCGAACTCTAAATACGCCATGCTGTCCCCCGATCCAAAGCGTACCGTCCGCGGCTGTGTACAATCGCCATATCGTTCCGCTAGCCAGAGTGGCAGGGTCAAATTCAGCCTTGATGCTTCGGTTTGTGACGGAGAAAAGGCCGGAGTTGGCGGTACCGATCCAAAGCTTTTCGTTGGCGCCAGCTATAGCAGTTACGTCGGGTTGAGAGAAGACAACCGGCATAGGCCCCTCGGACAGCCCGAAGCCTCTCGCACCTGCGAGAATCTGCAAAACGCCGCGGCCGTAGACAGCCGCATAGGTCCCATCAGGGGTATTGGCGAAACCTCGCGAATCGCCCGGAGCGATCAAGCGACCCCGAAGATCAAAGATTCCGGCCGACGTGCCGATCAACAGTTCTGTGCTTTTGTGCTCCGCTATCGCATATATTGCCTTGCCGTCGAATCCCGGCTGAGACTTCCAGGTATTTCCATGCGATAGATAGAGGCCACGATTGGTCCCGGCGAATGTCCGATCTTTCCGCGCACGAAAGAGCGAGCGGATGAAGTTGGAGTTCGCGGAATCTGAGATCGTCTGCTGTTCCGCGCCCAACCGATCGAATCGGCTCACACCCCTATTGGTCCCGATCCACACCACGCCTTCGCGATCCGTAAAAAATGTGTAGACCGTATTCGACCGCAGCCCGCCCGACGTGTTCTCAAACGTGTAAGCCTTCTTTACCTTCGATCCTACGACATGAAACACGCCGAACCTTTCCGTGCCGACCCAAAGGCCGCTGTCGTTTCCTTCGAGCGCCAGCACTCGTGCGGTCGGCAGCGAGCTTCGTACAAACCCCAACCCGCTGCGTTCTTCATAGAACCCGCTCGCTCCCGTAGCCGCATCCGCAGCAAGCAAAATATTTCCCTTCTCGTCCGCGGCGAGCGCGTTGATAAAACGCGGAACGCGTTGATCTAAGACTTCGTCCGCGCGGCCATCGGCGATCGTGAACAGGCCCTTGCCCGACGTGGATGCGACGAGCATGAATTCGGCCTCGAGCAGGCCGGTCACGGCCAGAGGTGCTTCCTCTGTAGTCTGAATTGGCGTCGCCATGAGATTCTCGACCGATCGCTTTCCAGACCCGTCGTATCGGATTCGCATTACCATCCCGGTATCCGTCCCGAGCAAAACCTCCTCTCCCGCCAGTATCGCCGTCACCCCGATTCCCTTAGTGCCTTCGATCAACTCAAAGCCACTATCCCTGTAGACAAATGCTCCCGCCTGCGTACCTACCCACAACTCGCCTGACCTAGCAGTCTTCAGAGACAAGATCCGATTTAGGCCCGATCCGTCCGGCGAGAAATTCTGTATCCGTCGTCCATCGAATCGGGCGAGGCCGTTGTCAGTGCCGAACCACATTACGCCGTCCGGAGTTTGGGCTATCGCACGGACGCTGTCCGAGGGCAGTCCGTTAAAGACTGTGATCGAGCCCCATTGATGAAAATTTTGAGCACCGGGCAAAGGCGTTGGTGATGGAGCACGCGGAGGGTTCGGTGTGGGCGAAGCACTCGGAGAAGCTTCGGGCGAAGGTGTCGCGGACGGATCGGGTTGTTGAGCGAAGTAGGTCGAGAGGGCGAGCAGGATCAAAAACAATGATACCGACAGCTTCAAGAATTTCTTTGATCTGATCGGTATCTGCATTCAAATTTTACTTCGGATTCTGGCGAAATCTCTTGCGGTCGCGGTCGAGCCATTCGGTCAATTCAGACTCAGATTTTTCAAGTTCGTCGTTATTAATAAGCCCGCGGCGGATCGCCTCGAAAAACGCACGGGTACGCGGATTGAACGCGAGTTTGTCGTACTCCTCAGCATCCGTTCCCGCGGAATGGGCCGGAAAAAGCTTCTCGTAAAGCGTCGCGAGACGGCTCTCGACTCCTCGAAGACTTAGACTGCATTTCCGCGATATCGCCCAGTTCGACAATCCCAGCGCAAGAAACTTGAGCGCCTCCGTCTCAAACTCCGTAAGCAGCGGACGCTGAAACGAGTCTTTGAACGCGGGGTCGATCATATCGGCCCCGTCCTCAAGCACCGCCGAGATAAATCGCAAAAACCTCTCTTCCGGATTGTTCTTGTGAATAAACCCGTAGGTCGGCTGCGGATCGGTCGCCCGAACCATTTTCCTGATCTCGTTTATATAGATCTCATGCGGAAACTGCGTCCAGAAAATGATCCGCGCATCCGGCACTTCGCGCCAGATCGCCCGTGCCGCCTTCACGCCCGACAGCTTAGGCATCTGGATGTCGAATATCGAAAGACTCGGCCGATGTTCGATCGCCTGCGACACCGCCGCCTCGCCATCCGTCACCTCCATCAGAGGCATATGCGAACCGAAATTATCAGTCAGCAGCTTCGCCAAATATCGGCGTTGAGCCTCGTTGTCTTCAGCAATTAATATCGACACAAAAGTCCTTGAAACCGAACGGGATT
>JBDSLC010000144.1:0-2482 GCA_039916585.1 Pyrinomonadaceae bacterium | reverse complement strand
TACATTCGCGATTTGTTAGTTTCGACAAACTTGCGGATCTAAGCGGTTCTGCAAGTTTCTTCTTTAACGTGAATAATCCCGAAGATCACAAATCTGCCGTCAAGATCGCCGGCGACTAAGCGGCTGCTGCAAAAGCTCTCGCGTAAACATCGCTTTTGATCTGTGGATGGGCTGAAGCATTCGCCTTTAAGCCCGGACGATAAAAGTAAATAAACCACTCGCCATACTTCCGTTCCTCAGCCCAGCTCGCAAAGCCTCTCCGCGTCAACAAATCCCTTAGTGGTATCGGGTCGAAAGGATGGCGCAAAAGCAATATTTCGCCGGCGTTCTTCAAACTTACAAGTCCCTTCGCGATAGCGGGCATAGGGTCGAGCTTTTCATCCGCACGTTTCATCAGATCCACATAGATCACATTCGCATCGTCATCTTTTATCGCCGCGATCTCTTTTGGCCGTACGGGCAAATTCTTATCCGTATACTGAAGGTCTTCCCAACTGTATAGTTGCAGCTCCTCCGAAATTTCGCTCTCGGCTTCACCCGCGGCGAGATTGAGCACATACAGAATCTCGGTCAGGGGTATTCGGGCGATTCGAGCCGCCTGTGAAACCGAAACACGTCCCGCCATCGCTCGACGCAGTTTGGGATAACGAAGCGCTCAAATTCCGGTGCGATCCACATCAACGTCTTGATCATCTTTTCTTCATCGATTGCAAGAACTTCCTTTATCTTCGAATCGCCCGTAATTTTCATTTTCTTCCTCTTAGAACTACATGTTTGACCATGAATTCCATCTGCGAAGTGACCTAAGTCACCTTTTCGGACAATCTTTGCGGTCTCAATTCATCCAAGCTAACATTCTCGGTAATGGATGACCGTAAGATCGCTATATTTAAGCAAACAGAATTGTTCGGTGGCCTGGATGAGGTCGTGTTGTCGGCCTTGGCGAAGCACGCAGTAAGAAAACGGCTGGAACGTAACGAGATCCTGTTTTTGGCGGGCGAACCCGCAAAAGGGCTGTACGTGATCGAGTGCGGCTCGGTGCGGGCATTTCGCACAAGCGCTGACGGACGCGAACAAGTGATTCACGTTGAACGAGCCATAACTACTATCGCAGAGGTTCCGGTCTTTGATGATGGGAATTATCCGTCAACGGCAGCAGCGGAAGAGCCATCTACAGTATTTTTTATCGATAAGAAGCGGGTTGTTGAAACGGCGACCGAATATCCCCAACTCGCCCTAGCTGCCGCCAGGTTGATCGCTTCGCGACTTCGCAGATGCGCCGAGCTTGTCGAAACACTTTCCCTACGCGAAGTTGCTCAAAGACTGGCGAGACTTTTGCTGGAAGAAGCCATAACCTCTGGCGTTGAAACTGATCACGGCACGAAAGTAAGTCTACGGCTTACCCATAATCAGCTTGCGAGTAGGATCGGAACGGTTCGCGAGGTCGTAACGCGCACATTGATGCGGCTTGAGGAACAGAGACTGATCTCGCACGAAGGAAAGGACATTGTTATACCTGATAGCGAGCTGTTGGCGGCGTTCGCTGAAGGTTAAGCTACAAATGAGCCCTCAGTAGAGAGCCTTTTATTAGGTTGCAAACACGCGGTGAAACGTGACATCTCTCAACAGAGAATGTCACGATACACCAATAGCATAGGATGCCGATAGGGAGCCGAAAGTGATTGCCTCGTTCCTAAAAGACTCGAGCAGTGCAAGCCCTAACCCCGCTCATCCCGTCGCTACAACTACCCGGAAACTTTCCGCGGATCTCAAGACCGGACTTTCTGCGGTCTCGCCAGTCCGAACCGTCACGGGTGCAGGATCTGACAATCCGATTATGGCAAAAACGCGGAGGCGCGGTCGATTTTCCGGACCTGTCTGCTTAGGAGCAAACGCAGTTTTGGTCTCGTCCTGATGGCATGGTGAAAGGACAAATAGCGTCAAAAACCGTAAGAGTGCAACCAAACTAGACATAAACAATCCCCGAAATTCCCCGGAGATGACCCCTTAGGGTACAGGGTTTAAGTCCCGAAAGGTTAGGCGTTTAATTAAGCCGGCTTGCTATTCACCGAGAAATTAAAGCTCAGGCGCCCGACTCGCAATTCGATTTCGATCTAAAACAAAGTTCCTACCTGCCACATGAGCGCCGGGCGAATTTGCCCAATCAATCTTCGACACGAATAACTAGGGAGCTGTGTCAGCGACCTAGCGGGAATGAAACGAAGTTAGATATCGTTACGGTCGAAGGCTGACGAATCAGGTAGTTGCGTGCAGAGGGTTACGATAATGATGTAACGAGACAACTAAGGAATGAAGACCACTTAGGCTATAACTCATTGATATGGTTGGAGTTATTGGAGGCGGCGATCGGAATCGAACCGATGAATAAAGGTTTTGCAGACCTCTGCCTTACCACTTGGCTACGCCGCCGAAATTGAAAGTAGGCAGTTGGCGGAAGGCAGGCGGCAGAGTGGAAAACCCG
>JBDSLC010000143.1:0-32169 GCA_039916585.1 Pyrinomonadaceae bacterium | reverse complement strand
CCGACGATCGTCTCGTAGCCGCTCGGGAACTTTTCGATGAACTCGTCCGCGTTGGCGACCTTGCACATCTCTTTGATCTGTTCGAGATTTGCCTCGGGGTTTGAGAATCGGATGTTGTCGAGTATTGTGCCATCGAAGAGGAAGTTGTCCTGCAACACGACGCCGAGTTTGTCGCGGTAGTCACGCAGTTTCACGGATTGAAGGTCTTTATCATCGATGCGGATCACGCCCGTGGTCGGCTGGATGAAGTTTAGTACGAGGCTTAGGATAGTGGACTTGCCGGAGCCGCTCGAACCGACAAGTGCCGTCGTCGTTCCCGCCTCCGCGGTGAACGAGATTCCTTTTAATACCGGCATGCCTTCGTCGTATTCGAAATGAACGTCGTCAAACTCGATCTTGCCCTCAGCAGTCGGGATCGCGTCCTTCTGCGAATCCTGCTCGTCCTCGGTCGTCATCGCCATCACTTCTCGGATGCGGTCGAGCCCGGCGAGTGCTTCGGTGATCTGTGTACCGATCGCGGTCAGTTCGATGATCGGCATCGCCAGCAGAAACGTGAACGAAATGTACATCAGGAAATCGCCAAGCGTCATCGTCCCGGCCTGCATTGCGTTTCCACCGATAACGATCATCACCACGGCTACCGCTCCGACGACCAGTGCCGCGAATGAGTTAACCGCCGATACGCCGGTCACGCTCTTTGCGATGTTGCGAAAGAGGCGATGTGCACCTCTCGCAAAGCTCAACTCCTCACGCTTCTCGGCCGTATAGGCCTTTACGATCCGAATGCCGCCGAGGCTCTCACCCAATCGGCCTGTCACCTCAGCAGTGATCTCGCCGCGTTCACGAAAGATTGGCCTCAAGGCTCGAAATGCGTAGATCAGAATCCCAACGAAGACGAGCAGTACGATGATCGAGGCGGTCGTAAGCTGCCAGTTGATGTAGAAGAGTACGCCGATCGAGATCGCCGCGGTGACGAAGCTGCCGACGATCTGTCCAAGGCCGGTGCCGACGAGATTGCGGATTCCTTCGGCGTCATTCATTATCCGTGAGATCAATTGACCGGATTGGGTCGAGTCAAAATAGGAGATCGGCAGTCGCTCGATGTGGCTCTGCACACGCTTACGCATCTCGGTGATCGCTCGCTGTGCGGCGACGCCGAGAATCTGAGAGAGAACAAATGAGGTGGACGCCTGGACGAGGGTGGCAACGCCGATCGCGAGTGCTATCCACTTGAGCAGGCCGTACTGCTGCTTAATGATCACCTCATCGCCGATATACTTCGTCGATGCCGGCAAGACCATGCTCGCGAGACGCGAAACAAGCAGAAGTACCGTTCCAACCGCAAGTCGCCATCGGGCGTTCCAAACGATCTTGCGAGCCTCCGCCCAGGCTCCGGAATAGTTGATCTTCTTTTTCTTCTCTTCTGCCACGATTAATGCAGTCTGGTTCCCTGATAAACGAAAGTCAACGAAGCAACGTGCGGTCTGCCGTAGCGTGTCCATGAGTGTGCGGAGCACACGACGATATCGATAGCTACACGTGAAGGCTTTGCGGAACGTGTAGGTCAAGATTGAAGGGCATTGCGAGCGTGCGGAGCATGCGTCACGCTTATGTCGCATGTTTCACACGCTCCGGTTTCGCGTTCGACACGATCTACACGTTTTGCCGAAGCGGCCTCGCGTGTAGCTAACGTAATTGGCGTGTGCTCCGCACACTCGGGAGTAAATCCCCCGGCATTCCGGTAACACTAACCCGCTAACAAAACTAACAGTCTGTAACGCCCTCGGCTGTTACTTTGTTTTTACAATAACCTCCGGTAATGAGAAAATAACGGTTTGCTATACGTCATCGATTCATCACAAAAGGGTTGGATAACGAAATGTCAGATACGAAACAAGCAGTAATCATCAGTGCGGCAAGAACGCCGACGGGCAAGTTTCAGGGAGCGTTGAAGGGCTTCACGGCTCCGGAGTTGGGTGCGATCGCGATCAAGGAAGCGGTCAAGCGTGCGGGCGTGGATACGGCAAAGGTAGATGAAGTGATCATGGGCTGCGTCGTATCGGCTGGACTTGGCCAGGCACCTGCCCGGCAGGCAGCTCTGAAGGCAGGCTTGCCGCCGGAAGTTTCAGCGTTAACGATCAATATGGTGTGCGGATCGGGGTTGCGTGCAGTGGCCTTGGCTTCGCAATCGATTCAACTTGGCGATGCTGAGTTCGTCGTCGCGGGTGGAATGGAATCGATGTCCAATATCCCATACGCCCTGCAGACGGCTCGCGATGGCTTCCGCATGGGCAATCAGACCGCAACGGATCTGATGATTCACGACGGTTTGTGGTGCCCCTTCGAGAATTGGCACATGGGGAACACGGGCGAGATCGTCGCCGAAAAGCATCAGATAACCCGCGAAACGCAGGACGACTTTGCCTATAATTCTCATCGCAAAGCCGCCGAAGCTCAGGCCGAGGGACGATTCAAGGACGAGATCATTCCGGTCGAGATCCCGCAGAAAAAGGGCGATCCGATCGTCCTCGATTACGATGAGCCGGTGCGACCGGAAACGACGGTCGACGCACTTGCCAAGCTCAAACCGGCGTTTAAGAAAGATGGCGGAACTGTGACGGCCGGTAATGCTCCCGGCGTAAATGACGGAGCGTCCGCGTTGGTCGTCACGTCATCGCAGAATGCCATATCGCTGGGTGTTGAACCGCTCGGGCGAGTCGTCTCATACGCTGTCTCCGGCATCGAGCCGAAGTACATCATGCTCGCTCCTGTCGAAGGCGTTCGCCGGGCGGTAGCGAAGGCTGGTTGGGCTCTTGAAGATGTCGAGCTGTTCGAGTTGAACGAAGCGTTCTCTGTTCAGGCACTCGGAGTGATGAAGGAGCTCGGCATCAACCCGGACCTCGTTAACGTCAACGGCGGTGCTGTTGCTCTCGGCCACGCGATCGGAAATTCAGGTGGAAGGGTCTTAACTACGCTTCTCTATGAGATGAAGCGACGTGGTGCGAAACGAGGTGTAGCGGGGCTTTGCCTTGGCGGCGGAAACTCCGTCGCGATGGCCGTCGAACGCGACTAAGCAATTCCTGCAACAACCAACCAAAGCCTGTCGTATTCGGTTATAATACGGCGGGCTCTTATTTTTATGACAGCACAAGAACACAATCGTCTGATCAGCATCCTTTTCCACGTGCAGGGAGCAATTCAAGTTCTAGTTGGTATGATCCTTGTACTCGTTTACATCGGCATGGGAGGCGTTTTTATCGCGTCCGGAGATCACCAGGAGCAGCAGTTCATCGGCGGCATCTTCGTGGTCGTCGGGATAGTTATTGCGGTTATCGTTTTTGCGTTTGCGGCTCTGGATTTCTTCACTGCGTTCAAGATCAGTAAGGTGCAGCCGATCGGCCGGACTATTGGCATCGTCATTGCTATCTTGTCGGTAATGAGTTTTCCGCTTGGCACTGCACTGGGCGTCTACGCACTCTGGTTCTTCTTCGGTGACCTCGGTAAGGCGTTGTATAACGTTGATGGAGCCGCTCGAGGTTTCGGTAATTCGCCTCCGCCTCCGCCGAATAGCTGGCAGTAGATTACAGTAGACCAAAACTAACATCGGATAACGCGGCTATCTGTTAGTTAATGTATATACCGGAGCAGTTCGTCCCGCTGGATTCGAATTGCTCCATTTTGTTTTGGATAGCGGCTTTCGGTAATCTCTAGCTTTCGAGCTAACACCACTTTTAACAGGACATTTATTAACAATGAGCGAAAGAATCGGAGTAATAGGTGCGGGGACAATGGGCAACGGGATTGCCCAGACCGCGGCAAATGCGGGATTCACCGTCGTCATGTGCGACATCAGTCAGGACTATGTCGATCGCGGCGTCGCAAATATTTCAAAAAGCCTTGACCGGTTCGTTAAGAAAGAAACTCTCACTGAAGATCAGAAGGGCGAAATACTTGGGCGAATCACAACCACAACCCAACTCGAGGGATTGAAGGAGTGCTCGTTGGTCGTCGAGGCAGCGACTGAGAACTTCGACGTCAAAAAACAGATATTCGAAAAACTGGACGCGATTTGCGCACCCAACGCCATCCTTTCTTCGAATACCTCATCGATATCGATCACCAAGATAGCAGCAACGACTAAACGCCCCGACAAGGTTATCGGAATGCACTTCTTTAACCCGGTCCCGCTAATGAAGCTGGTGGAGGTCATCCGCGGTATTGCCACCTCCGATGAAACCTATGCCAAGGTTAAGGATCTATCGGAGAAGTTCGGCAAAGTTCCTGTAGAGTGCAACGACTATCCTGGATTCGTATCAAACCGCGTCCTAATGCCGATGATCAACGAGGCGATCTTCGCCCTGCACGAAGGCGTCGCGACCAAGGAAGCGATCGACGAGATAATGAAGCTCGGGATGAACCACCCGATGGGCCCGCTGACACTCGCCGACTTCATCGGCCTCGACGTCTGCCTCGCCATCCTCAACGTCCTCCACGAAGGCCTCGGCGATCCCAAATACCGCCCCTGCCCGCTCCTGAAAAAATACGTCGACGCCGGCTGGCTCGGCCGCAAGAGCGGAAAGGGCTTCTACGATTACGCTTAACGGTTAGCAACGAGACACCGCGTACCCATCCGTAAAGCCGCTGGGTGAGCTGGCGGTAACGGATCTGGCGGATGGTGCGGTGGGCGACGTTGGAGTAGCGGCGGCAGAGTCGGTTGGGCGGGCGGTGAAGGTGGTGAAATTTCGCCGATTCTCAACCCGCTCGAGCGTGCGACTGGACCCCCTAAAGCGCGTTTCAAACCGCCTAAAGAGCGCCTATCGGACGTCTAAAATACCGTTTCAAATCCGGCTCATGCGCGGGCTGATGTACCCCAACAGAAGATGTGGCCCGTGCCACACTTGTAGTGATCAGCAGACCGCGCATAGTGAATCGTGCCCGTATTTACTGCATTATTTTCTTTTCGGTGGTTGGTTTGTTCACCGAAATGTGGCACGTGCCACATTTTTCACAAGCTCTCTTCCGGCAGAATCAGCCGATGGCAGCCCGACCCGAAGCATAAAATTGCACAAACCCTTAATTTTAAAGTTGGTCACGCAGAACGAAGCTTTAAATAGCGGCTATTCTGTTGGGATTTTGCTTGAGCGATCATCCTGAAACCCATCAGATGTTGTTCGCGTAGTTATGGTCGGCATAAGATCAATATATGAGGAACCCTTTATTTGCGTTTGCTGTCTGTCTGGCGTTTGCGGCGGTGTCCTTTGGGCAGATCAAGGTACAGCCGATCGATCTGAAGGAGAGGAAGCTTGCGAATGGGCTTCGGATCGTGACCGTTCAGGACAATTCGAACCCGACCGTTTCGATCCACGTCTGGTATGACGTTGGTGGAAAGAACGACCCCCCCGGTCGTTCCGGGTTCGCTCATATGTTCGAGCATATGATGTTCAAGGCCACGAAGAATATGCCGGACGAGAAGTTTGACCGGCTAACGGAGGACGTGGGCGGATTCAACAATGCCTCAACCTGGCCCGACTTTACGAACTATTACGAGGTAGTTCCGTCGAATCATCTTGAACGCCTGCTCTGGGCTGAGGCCGATCGGATGGTCAACCTTAACGTTGATGAAAAGAGCTTTGCCTCCGAACGTGAGGTCGTAAAGGAAGAATATCGTCAGGGCGTGCTTGCCCCGCCGTACGGAAAACTTTTCTGGTTGATGGACGACAGGACGTTCCAGAAGCATCCGTATCGTCGTGGGGTGATCGGTAACCTTGACGAGCTCAGTGCTGCGACGCGAGCCGATGCAGAGACGTTTTACAAAACATTTTATCGTCCTGATAACGCAGTACTAATACTGGTTGGCGATTTTGAGAAAAAGCAGGCTGACGGTTGGGTCGATAAGTATTTCGGTTCTATTCCTAGGCCAACCGGTTCAATACCGCGTGTCACAGAAACCGAACCGGAATGGACTACCGAACGGCGATATAGCGAAACTGGCCCGCGAGTTCCCTTCCCGGCCGTGGCCATCGTCTATCAGGCGCCGAAGACCACAAGTCCTGACATTCCGGCCCTCAAACTTGCTTCAACGATCCTTAGTGGCGGGACGAGTTCGCGGCTCTATCAATCGCTGGTTCGCGAACAACAGATCGCGCAACAAGCGTCCCTCGGCCTCACACTTAATGCCGAAGGTGGACGAATGTCGTTCGTCGGTATCGGTTCTGAAAAAGGAACATCAGACCAACTTGAAAAAGCATTACTCGCGGAACTGGCGAAAATACAGAATGACGGTGTGACGGAAAAGGAACTCGCGAAGGTGAAGAATGGTTATATTTCCGGAGCGATCAGCACTCGCGAAACGAACGACGGCAAGGCGATCCAGATTGAAAGAGCGATCACCTATAGCGGCGATCCGAAGGCAGTCAACACAGAGATCGATTCGATTCAAGCCGTCACGATCGCTGACATCAAGCGTGTGATGAACCAATACTTTAAGCCCAATAATCGCGTCGTGATCACTTATAAGCAGGCCCCAGCCAAGGCAGAGGAGGTCGTACAATGAGCAGATTCAAATTGAGCTACATATTTGCCGCAGCGGTATTCGCCGCATTGTCCGTCTCTATCGCCGAGGGTCAACTTCCCGATCCCGGTCCAGCACGAAGCGTCCAGGTTCCTGCAGTGAAGGAAGCAACCTTAAAGAACGGATTGAAGATCGCAGTCGTCGAACGGCGAGCCGTTCCATCGATATCCGCGACTCTGCTTTTTAACGCTGGCGGTGACAAGGAAGGCGCGAAGAAAGCAGGTCTCGCCCGTATGACGGCCTCGTTGTTAACCAAGGGCACGAAGACCCGCTCTGCGACGGAGATCGCTGAGCAGTCCGAATTTAACGCCAGCTCAATATCCGGATTCGCTCAATGGCATACCGCAAATGTGGGAATGGGCGTTCTCACATCCGGATTCGATACCGGAATGGAGATCTTTTCGGACGTTGTCCGCAATCCTTCTTTTACGCAATCTGAGATAGACCTTTTGAAGAAGCAAGCCCTCGATGGACTCAAATCATCGTTGAGCCAACCTTCTTCTCTTGCCTCGTACGCATCAAGCGTTTACACCTTTCGCGAGCATCCGGTCGGCGGAACTCCTGCAAGCGTACAATCGATCACAAAAGGAGATATTGAGGCGTTCTACCAGAAGCACTATCGTCCGGCGGGAGCTGTTTTGATCTTCGTCGGCGATATCACTCTGACAAAGGCAGTCGCCGAAGCGGAAAAATATTTCGGCACTTGGACTAATACGGGCAAGACTTCCCAGTACAGCAGCGGAGGTTGGGGACAAGGTTCGGTTGGCCCCGCGATCATGCCGGTATTTTCTCGCTTTCTGGTGATCGACCTTCCCGAATCCGGACAGGCGTCGGTGAACTATTTCAAGCAGGTATACGGGGGTGGGCGAAACACCAAAGATTTCTATACCGCTTCGGTGCTTAATTCCCTTCTCGGTGGCGGCTATTCGTCCCGACTCAATCAGGAGATCAGAATAAAACGCGGCCTAAGCTACGGAGCCGGAAGCTCGTTTTCGTGGCGAAATGGACCGCCCACGTTCTCAGTATCTACTCAGACTAAGGACACTTCTGCGGCCGAGGTCGCAGAACTTATCATAGCCGAGTTGAGACGGCTTGGAGATACGTCGACGACAGGTCCCGAACTCGAACCGCGAAAGGCGGTGCTAACCGGTACGTTCGGTCGGAACCTGGAGACAAATAGTGGAATCGCGTCTGCGATCGCCAACCTTTACTCGCTGGGCGTCAGCACGTCAGAACTTAACGCCTATATGGGAAGTGTCGGTGGTGTCTCGAATGAGGCGGTGAAGGATTACGCTAAGAAGTACTTCGTCGCCGGCGATATCTTGATCGTCGGTGACTACGCTAAGTTCAAGGATGATCTGGCCAAGCGGTTTCCGACGACTAAGATCGAGGTAATAAGGGCGTCTGATCTAGATATCGAAAGTCCGACTCTGCGAAAGGGAGACGTGCAGTAGCTACTTTGCCAAGGCCTTCTTCAGGTTCAGCCGTAGGATCACAGGATTGCGCAGTTTTTCGGTTTGAAGTTCAGCATTTTCATTGACGAGAGGCCACTGGCTGTTGGCTACATATACCAGGTCGTCCCCGTCGATGTATCCGAGGGTCGGTTCAAGGAAATCGGCGTGGTTGGTTTCAAGGACGGTGGTATTTGTCACACGATGCCCAGCCAGGGTAAATGCGGCTACGCGATTCGGCGTGATGCCGTTCTGGATCGCGATTAGCTTTCCGCCATAGAAATAAAGTCCGTCTGTTCCAAGCAGCGTAACGTTTACGTCCGGCTTCAATTGTGTGATTGTTTTCGTCGAAACATCGATACGGAAAAAGCCCTTGGCGTAATCCGCAACAAAGATATCGTTTCGGTTCGCGCCGCCGGTGATTCCTTGAAGGGACGCAAAAAGATCGGATGCAATGAACAGCTCCAGGTCCCCCCTCGCCGGGTCAATGCGGTAGATGTTTGGGAAAACGCTGTCAGTTGCAAACACATTACCGCTGCGATCGATCCAAACGTCACCCAGCATATGCTGCTCGCCTTCGGGCAACAGATACTTCCTCAATAGCTTTCGAGTTCTAATGTCGTACTTGAAGACCCCACTCTTGCCTTTGTCGGCTGCTGAAAATCCGCTCATCTGCGGAACGGCGGAACTCGCGACCCATAGGAATCCGCGGCTCTCATCCACTTTCATCCCCAGTGCCGCAAATAGACCATCAGACGTGGATGAAAGGTCGCTCTCTGCTCCCTTCGAATCGACCGAGACGATCTTTCGCTTATGTATGCTGCCTACAAAATGTTGCTTCAATCTCGCATCGTACGCGACACTCTCGGCGATCGCCCTCTTGTCGCGGAGTTCCAAGGCTCGCGTGCTTGCATTGATCGGCTGCAGATTGGCCGCTGCCGCAGCAACGATCTTTTCAAACCGTTCATCCGCGCGTAGGGGCCTGAGATCTTCATCCTTATCAAAAGTGTACCCGATCCCCATTTTCGTAAGTCGCCTTAGAGACAGAATGGCATCATCCGTTCGCCCGTTCAGAGCGAATGCAAGAGCGAGGTTGTAGATCAAACGAGGGTGATTCGGTCGATTCCGATTCGCGACCTCCATTTGCTTGAGAAAATTCGGATAAGCTTTAGCCCGGTAAGCAGCAATGGCGGCCCGTTCGGCATCGCCGCCGGCCTTCATCTCTGCAGCCGTCTGACCAAAGGAGTCCGAGCCAAGAAAAACGAGGAGAGTTAAACCAAATACGAGAACTCGCATAATTTCAATTATTTCAATGGTTTAGTGGGCCGAGCTAAGAACGAATCTTCTGATGCGACTACTTTGAGATTGGTTTGTCGGGTCGGGAGACAAATATCGCAGTTTGGTTGCCGATTCGCCTAGCCTTTGCTTCAATTGAACTCTGATCTGACATCTATCGTGAACCGAAACCTAAGAACATTTATTGAAGAGCTCCGAAAGGAGAACGAGATCCTGGAAGTTTCTGCAGCGGTCGATCCCTACCTCGAACTTGCCGAGATCCATCGGCGGGTCATTGATGAGCAAGGAAAGGCCTTGCTTTTCACGAACGTAAAAGGCTCAGCATTTCCGGTTGTTACAAACCTTTTTGGCACAAAGAAGCGGATCGATATCGCGTTCGGAAAACGGCCGCAGGATTTCGTTAAACGTGCCGTTCATATGGTCGAGGATCTTGTACCGCCGAAGCTCGGGAAGTTGTGGGGCTATCGCGATATGGCAATGACCGGGTTGAAACTTGGTACGCGACGCGTCGGGAACGCTCCGATTCTTGAATCCCGACAAACGGCGGTCGATCTTGAGAAGCTCCCTTTTCTCCAACTCTGGCACGAAGACGGCGGCCATTTCATAACACTGCCTCTCGTCTATACCGAAAGTCCGACGTCCGGCAAGCCAAATCTGGGGATGTATCGGATCCAGCGGTACGACAGGTCGACCACTGGCATCCATTGGCAGATCGGCAAAGGCGGCGGGTTCCACTACTTCGAAGCTGAGCAGAAGGGGGAGGCCTTGCCAGTCACCATCTTTCTGGGCGGGCCCCCCGCGTTGATATTATCGGCGATCGCTCCATTGCCGGAGGACGTGCCGGAATTGATGCTCGCGTCTCTGTTGGCTGACTCGAAGATCGGGGTAGCGGAGAGTCCACTGGGGAAACATCGGCTTATAGCCGAAGCTGAGTTTGCGATCTGCGGCCACGTACCGCCTCACGAACGTCGACCGGAGGGTCCGTTCGGTGATCATTACGGATACTACTCGCTTACCCACGACTATCCTGTCTTTCACGCCGACGCAGTTTTTCACCGAAAGGATGCGATCTATCCGGCGACCGTCGTCGGTAAGCCTCGGCAGGAAGACTTTTTCATTGGCGACTATCTGCAGGAGTTGCTCTCGCCGCTATTCCCACTTGTGATGCCCGCGGTGAAGGATCTGTGGAGTTACGGCGAGACGGGCTTTCATTCGCTCGCCGCGGCGGTCGTAAAGGAAAGATATTCCCGCGAGGCATTGTCGGCCGGATTCCGAATATTAGGCGAAGGACAATTATCACTCACGAAGTTCCTTCTTCTTACTGACAAGTCTCAAGACTTGCGAGATTTCAAATCTCTCTTCGAACACATTCTCGCCCGGGTCGAATGGCATCGCGATCTATTCATCTTCTCGCAGACCGCATTCGACACGCTCGATTACGCATCGGGCAAGATCAACCACGGAAGCAAGGCGATCTTGATGGGCACCGGCGAGGCGAAAAGGGATCTTCCGCGAAATTTCAGTGGAGAACTTCCATCCGGGATTCGAAGTGCGGAACCTTTCTGCGGCGGGTGTCTGGTGATCGACGGTCCCGCGTATGCGGACGAAGAAGATTTCGGCCAGCGTATCGCGGCCAGCGGTCAATTCGATGATTGGCAGTTAGTGGTGATTCACGATGACGTTACGTATGCGAGAACAACTGACAAATTCCTATGGGCAACGTGGACGCGGTTCAATCCAGCAACCGATATCTACGCTAAGAACGTCGAACTTAAGAACAACCATGTCTGGTACACCGCGCCGATTGTCATTGATGCACGAATGAAGCCGTGGTATCCAAAAGAGGTTGAGGTTCGCGACGAGATTGCAAAGTTGGTTGACCGGCGCTGGAATGAATACTTTCCTGCTTAGATGGAGTCTGATATTCCTCCGATAAAGAATAGAAAGCGACGGAGCGTATTGATTCTCACGGGTGTCGTTGGAGTCGCCTTGACCGCGCTCGCGTACAGCTACTTTATCGAACCGCAGAGACTGGTGATCAATTCTGCAGAGCTGAAGATATCGAAGTGGAATCCTGCGTTCGACGGCATTAAGATCATTGCTATATCGGACATCCACGGCGGATCAAACAGTGTGGATGAAGCAAAGATCCGTCGCGTAGTTGATGCCGCAAATGCGCAGGATCCAGACCTCGTTGTTCTGCTCGGTGATTACGTTTCGCAAACCGGCCCGCGACGCTCTGACGGTAAACGGGCGCTTCGAATGCCGGTAGATACGATCGCCGCTAGCCTTAAAGGCCTTCATGCGAAGCTGGGGGTTTTCGCGGTTCTAGGAAATCATGACGGTTGGCACGACGATGGCGCGATAGCAGAGGCATTGAATGCAAATGGTATTAAGGTGCTTGATGGTGAAGTAGCGGTCGTTGAAAAGAACGGAGCCCTTCTCAGAATCCTCGGCCTAAAGGATCAGCTGAAGATCAAGGCTTGGGAAGATTTCCACGAGGATGCACGCAAGCTGCTAGCTGCGACAGAAGGTGCTGGTGATATTTTGGTGCTCGAACACAGCCCTGACGTCGCTCCGATCATAAACGGGCCTGAACCCATCTCCAAAGATATGCGTTTGATGATCGCAGCACATACACACGGCGGGCAAGTGTGGCTGCCGGTGCTCGGACGCCCGATCGTGCCGTCGGGTTATGGTCAGAAATACGCAGCCGGACACGTTCGTGATAATGGGCTCGACATCTTCGTTACGACGGGCGTGGGTACGAGCATTCTCCCTTTCCGGTTCATGGTTCCGCCCGAGATCGCAGTTCTTACCGTTCGATCCGCAGAGTGATCATTTCAAAACCTTTTTGATGCGTTTCCATTTCCCATTGTTCTTAGCGGGCTTTATTTTCAGGATCTTCGCCATCAAGTTGTAAACGTCAACCGATTCAAAGGGCTCCAAGAGATAACCGTTTTTGAATGCTGGCCCGTCCGCAATGAAAGTCGCGCGCAGTAGCGGACTGGTGTTGTCATAGCCATGGCCCCCTCGAACTTTATCGAGAGTTCCATCACGCTCGGCCTTAGACCAACGCTCTTTATTCGTGATCACGGTGCCCGGCTCTGGGATCACCACAAGCGGAGCGAGTCTCTTAGCGTGAGAAAGTCTGAATCGTTTCGGAATATCAGCACGTCGGTATATCTTCGCAGTCGGTGGCAGATGTAAGCGGATAGCCTGATATATCTTGTCTTCCATTCCCGGTTTTGGATATATCTGCGAGAACTCGCCGGTCCAGAAGATCTTTGCGGCATCGCTCGTGTCAAAGTATCGATCCAAGACGATCGAATCCCTCATTTTGTATGGGGCCATTCCATGATCTGACGTAATAATGACGTTTGTCATCTTCTCGGCACCTTTTGCTATTAGCCCGTCGTTCAAGCGTCTGATCGCCTTATCCACCTTGAATAGTGCGTCTCTGGTTTCCTTGGCGTCGGGCCCGAATAAATGTCCTGCATCGTCAACGTCGGAAAAATATAAAGTGATCATCGTCGGGCGTTGTTGACGCGGGAGATCAAACCACGAAAGAACTGTATCAACACGCTCTTCATTCGGGACTTCTCCGTCGTATGCTCTGAAGTATTTCGGTCGCATCCCTTTGATAGCAGTCTCAGTACCGGGAAAGAAGAAGGCGCCGGCGATCCGTCCCTGTTTCTGAGCTGTTATCCAGATCGGCTCGCCGCCCCACCACATCGGATCTTCAACGGCATTTCTATCATTAAGGGAAAACGTCTTACGTGTTTCCGGATCCCACATATTGTTCTCGACAAGTCCATGGTTCTCGGGATAGAGCCCCGTCGCGATCGTGTAATGATTCGGGAAGGTCTTTGTCGGAAAGGCAGGCTGCATCCACTTGGCTCGAACACCCTCGGCGGCCATCCGAGACAGTTCAGGCGGCATATACTTTTCTAAATAGTCCGCACGCATGCCGTCGATGGAAACGAGGATGACTGTGGTATCGAAATCGCGCTGGCCGACAGCAAAAATGGCGAGAAGTAGAATCAGCGCTACTTGTAACGAAATGAATCGCAGAAGATTGCTCATGCTATTGGATATATCGGGATACACTTCTATTATATCGTTCGGTAGCTTCAACACAATTTCTAGGAGAAAATTATAGTGAACAAATCGCTCAACACCACTTCGTTAATGATCGCCGCTGCGGTTGCGATCTTCGTTGCAGTCGGCTGTAACCAAACTTCCAGTTCCAATGCGCCCATAACGAACACGGCTGCAACAAACTCCGTTCAGGCACCCGCAAATCAGACCGCTCCTGCAGTAACCAAGGATATCAGCGGAAGCTATTCGGTCAGTGGTAAGAATGAAGGCGGCGGCGGAGAATACGGCGGTGATCTGACCGTCACGAAACGTGACGAAGTTTATCAATTTAGCTGGAAGAGCGGTGAGAAAGCTTACGATGGAGTCGGCGTTCAGGGTGGCAGCTCAGTCGGGGTCTCGTTCTCCGAAGGCAGCGACGGCAAGGGATGCGGTGTTGTTCTCTATCAGATAAAACCGGATGGGAACTTGGACGGAAAGGCTGGCTATTGGGGCGTCAACGAGGCTGAGACGGAAACCGCAAGTCGTACGAGCGGAAGCGACCTGGAAGGAAGCTACGATGTTAAAGGCTCGAGTCCGGACGGAAAATCATACAACGGCAAGCTGAACGTAAAGAAGCAAGGTGCTGGTTACAACTTCCAGTGGAATACTGGCAACACGCTGACGGGTTTTGGAATCCGAGGAGCTGACATGGTTGCAGTAGGTATCGGCGGAGCGAGGTGTGGTTTCGTTGGTTATGACGTCCTCCCCGACGGGACACTTAACGGAAAATGGGGCAGTGCGGGCTCAACGGATGTCGGGACGGAAATCGCCAAGAAGAAATAAGCGTGGCTGTATATGTCGACGGCCTTCGGGATTATGGATGGCGGCACGGCCCTTCATGTCATTTGATCGCGGACTCGGTCGAGGAATTGGTCGAGTTCGCCGAATCAATGGGAATGCGGCGCGAATGGTTTCAGGCGAAGAGCACACCTCATTTCGACCTGACTGCGGATGGAAGACACACTGCCGTTTCGATGGGAGCGATCGAACTGTCGAACCGAGAGCTAGGCGCGAAGATCCGGGAACTGCGACATCGCCGGCGATTACAGGAAGCGGTGTCGAAAAATTTACAGTAGTAGTAATGAGAAGACCCTTAATCACAATTGTCGCGTTTTTCGTTCTTGTGTTTACCGGATGCGAAGTCCAATCCGAAATTGCCAAGAAGAGCGTCGAGGACTTTCAGCCGAGCCCGACACCGGTTATCGTCAAGCAAACACCCGAGCCGATCGACCCGGCGGACGTTGTAACGGCGGATACTTCTAAACAAGGAGCGACCCTGTTTGCGAACGAAGACGACGGTAAGAAGAACCTGAACTGTAAGGAATATAACCGCGTCATGATAAACGGAAGCGGAAATGAAATTACGTTGATCGGCGTATGCAGTCAGATCATGGTGAACGGAAGCAGGAACCAGATCGTCGGGGCTGCGGCAACAGAAATCGTAACGTACGGGTCGGATAACACGATCTCGTATTCAAAATACGTTAACGGCAACAAACCTCAGGTTAAGGATTCGTCGGGTTCGAACACCATCTCCAAGTCAGAATCAGTCAAGACCCCTCCGTCAAAGAAATAGTCATCAGAATGCGGCAAGAAACACTCCGTGCCGGCTGAGCATTCGTACTGCTGCCCGATCGCTTTATTACCTTCGACGAACGACTCACCGGTAGAGAACTTTCTGTTCGAACTTGTCGATCGAATCTCGCCATGGAGGACAAAGCCGAAAATCGTTTCACGCTCTTCAGCGAATAACTCTGGCACGAAAGCCTCATTCCCCGATCTGATGACTTTAACGTCGCAAACACCACCGGAAGCGGCATTGACTCCCGTATCTCTTACACAAGAATCAGGAAAGTCCGTAGCGATGTGATGAATGAACCGCGGACCGTTGAAATCGCGGTCGCGTCTGACATCGCCGGTCGGCAACGTTATCTCGTGTTCTACCCAGGTTTCGTGGAATGCGGGCATACCGAGTTCGACAACCTCGGAACCTTCTTCGGCCCATAGGACCCGATGGCGGATCTCGGGCGGCGGTGTGGGCAAGATCCCCCCTTGGGCGATCGTATCAGCATTCACGTAGTCGGGAATCTTCAATGTGTCGCGCAGCAGTCCCGGAGCGAGCATAGATTTCCCTGCTCCGTTTGGTCCTGCGATGACGACAACGTTTGGCACTAAATCCCCGATAACCTACTCGTGGAAATTGGCAAAAGTATGGTCCACACCTCTCGAAATATTCAGTCCTACCATCACAACGTTGGGGCTCAACTGATTTAGCAGATCAAAGTTCTTTTTATGATCTAAATAGTTAAATCCCCGACGTTTGATTTTGGCGCTAGGCCGACATTCGCCCAAACCGCCCAGCTTCCGCAGTCGCCATATTTACTGGCAATCTCAAGGTGGTGATTTTCGACCATAGCAGACTATGGCCTCAGTCTATAAAGCATCCGCGGAAATGGAATCGTTTCTCTGACGTGTTCGATGCCGGCCATCCAGGCGGTGCAGCGTTCGATGCCCATACCGAAGCCGGCGTGGGGGACGGACCCGAAGCGGCGGAGGTCGAGGTACCATTGGAAGGTTTCCTGATCGAGTCCGTGATGTTTTAGCTGTTCGATCAGATAGTCGAGATCGGCTGCGCGTTCGCCGCCACCGATGATCTCGCCGTATCCCTCGGGAGCGAGCAGGTCAATTCCAAGAGCGCACTCGGGGCGATCCTTGTCGACCTCGAAATAGAAGCCCTTGATGGCGGTCGGGAAATGGTGGACGAATACCGGCAGGCCAAACTGTTTGGAAAGATAAGTCTCGTCCGGAGCTCCGAAATCGCCGCCCCACTCGAAGTTGTTCTCAACTTCGCCCTTGGCGTGCCCTTCCTGCAGCATCTTCACCGCATCATCATAATGCAGACGCGGAAAGGGGCCTTTGATCGCTTCGAGGACGGTCGTGTCGCGTTCGAGCGTTTTTAATTCCTCCGGACGGTTTTTCAGAACCGCGTCGACGATCGCCAGGATCAGGCCTTCGCCGAGATCCATCATATCTTCATATCCGGCGTATGCGACCTCGGGTTCGACCATCCAGAACTCCGTCAGATGCCGTCGCGTCTTAGATTTCTCCGCCCGGAACGTGGGACCGAACGCGTATGATTTACCGAACGCGGCCGCAGTGGCTTCGTTATAAAGCTGACCGCTCTGCGTAAGATATGCCTTGTCGTCGCCGAAGTAATCTACTTCAAAAAGCGTCGTGGTACCTTCGCACGCAGCGGGCGTAAAGATCGGCGTATCGGCAAGCGTGAATCCGTTGTTGTCAAAATAATCGCGAACGGCCTTGATGACCGTATGCCGAATCTTCAAAACCGCGTGCTGCTTTTTCGAACGGATCCAAAGATGCCGATGGTCCATCAAAAACTCTGTGCCGTGTTCCTTCGGCGTTATCGGATAATCATGGACGTTCTGCAGCACCTCTAAACCGGTCACGTCCAATTCCACTCCAATCGATGAACGGTCATCGGTTTTGACGGTTCCGGTGACGATGATCGAAGATTCCTGCCCCAGCCCCTTCGCCTTTTCAAAGATCTCTTCGTCGTTTCCCTTGAAAACCACGCATTGGACGATTCCCGTTCCATCGCGGAGCTGCATAAACACGAGCTTTCCGCTTGAGCGCGAATTATAGAGCCAGCCTTTCAGCGTGACCGTTTCCCCGACTTGATCCTTCAACTGTTCGATATATGTCTGCGTCATACTTTGTACAAAAGTACAATTTTAGTTGAATCGCGACTAAGTAACAAAGAGATAGGGCGATTGCGAAGTGCCTTCGGAATATCTACTATTTGGCTATGCCGAACGTACAAGGATTCCTACCTGGTGACTTTCTGGTATTTCAGATCGAAAGCGGATTTGGGTTGATCCGTGTTCTTGCTATCGAGGAGCGGGGCGGCAAGACAGTGTGGCACCTGCGGGTCTTTCGGGATCTTTTTCCGGAGATCGATTATGCGGAGCTGGCTCTCGCGTCGCCGGAAACGTTGACGGCAGAGATCCCGCACATCGCGTTGACCGATCGGGCGTTTGAAAGCACACCGGTTTCGCGGCTTGGGAACTCACCGGCCGTTGAATTTGACCCAACGAGTTGGGACGGCGAGGTTTCGGACCGGTCCGTTAGGCTTTTGCTGGGTTTCCGATAACTGAGAGAACCTCGAAAGAAGAAAACAAGAAAAAGGGAAGCCGATCAGCCCGCCCGGCGGCGTTTTAATTCGGTGTTTATTAGGTCGAGTTCCCTGCTGACTTGTCCGGCGACGGCGGTGTTCTCGGCGGCGCGGCGGATCAGATAAGGGAGGGCGTCTTCGACCGGCCCGTAGGGCACATATTTCGAGACGTTGTAGCCATTCTTTGCCAGCACGTAAGAAAGGTTGTCGCTCATCCCGTAAAGTTGCGAAAAGTTGATGTGATGGTGGTCGGGAACGGTGCGTTTTTCATACATCAAGTGAACCAGCTTTTGCGTACTGGTTTCGTTATGGGTTCCGGCGACCATTGAAACGCGGTCGATGTATTTGAGGCAGTATTCGACGGCGGCATCGTAGGCGTCGTCGGTATCTCTCTTGGTGGCGTTTATCGGGGACGGATAGCCCTGCTCGCCCGCCCGTTCGCGTTCCTTTTCCATATACGCACCGCGAACGAGTTTCACGCCTAAAAAATAGTCTCCATCCGCCGCCCTCCGCCGTGATTCCCTTAGAAACTGCAGACGGTCATTCCGATATAGCTGGATCGTGTTGTAGACGATCACAGTTTCCTGGTTATATCGCTCCATCATCTCGGTGGCTAGCCGATCAATGGCATCTTGTATCCATGATTCTTCCGCATCGATAAAGACCGGCTGCCCGATCGAGTGAGCGTATTCGCAAATCTCGTTGACGCGAGTGTGGATGCGTTCGCATTTCGCCTGGCCCTTCGCGTCGAGCTTTTTCTTGTGGCTCATTTTCTCGAGCGTGCCGAGGGGAGCGATACCGGTCACCTTGAAAACAGCAAAAGGGACATGCGGATCATCCTTCGCGCGCTCGATCGTTCGAACGATCTCTTCCTTGACCTTGTCGAAATCTTCCTCAGTGCTCTTTCCCTCAACCGAATAATCCAGGATCGCTCCGATATTCGATCGACCGAGCCTTTCAATAGCCGATTCACATTCTCCGATCGTCTCGCCGCCACAGAATAGCTCGAAAACCGTAGATTTGATGATGCCTTTTACGGGAAGTCCGAGGCTGAGTGCGAAGGTCGCGGCCGTCGTGCTGAGCGAATTGAGAAACGGAGAACTCATCACCCTGAACAGCCGTTGGCGTTCAAGCAACTCGGGAGTGGTCTTATCTGCGAAAGCCGTTTCCGTATCGCGGAAGTTCAGTTTGAACTCGCTCATAGAAAAAATGGCCGCTCTCGCGGCACGAACTGACAGATTATTCCTTCATTACGAGATTGTAAAATTGTATGAGTCCTCGTTTTCCATTACTATTTTCGTTTTATCTGACATATCTAGATTCACATTATGGCGAAAGCAGCACTACCTAAGAGGTCGGAGAATTACTCCGAGTGGTACAACGAGATCGTTAAACGCGCAGACCTTGCTGAAAACTCTGCCGTTCGCGGCTGTATGGTGATCAAGCCGTACGGGTTTGCGATCTGGGAAAAGATGCAGCGTGCGCTGGACGATATGTTCAAGGCGACAGGACACCAAAATGCTTATTTCCCTCTCTTTGTGCCTAAATCTTTCCTAGAGAAAGAGGAGGAACACGCTGAGGGATTCGCCAAAGAATGCGCGGTGGTTACGCATTATCGCTTGAAGGCCAACCCGGATGGTAAGGGGCTGGTCGTCGACCCGAATGCAAAGCTCGAAGAGGAACTCATAATTCGCCCGACCTCTGAAACTGTGATCTGGAACGCGTACAAGGGTTGGATACAGTCTTGGCGAGATCTTCCGCTACTCATCAATCAATGGTGCAACGTTGTCCGCTGGGAAATGCGTACTCGTATCTTTTTGCGCACCGCGGAGTTTCTTTGGCAGGAAGGCCACACAGCTCACGCGACCGAGCAGGAAGCCGTGGATGAAACGCATCAGATGTTAGGCGTCTATGCGGAGTTTGCGGAGGGTTGGATGGCGATGCCGGTAGTACAGGGCGTTAAGACTGTGAGCGAAAGGTTTGCGGGTGCGGTCGATACCTTCTGCATCGAGGCGATGATGCAGGACGGAAAGGCATTGCAAGCCGGCACGTCTCATTTTCTGGGTCAGAATTTTGCTAAATCTTTCGACGTTCAGTTTGTGAACAAGGAGAACCAACTTGAGTACGCGTGGGCGACGAGTTGGGGAGTATCAACTCGTCTGATGGGCGCGTTGATCATGGCCCATTCCGATGACAACGGTCTCGTGCTTCCGCCGAAACTTGCACCGATACAGCTCGTGATCGTTCCGATATACCGATCACCGGAAGACCTGGTGACTATCAGCGAAAAGGTCAAACCGCTTTTGAGCGAACTTAAGGCGAAGGGGATTTCGGTCAAATACGACAACAACGACAATCAGCGTTCGGGTTGGAAGTTTGCGGAGTACGAGCTTCGTGGCGTTCCTATTCGTCTCGGGATCGGGATGCGTGATCTTGACGCCGGTGCTGTGGAGGTCGCTCGCCGCGATCTGCTTTCGAAAGAGTCGCGCGCGATAAATTTCGAATCGCCTGAGGAATTCGTTATTGGCATCAACATCCTTCTCGACGAAATTCAGGAGAATCTGTATGACCGCGCGATGAAGTTTCGTGAGGAGAATACGTTCCTCGTAGATACGTGGGACGACTTTAAGGATCAGATCGACAAGGGCGGATTCATCATGGCTCACTGGGACGGGACTGCTGAAACTGAAGAAGCGATCAAGAATGAAACGAAGGCGACGATCCGCTGCATCCCTCTACTTTCAGCGGAGATGGCGGGGAAATGCGTCTACTCAGGCATGGATTCGCCGAAACGGGTACTTTTCGCCCGAGCCTATTAAGTCGTAACTTTTTATTAACTTGGATCTTATGAAAGGGAGTTTCTAGTGGCTGAAAAAACTATCTTCCAGATAGCGGATCGATTCGGATTGAACGTGGAACACGTCCCGATTCCGGATCATGACAAAGCATTCAAAGTTTACAAGGGGGTGAATCCGCTGTTCGTTGGTACTGAAGAGGCAGTTCGTGACTTCCTCGCAACCTACGAGCAAAACCGGCCCGGTCTGTTCGAAGGTAGTATCATCGGCTACAAGGAATAAGGATCTTTGGTACGTTCATTGCTCTCCTATATTTCGTGTAAGTCCAAATGGACGCTTTTGATACGAAATTGAACGTTGGGAGGAGAGAAGGAATGAACGATCTATTGAAGGGTGGTTTGGCCGGAGCGGCAGCTTGGAAATTTGGTGGCGGTATAATATCGACGATACTTATCTTTATCGTCGTTTTCTGGCTACTCGGTAAATGCTAATTAAAAGTCTAATAGGGCGAGGATGACATTCCCCGCCCTTTTGTTTAGTACAAGATCGACGGGATGAATGGGCTGCGAGGCGTTTGATAGTAACCCTTGCTCATCAGTGAGAGTGGCATCACTATTCTCAATCCGTTCTCAAAACACCATCTCAAAACATCGCCATTTCTGGTAGGGAGAAGAAAACCTGTTCCCGCAATTTCCCGTCCGCTGCCGATCAGGGCCTTTAGATCGTCGTTGGTTTGAGCGACTGCGTGACCGAAGAATCCCAGCAGCGTGACGTATCCCGACAACTTACCGTTATTTTCAACCACGATCCCGGCTCCCGTTTGGGCGGCTCCTGCGATCTCGTTCCTTCGGCTGATGCCATGCGCCGCGATGCAAAGCTTATTGGCGGCTTCGATGTCCTTCTCCGTCAATGGGCGGACCGAACGACCCTCGATGTCGTCGGTGAACGGAGTTCCGTTGATCGCTGACAAGGGCTCAACAACATCGAAGCCGAGCTTCGTGTAGAGCGCAAGCGAACGGTTATGATACGCGGCCTGGACGAGGCGGATGCCCGCCTTGCCGTTCTCCGCCGAACGCTGGATAACTCGCTCCATCAACTCGCGGCCGATCGAAGAGTTTTGTTCCCCTGGATCGACCGTGATCGGGCCTACGCCATCGATCTCATCGGCTTCCCACAGGAAATTGCTGCCAAGGATCTTCCCGTTCTCAGCCACGACGGAAAGATGTCATCGCGGCCGATCATCATACCTGCTAATCCAATACCGATTTCCGGGCTCGGAAAATCCGGCGGGAAGTTGTGTTCCGCTGAAATCTTGTAAAACGCCTCATAGGCGATCTTGCCCAACCTCTCAATGTCATTGGGCCTGGCACTTCTGTATGTAATCTTGCTCATTACTGTAACCTCCACCTGATACGCGAAGCGAAACGGTGAAAAATCTCAACTTTTGTTGAACAAGCTACGTCTAAACCCGTGACCGCAAGGTATTTGGCGGTCGCGGCGATCGGAGTAGAATTCACTGCACGAGCTGATGTACAAAGACCTTGCGGACGAACAGCTTGTCGAACTCACTTCGGGTAAGGACCCGGAGGCTTTCGGCGAAATAGTGAGGCGGTGGGAGCGAAAGATCTTCGCACTCTGCTTTGGTATGCTGACGCGTGAGGATGAGGCTCGGGATGCGACGCAGGAAACGTTTATTGCGGCTTATCGAAACGCAGCTCGATTTCGCGGTGAAGCGAAGGTTTCCTCATGGCTTCATCGGATCGCGGTAAACCAATGTTTGACAGTTAAAAGGCGTGCGAAATCACGCGCCGAGGATTATCTGGACGATGAGTCGGGTGAAAGCGAACGGATCTTCGTAGCGCCGATTTCGTTCTCTCCGGGAAAGGAGGCTGAACAATCAGAAAGGCTGAGAGTCGTCAGGCAAGCGGTCAGTTCGTTGCCGGTAGATCTTAGACAGATAGTTGTGATGAAGGAGTTTGAGGAGATGACGTTTCAGGAAATATCGGACACGTTAGAACTTCCATTGAGTACGGTAAAGAGCCGTTTGTACACGGCACTCAAGCAGTTGAAAATGAAATTAGACCGATTGCCGGTCGAGGTTGTTTAGGATGAAAGGCTTTGACGCAAACAATTTGTGCATTCATGGCGGCGATATGCTGGCGTATCTCTATGACGAGATGGTGTCGTCCGATCGAGAGATGTTCGAGGTACACCTGGCGGATTGCGGAACGTGCATCGATGATTTTGCCGAGCTTTCCCAGAGCCGCTATCCAGTGTTCGAGTGGAAGCGTTCCGAGTTTGACCCGCTCCCGACACCCCGAATAGTAATTCCCTTTGAAGCGGCCGTTTCAGTGTCGTGGTTCCAGCATATCCGCACGATGCTCTTCGTTAGGCCCTCCCTTGCGTTCGGCGGACTTAGCTCGGCCATTGTCGTCGCGGTTATCACCGGGTACTTCATAATTGGCAGCCCATCGCGCTACACGGAAGTGGCACGCGATGCTGAGCCCAAGACGTCTCCGAGTAGGACTGCCGTGGTGAATCCTTTGCCAGCCGACGTTAGCGCCGATCAGACGAGTAAACCTAGCAAGGTTTTGACGGAAGGACCGAAGGCGACTAAAGTTTCGACGGCCACGAAACCGCCCGTTCGACAACCGAGAGCAAGACCTGTTCAGCAGGCGAAGCGAACTGATGCGATCCCGGTGATGAGTTCGATAGATGAGGATGAGGACGATTCACTTCGACTCGCCGACATATTCGCGGAGATCGGAACAAGCTAGGTGACAGTTATGAAACAACTTTCCCCGAAACTAATGCTCTTTGCTGTTGCGGCTGCGATCTTCGCGGTTGATGCATCGGCTCAAGACGGACCGCCGCCGCCAGACGGGGCACAGTTCGAGAGGCAGGAAGCGAGACCGAATTTGCTCGAGAATCTTGGCTTGTCCAAGGATCAGATTCGACAGATCCGGATTATGAACCGCGATCGAAAACCGCTGATGGAAGCGGCTCAATATAGATTGCGCGAGGCTAACCAGGCTCTCGATATGTCGATCTACGGCGATGCACTCGACGAGAATGCGGTTCAAACAAGCCTCAGACAGTTCCAGCAGGCTCAGGCCGAAGTATCCAGGATCAGATTTCAGAGCGAGCTAGACCTTCGCAAGATCCTGACTCCAGAGCAGTTGGTCCGGTTCAGAGGCTTACGCGCTCGTGTTGCTGAGGCGCGCGAGAATAATCAGCAGCGTCGCCTACTGCCCCGGGGTGAGCGACCGCTCGAGCGGATCCGCCAATTGCCGAACCGGCAGCGGGTTAACTAAGTTCTTACTTGCTTACTTCCTCCGAAGGTTGCGGTCGTCGTACACGTGCGGCGACCTTCTTTTGTTTGGCGTTTAGCTCTCTTTCCTGTAACCTACACAACATCAGAACTTAGCATCTTACGCGATCTTCCCCGCTGTTGATGAATCCATTTACAAGATTCATATTCGAACTCCAAGAGATCAGCCTTCTCATCTGGCGTTCCTTCGCTGGTTTGTTCAGCCACCCCAGATATGGTGGCGAGTGGATCAAACAGATGGACCTGATCGGTGTAGGTTCGATCCCGATCGTCCTTCTAACGGGATTCTTCACTGGTGGCGTTCTTGTCCTGCAAACTTTTCCGACTCTCGAATATTACAGTATCCAAAACGAGGCAGGGCGGTCGGTCGCAACCTCATTGATCCGTGAACTGGGACCGGTTCTTACGGCGTTAATGGTCTCAGGGCGCATTGGATCGGCCATCGCTGCTGAGCTTGGGTCGATGGTAGTGTCCCAACAGATCGACGCCATGCGAGCTTTTGGTACAGATCCGAATCGGAAGCTTGTAGCACCAAGACTGCTTGCTCTTATATTGATGCTTCCATTGTTGACCGTCGCGGCCGACATTTTCGGTCTTATGGGTGGTGCGATCGTTGCCAACCAACTCTACAATCAAGAAGTCTCTGTCTTCGTCAATTCCGCGAGAAACGGAATACAGATAGCGGATATCATAGGCGGAGTGGTCAAGCCGATCTTCTTTGGACTCGTCATCGGAAGCGTTGCGTGCCACAAAGGCTTAAGCACCAGCGGTGGAACGGTCGGCGTCGGAAAGTCAACCACGAATTCGGTTGTGATAGCGTCGATATGGGTGATCATCTTTGACTTCTTCTTGTCGAAAGCCTTGCAGTATTTGCTCGATATTGGCCGGATATAAGAAACATGCTCGAGGACGAAAAAGACGAACCGATCTTGGCTGACGGAACCGAAGTTATCACTAACTTCGAGGAGCCGATAGATGATCGTAATCGCATTGCTCCGGTTATTGAGTTTCGCGACGTGCATCTTGCCTTCGACGACAAGGTGATCCTTGACGGCGTCAGCTTTAGCGTCCGTCGAGGCGAGACGAAACTAATCCTTGGCCGCAGCGGAGGCGGCAAATCGACAACGATAAGACTGATACTCGGACTACTCAAGCCCGACTCGGGCCAGATCTTGATCGACGGCGAAGACATTACGGGGTATACCGAAGAAGAGATGATGCCGGTCCGCTACAAAATAGGAATGGTGTTTCAGGAAGGCGCACTTTTCGATTCGATATCGGTCTACGAGAACGTCGCCTATCGCCTTCGCGAACAGAACGTCGAAGAGGAGGAGATCGAGCACGAGGTTCGTCGAATGCTACGGTTCGTCGATCTTGAAGATGCGATCGATAAGATGCCCGCGGAGCTTTCGGGCGGTATGCGGCGAAGAGTCGGCATTGCCCGCGCGCTGGTCGGCGATCCCGAGATCGTGCTTTATGATGAGCCGACAGCGGGCCTGGACCCACCGACAGCCCGCACTATATGCGAACTTGCGATCAAGCTGCGCGATCTTCAGGACGTATCTTCGATCTTCGTAACGCACGAGATGAACAACGTCGGATACCTTTCGTCCGAGTACGCGATCATCAACGAAAACGGCGAAATTGTCTTCGAGAAGGAAGGTGAAAGGCTTTGTCTGATAAACACTGAAGTGATAATGTTGCGGGATGGAAAGGTAATGTTTAACGGCACCGATGAGCAGTTGCGCAGCAGCCCGGATCCCTATATTCACAATTTCGTGTACGGAAAGAACTAGCGAAGCATGGCACAGACCAATCCGAAACTTACGTTTAGCCAACTCCGGGTAGGGATATTCGTTCTTGCCGGCTTGGCTCTACTCGCATTCCTCGTCCTTAACTCGACGGGAGATTTCAATCCGTTCGAAAAGAAGCTGCGGCTTAAGGCGAGATTTGCGGCTGCGGACGGGTTAAAAGAAGGTTCGGAAGTCCAGATCGCGGGAGTTAAGATCGGCAAGGTTGAGAGTGTGTCACTGCTTCCGCCCGACACGCCGGAAGATTCGAAGATCGAGGCCGTAATGGCGGTGAATAGCGAGCTAAACGACCGTCCGATCACAGAAAGGATTCGAAGCGATTCAACTGCTCAATTAATAGCTGTCAGCGTTCTGGCGAACGACAAGATCATAAATATCACCCCGGGAACGCAGAAGGGGTCACCGGTTAACGAGGGGCATGTCCTGGAATCAACCGAAGCCATCTCAATAAATCAGCTCACCAAGACCGGCAACGATCTACTTCAGCAGATCAACAAGATAGCCGTTCCCGCTAACGAGATCTTGAACAAAGCCAATCAGGGTGAGGGAACATTAGGCGCCTTGGTGAATGACGAGTCACTCTATCGTAATCTGGATGCAACTGTAGCGGAAACTAAGCTGACGATAACGAAGCTCCAGACGACTCTCGACAAGGTTAATCGCGGCGACGGTACTGCTGGAAAACTTCTTAACGACGCAGAGCTTTACAACAATCTTAATAAGACGGTGTCTCAGCTTGAGGCGATCTCAACAGACATCCGAGCGGGTAAAGGAACGGCAGGTAAATTTGTAACTGACGACGCTCTGTACAATGAGACGCGAGCGGCGATCATAGACCTCCGTACGTCTGCTGCGAAGATCAATTCGATTGCTGATGACTTCAAGCTGATCTCGACCGATCTTGCGGAAGGAAAAGGAACGGCTGGGAAGTTTCTTAAGGACGACAAACTCTATGAGGATGCCCGGATCACCATCGATCGGATAAACTCACTCCTTGGCGATGCCCAGGCAGGAAAAGGCACGATCGGCCGGCTCATAACGGACGAGACCCTGTATAACAACATTAACCAAACAGCCTCAAACGTCAATCAGTTTTCGAGCGAAACTACTAAATTGATTTACGATTTCCGCCAGAATCCTAAAAAATACCTCAGAATAAAACTCAGCCTTTTCTAGTTGACCTACAACTTGAGACCGCATATTATACATCTATGCACTGTCTATGCAGTTCGTGTAGGCACTATTGTTTTTGATGGTTAAGGCTGAAAGACAGGATGCGATCTTGAAACTGATCGGAGCGATGCGGATCGCACGGCAATCTGAACTCGTCCAGACACTTCGCGATCACGGCTTCGAGGTGACTCAGGCTAGTGTTTCCCGCGATCTCGAGGAACTCGGGATCGTAAAAATGAATGGGGCTTACTCGCAGCCGGAGCGGTCGGGAAATGCCTTTGGAATCGGGCCGCTCGGTATTGAAACCGCGGGCGACCATATGATAGTAGCAAAAACCTATTCCGGCCTGGCCTCGGCTTCGGCAGTACGGATCGATGGCGCCAAGATCGATGACATCGTCGGTACGATCGCAGGTGATGACACAATCTTTATTGCGGTCACGGGGCTGAAGGAACAGCGGGCGGTGGTCAAGCGGCTGTGGGAATTATTCGAGGAAAAATGAGCACGACGATCCACATAGACAAAGTAGGGTCAGCGACGACGCCGGCAAGGATCATTGGTAAGGCGGTTTGGATAACCCTTGGCGAACGCATCGCGAGCGTGGGAGATGTCGTTGCAGTTCGTGCACTCTCGGAAAGTGTTACATACGGCAATCTCGAACTTCCGAGCGGACGCCTCGCAAAGATCAATACGGGCGACGTTCTTCTTGGTGTGCTTGGCGAACGGCGTGCCTTGAAGGGATTTGTCGGAGTTGTACCAGCGACCGTGGCTGCGGGCGCTCGACTGCATCTTCTCAATATGGGCGGTGTGATCGGAGAATGTCAGGGGCATCACTCTTCCCTTTCCGACGCGATCGAGGTTGAGGTGCTCGGAACTGTATGTGACAGCGAGGGTTTTACAATCAACATTCAAGACAAGGCCCTTACTCATTCAGAATCTTTGACGCTTCGTGCCCCTCTCGTCGTAGTTGCCGGAACATGCATGAACTCGGGTAAGACCGTCGCCGGTATCGAGATCGTGCGACAAGCGACGAACGCGGGCTATAAGGTGGCAGCGGCAAAGCTGACGGGCGTTGCCTGTCTTCGTGACACGCTCAACATGGAAGACCACGGAGCTTTCATCACCGCCAGTTTCCTGGATTGCGGCCTCCCCTCGACAGTGAATCGCGACGATCTAGCTCCGATGGCGAAGGGGCTATTGAATCATCTGGATTCGAAGGATCCCGATCTGGTCGTCGTCGAACTTGGCGACGGTATAGTTGGCGGATACGGCGTTGAGACCATACTTCGCAACGCCGAGCTAAGATCTGCGATCTCGTCGTTTGTGTTTTGTGCATCGGACTATGTAGGCGTGATCGGCGGAGTCGAGGTGCTTCGCGACCTGGGGCTTTCGATAGACGTTGTGGCCGGATCCGTAACGGATTCGGCAATGGGCGAAGAGTTCGTAACATCACGCATTGGTCTGAAGGCCGGAAATGCCCGCCGAGACGGAAAGCGATTATTTGAATTGGTCGAGGCCGCATTCAAGCTGGAGGCCGCACACGCATGAGCGAGAAGATCAAGGTAGCGATCTTTGGCGGATCAGGCTACGGCGGCAGCGAGCTCTTGCGGATCCTTCTGTTTCACCCGCACGCTGAGATCGTGCTGGTGACCGCGAACGAGCAGGCAGGCAAGTCCGTGGGCGCGGTACATCGAAACCTTAACGGACTTACCGATCTTGTTTTCGAATCGGCTCCAGAGGGCTTGTCGAGTCTTGAGGCAGACATAGCTTTCGTGGCCCTGCCGCACGGACAGGCGATGAAACTGATCCCTCAGCTCGCGGCCGGGATAAAGGCTATTGATCTCTCGGGAGATTTTCGGATTGATGAAGCTGAGACCTTCGCGAAGTACTATAAGCTTGAGCATCCGGGCCAGATACAGTCCGACTTCGTCTACGGTCTGACCGAAACCAGCCGGGACGCGATCACCACTGCCCAGTACATCGCGAATCCCGGATGTTTTGCGACGGCGACGCTACTGGCGTTGGCGCCAATCGTGAAAAGTGGCTTGTTGACTGGTAGGGTGATTGTCGATGCCAAGACCGGTTCATCGGGCTCAGGTGCAAAAGCGGCGGCGAACACGCATCACCCGCAGCGGATGAATTCGTTCTATGCGTACAAGCCATTCACGCATCAGCACGTGCCTGAGATCGAACAGCATCTACGGTCCGTCGGGAGATTTGATAATGGACTGACGTTCATGACGCACAGCCTTCCGGTTTCACGAGGCATTTTCGCTTCGTGCTATTTCGAGACAAGCGTAAATCTGACCAACGAGGATGTTCAGAATCTTTACCAACATTTCTACAGAGATTCATTTTTCGTGCGTTGGATGGACGGCTCACCCGATATTAATTGGGTGAAGAATACGAACTTCTGCGATATCTCCGGGCATACCAGCGGATCTCAGGTGGTCGTGTTTTCGGCTATAGACAATCTTTTAAAAGGTGCAGCTGGGCAAGCAGTCCAGAATATGAATTTAATGTTCGGGCTTGATGAAGAGACCGGACTTGTATTTACAGGCGGTAACCCATGAACGCGATCGAAGCAAAGGACACATTCGGAAGGATCAAAGAGATCGAGGACGCGAATCAGCTCGCGACGTACAAGAAAATGCCGCTTGCGGTAGAGCGTGGACTTGGTTCGTGGGTATGGACGAGTGATGGCGAGAAGTATCTCGACCTTTACGGCGGTCATGCGGTATGCGGTACAGGCCACTCGCATCCGCACGTGGTGAAGGCGATCAAACAACAAGCTGAGCGCGTTCTCTTCTACTCGAATCTTGTCTATTCGGATATTCGTGGACGCGCTGCTGAGAAGCTGGTTTCTGTAGCGCCCGACGCGTTAAGGAAAGCATTCTTCTGCAATTCCGGAACGGAAGCCAATGAGAACGCCATGAGGATGGCTCGCATGGCGACCGGGCGACAAAAGATCGTGTCGTTTGCCGGAGGATTCCACGGCCGTACCGCTGATTCGATCTCCGCCACCTTCCTCGGAAAATACCGAAAAGTCGGCGAACCGAACGTGCCGCATCATGTTGAAGCAGAATTCGGTTCGATCGACAGCATCCGCGACGTGATCGACGGCGAGACTGCCGGCGTGATCATCGAGCCGATCCAATCGATGGCGGGCGTTCGCGAAGCTTGCCCGGAGTTCTTCGCTGAACTGCGATCGGTATGCGATGAACACGGAGCGGTACTGATCTTTGATGAAGTGCAAACGGGTGTTGGGCGGATTGGCAATTGGTTTTTTGCGGGGTCGAAATATGCAGGTGGTGTTGTTCCGGACGTGGTGACACTCGCAAAGTCTCTCGGAAGCGGCATTCCAGTTGGCGCGTGCCTTGTGAATGATGCGGTCTCTTCCAGCATCAAGGAGAACGATCTGGGAACCACGTTCGGCGGAGGAATGATCGCCATGGCTGCTGTACTCGCGACGTTAGAAGCGATCGTGAACGATCAGTTGATGGCGAATGCGGCAGCCGCTGAATCTTACCTCCGCAAGTCATTTGAAGGATCTCCGGGTGTAGTCGCGGTCCACGGTAAAGGATGCTTGATCGGCATTGAGTTTGACGGACCTTGTTCACCGATACACGCGAACCTGCTTGAGCATAAGATCATCAGCGGCACATCCAGCGCTCCGAACATTTTGCGGCTGCTTCCTCCGTTGTGCGTAACCGAAAACGAACTCGCTAGCTTTGTAAACGTCCTTAATAACGCTTAGATCAATGGAAGAGGTCGTTTTCCTGTTTGATGTTGATAACACGCTCCTCGATAACGACCGCGTGACGGAGGATCTGCGTCGGTACCTGGTAAAGGAGGTGGGAGCGGATCGCAGCAACAGGTATTGGGAGATCTTCGAAGAGCTACGATTGGAGTGCGGTTACGCCGACTATCTTGGTACATTGCAGCGATATCGGGTTGAGCACCCGTATGATTCTCACCTTTTGGCCGTTTCTACCTATCTCGTCAACTACCCGTTTGCGAACAGGCTGTTTCCGAACTCGTTGGACGTTATTGATCACTGCAAGCAAATGGGAAAGGTCGTGATAATGACGGACGGCGATGTCGTATTTCAGCCTCGGAAGGTCGAGCGTTCGGGACTCTTCGAAGCTGTCGACGGGAATATACTCATCTATATCCACAAAGAGCACGAACTCAAGGACGTTGAACGGCGCTTCCCTGCTGTGCACTACGTGCTCGTGGACGACAAGGTACGTATTCTGTCAGCGATCAAGGATATATGGGGCAAATCCGTGACAACGGTGTTCCCTATGCAGGGGCACTATGCTCTCGATAGCGGGACCGTCGGGAAATACCCATCGCCAGACATAACGATAGATCGTATCGGCCAGATCTTAGACATTTCATTGAAGAGATTGACGGGAAGAAATGAATAAGGATTTTTTAACAACCTCGGCATTCACCACGGATGAACTCGCGGCCTTCATAGAACGTGCCACTGCGCTGAAATCCGATCGTCTGAGCACGAAGGCGTTGTCCGGTAAATCGGTCGCTCTTGTTTTCTTTAATCCAAGTTTACGTACGCGGGCGTCGATGCAGGTCGGTATTTACGAACTCGGCGGAGACGCTGTGATCCTCGAACCCGGGGGAACGTCATGGACGCTCGAGCATCGCGATGGCGTGGTGATGGACGGGAACAAGACCGAGCATCTGAAGGAATTTGTCCGCGTACTCGAGCGGTATGTTTCAGCTATTGGCGTTCGCACATTTGCTGCGTTGGAGGACTGGAGTGTCGAGCGGACCGATCCTATCCTAAGTGCATTCGCTCGATTTGCGTCCGTACCGATCATTAACCTGGAATCTGCAATGCATCATCCGTGTCAGTCGATGGCGGATATGATGACCATCCGTGAGCATCTGGGAGCCGGGAAGAAAAAGGCTCTGCTGACGTGGGCGTGGCATCCAAAACCGCTGCCGATGGCGGTGCCGAATAGCTTCGCACTCGCGGCCGCTCAGTTCGGCCACGATCTAAGGATTGCTAATCCCGCTGGCTATGAACTAGACGACGAGCTACTCGCGCATATCCTAGCGCAGGCGGATGTGAATGGCGGTTCGGTTGAGTTTACCAATGACGTCGACGAAGCGTTTGACGACGTCGAGGTTGTATACGCGAAAAGTTGGGGAGGCAGGAAGTTCTACGGCGATACGGATGGCGACATTCGCGAGCGGGCGCAATATCGCGACAAGTGGATAGTTGACGACGTGAAGATGTCGAGGACAGCGATGGCAAAGTTCATGCACTGTCTGCCGGTTCGACGAAATGTGATCGTTACCGATTCGGTGATCGACTCACCGCATTCGGTTGTGATCGACGAAGCGGAGAATCGCCTTCACATTCAGAAGTCGATAATG
>JBDSLC010000142.1:0-6315 GCA_039916585.1 Pyrinomonadaceae bacterium | reverse complement strand
CGACTGACACTATCAGCGCTATCAGGAAGATTCGTCGGACGTCGATGCGATGGGTCATAAGGATCTGCCGCTAAATAATACGCCAGATCCGTTGCGAACAGGACAGCTAAATTGCGAGGCGTTCGCGGGTAACGGTGAGGTCGTCGAGATCGCCAAGTGCGACGAACGCGATCTTCTCGGTTTGGAAACATTCGGCGGCGAGTTTTTGGATGTCGTCTGTGGTGACCGCGGCAAGGTTTGCGAGCGATTCTTCGACCGGGAGCTGCCTGCCATGTACCATCTCGCACTGCGCAAGCGAGCCGGCACGTCCCGCGGAATCTTCGAGGCCCAGCAGAACGTTCGCACGGGTTTGCTCTTTCATCAGGTCGAGTTCGTCTTGCGTAATTCCGTCGCGAGCCACCGAGCGCAGTTCGTCGATAACGATGTCGAGAACTTCATCGACTTGGTCGGGCGAAGTGCCCGCAGAAACGGTGAAAAATCCGATGTCGTTGTACATCGCTGTCGAAGCACCGACGCTATATGCGAGCCCGCGCTCTTCGCGGATCTTCTGCCACAATCTGCTCGACGTTCCGCCGCCAATACCGTTCGAAAGCAGATCAGCCGCGTAACGCCTAGAGTCGTTCGCTTTCACCATCGGTGTGGCGATAATGATGTGAGCCTGCTCGAGATCCGCTCGGTGCTGGATGAAGATCGGAGCCGCGATCCGCGGCGTTCTAAGGTCAGTTCCGAGTTTATCCACCGTGGGCCACAAGCTGAAGCTTGAATTCTGAACCTTACCAACCACGTCGTCGTGATCGATGTTGCCCGCCGCGACAACAACCAGATTCTCAGGCGTAAAAGCGGAGCGGTGAAACGCGAGTGTTCGGTCGTGATCAAAAGTGCGAACGGTTTCGGGCGTGCCGGTGATCTCCATACCGAGTTGGTGGCCCGGGAAGAATTCGCGGTGGAAGATATCGCTTAGAAGGTCCTCCGGCGAATCCTCATTCATTTTCATCTCTTCGATGATGACGCGCTGCTCGTTGAGGCAGTCTGCATCGTCGAACCGTGGGTCGGTGAGCATGTCGGAGAGCAGGTCGAACGCTGCACCGATCTGATCGTCGATCACCTTGATCACAAATCCGGTTTCTTCGTGGGTTGTGAATGCATCAAGGGTACCGCCTAGCCGGTCCTGCTCGACGGCGATATCCATAGCCGAGCGTTTTTTCGTTCCCTTGAAAACGCAGTGCTCGATGAAGTGCGTGATGCCGTTGAGTTCGTCCGGTTCGTTCCGCGAGCCGACGCGATAAAAAAAGCCGAGCGTCGCTGAGCGGACGCCCGACATTTTGTCTGTGAGAACTACGATGCCGTTCTCAAGGCGTGTTTCCCTGATATCTTCCTTCATTTTGCGAATGAAGAGGATACCATATCGGCATCAATCATCGTCGTCCGCCGGGCCAAATCGATAGACCAGAAACCCGATGGCACGAGCCGGTTTGCCACCGAAAGTCGGCCGATTGAATTTGGAGGCGAGTGCGGCACGTTCAGCTTCCGGGTGCAGCAGTTTGTTTCCCGTCCGCCCCTTCGCTTGAATGACATTACCGTTTGTGTCGATAAGGACCTCTACCTGAACTAAGCCCTTCGCCCCGTTCGCTTTCGCGTCGCGCGTATACCAGGGTTTTTCGGCTGAGACTACTTCGAAATTCAGGAAAGTATATTTATCGCCGACGACGAAACCATCCCAAGGACGCGGCTTTGCCGGCGTATTAACCTTCGCCGCTGTTGATCTTGCCGCACTGCTTTTCGTTGTTTTCGCTTTCGTCGATGTACGGCCTGCCGACCCAGCGGCTGCCTTTGCTCCACCGCCGTACGCTCCATTCGCCGACGCCGGGCCGCCCGCGGCCCCTTCGGCCGGTTCATCACGTGCGACGATCGCCGCCATTTGGGCACTTGCAGTGGTCGCACCAAGAATCAGCGAGAGAAGCAACGAGAGAAGGACCTTCCGTTTTTGCATACGTCACCCTGTTAGTGAGACGGCTCGATGCATAAATTTTGCGTGCGAGTCGTTTAGAGTTCAAGCTCCGGCCTGAATTATCAAGCGCCCGCAGGAGCGATCTTTTCGGCGACCTCGGGCTCGGAGGCCGGCGAAATCTCGTCAGTATCAGCGATGAGCGATTCGTTAACGAGCTTGCGCTGCTCCAGTTCATGGATCGCATACGAGCCGGTCGCTGGCGCCGCCGAAGCCACACGCCCGACGAATCGGAGCGACATTCCGTCGCGCTTGATCTCCCGCAGGCGAGGCTCGACAAAGAACCAGCCGCCCATGTTTTGTGGTTCTTCCTGGGTCCAGAAAAGCTGAGTGGCATTCGGATAACGCTCGACGATCCGTTTCAACGCATCGGCCGGGAAGGGGTAAAACTGTTCGAGGCGCACAACGGCAACACGTTCATCTCGAGCATCCATCCGGCCCGCTTCTAGATCGTAAAATACCTTACCGCTGCAAACGACGATGCGTTTGACCTTCGACGTATCCACTACGCCCACATCGTCAATCAAGGTCTGAAAACCGCCGCTCTTCAATTCTTCCATCGTCGAAGTCGCCGTCGGTAAACGCAGAAGGCTTTTTGGCGTCATCACTATCAACGGACGTACGATCTCCTGCTTAACCTGGCGCCGCAGCATATGGAAGTACTGGGCCGGAGTCGTTGGATAACAGACCTGCAAGTTGTTCTCAGCGCAAAGCTGAAGAAAGCGTTCGAGACGTGCCGACGAATGTTCAGGGCCCTGGCCTTCGAAACCGTGGGGCAGAAGTAAAACTAGACGACAACTCTGTTTCCATTTATCTTCAGATGCCGCTATGTACTGGTCAATGATGACCTGTGCGCCGTTCGCAAAGTCGCCGAACTGGGCCTCCCAGCATACGAGTTCGGTAGGAGCCTTGACCGAATAACCGTACTCAAAACCGAGCACGCCAGACTCGGACAAGCTGCTATCAAAGACATAGAAACGAGCGTTCGGTGCATCAGCGTTCTTGAGTTCGGACAGCGGCGTCCAACGTTCGCCAGTGATCGTGTCATACATCGACGCATGACGGTGCGAGAATGTTCCCCGGCCGGAATCCTGTCCACTTACGCGAACGGGCGTACCTTCGAGCACGAGAGAACCGAAAGCCATCGCTTCGGCAAATCCCCAATCCATCGGCACTTCCCCATCGCCCATCTTTGCACGGCGCGCGAGCTGGCCGACCATCTTCGGATTGACGTGGAAGGTTTCAGGGACAAGCGAGATCTTTTCGGAGACGTTCTTCAGAACATCAGTCGACGCGCCAGTTTCCAACACCACCGATCCGTCGTCTTCGGTGGGCGGCGCTGCCAACACCGCTCTAGCGGGCTTCTCTGACGCGATCTTCTTCGCTCGTTCGAGGATGCCCTCGTATTTCGCGACCACTCCATCGGTCATCGCCTTCAGATCATCTTCAGTGATCACGCCCTCGCGGATCAAATGTTGGGCGTACAAATGACGGGTTCCCGGATGCTGCTTCACGCGGGCGTACATCACGGGCTGCGTATAGCTTGGCTCGTCGCCTTCGTTGTGGCCGAGGCGTCGAAAACCCACGAGGTCGATCACAACATCCTTCTGAAACTCGCGTCGATATTCAAGTGCGATCTGGATGACGCGATAAGCAGCTTCCGGAGCATCGCCGTTGACGTGGAAGATCGGTGTCTGCGTGATCTGTGCGGCGTCTGTCGAATAGATCGAACTGCGGCTGTTCTCTGCAGACGTCGTGAAGCCGATCTGGTTGTTGATGACAATGTGGATCGTACCACCAGTGCGATAACCCTGAAGGTTCGCGAGCTGAAGGGTTTCCATCACGATTCCCTGCCCCGCAAAGGCCGCGTCGCCGTGGAGCAGCACCGGAAGAATGCGTGCGTAGGATTCCTCTCGTGACAATCCCTTGCCGTTGCGAAGTTCATCCTGAGTCGCTCGTGCCATACCCTCGACAACCGGATTTACAAACTCAAGATGGCTCGGGTTGCACGACAACTCGATGCGAACTGCTTTACCTGATTTCGTCGCCTTGTTTCCAACGGCGCCTTGGTGATATTTTACGTCTCCTTCGTCCGCCGGAAATGCCGGGTGAGATGTGCCTTCGAAAACGGTGAAAATGCGTTCGGCCATGTCGCCGGATGACGCATCGCCGACAATGTTAGTAAGTACGTTGAGTCGCCCGCGATGGGCCATTCCCATATAGATCTCGTCAACTCCCCGTTCGCCCGCACCTTCGACCAATTGGTCGAGCATTGGGATGACCGTCTCGCACCCTTCGAGCGAGAACCGTTTTTGGCCGAGATACTTCTTGTGCAGAAACTGTTCGAACTGCTCCGCTTCGATCAATTTTTCGAGCAACTCTTTTCGCAGATCCGCGTCAAGAGCCTGTGTATCGACAAAGTTTTCGCGAATGCGCGTGCGGATCCATTCCTTCTCTTCCTTGCTCTGAATGTGGCGGTATTCGATGCCGACCTTGCCGCAGTATGCTTTGCGAAGGATGTCGAGGATGCGTCGAAGCGTCGCGGTCTTTTCGCCGTGCAGGCCGCCGGTGATGAACTCGCGGTCGAGATCCCAGATCGTCAGGCCGAATGCCTCGAGGTCCAGTTCGGATGCATGGTGCGAGGTCATATTGAGCGGATCGATATCCGCTAACATGTGGCCGCGAATGCGATACGCGTTGATCAGTTGAAGAACGTTCGCCTGCTTCTCAGCCTGTTCGGTAAATCGGTCGCCGCCCAGTAATGAAGGGTTGTAATCCTGTGCCCATCTGAGAGGCGGATAATTGAGGTCGATCGCCTTAAAGATTTCGTCGTAAAAGCCGTGCTGGCCGACGAGAAATTCGTTGATCTTCGCCAGAAATAACCCGCTCTCAGCACCTTGGATAACGCGATGGTCATACGTGCTCGTCAGCGTGACGATCTTGCTAATGCCGATCTGTGAGAGGGCGCCGGGTGTCATCGCCTGATACTCGGCGGGATACTCGATCGCACCGGTAGCGATGATCGCGCTCTGTCCAGCCATTAACCGTGGATTCGATGAAACGGTTCCGATCGTTCCCGGATTCGTGAGCGAGATCGTTGTGCCCTGAAAGTCTGCGATCTCAAGCTTTCCGTCCCGAGCCTTTTTGACCGTTTCGTTATAAGCGGCGAAGAACTCCGCGAAGTTCCTCTTTTCGCAGCCTTTTATGTTCGGAACCAGCAGATTGCGGGATCCGTCTTTCTTTTCGATGTCGATCGCGATACCCAGGTTAATTCCCTCGTGCTCAAGCCGTGACGGCTTACCATCAACAACTCCGTAGCCATTATTGAGTGCCGGATACGCCTTCGCCGCTTGAACAATTGCCCACGCGATGATGTGAGTGAAAGACGCCTTTCCGCGCCCCTGCGGCGTCAGATAGTCGTTGATGATGCGGCGATTTTCTTCGAGAACCTTTACCGGCATCGTGCGAACGCTAGTCGCGGTCGGAACGGTAAGGCTCTGCTCCATATTCTCGACGATCTTCTTCGATGCGCCGATAAGAGGCTTGGCTTCGGTGTCAGGAGGCAGCGGCGCGTCGGCTTTCTTCGCGGATTCAGGTGAGGGTTTGGTTTCCGCCTTTGCTCCCGAGTCGCTCGGGGGCACACTCGCTACTGCTCCTGTTTCCGCGTGCGTGCCAATGCCATTCAGCAGGCCGGAGAAGAACTCCTGCCAGGAATCATCGACCGATTTTGTATCCGCCAAATAGCGCGCCAGTAGGCCTTCGACGTAGTTGGCGTTAGCGCCGAAACTTTCTGATATTGTTGCGGAAATGCTCGTAGATTGTTCGCTCACGGTGATCTTAGACCTCGTTTACTGCATTGGGTGCAATCCAACATTTTACAGTATTCGGTGGCAAAAGATAAGCGGCTACTTTCCGTGAAGCGGATTCGCAAGGGTGAGGTTAAGATCGATCGGATGACGCGTTTGCGGTGGATACTGCCCTGCAGTCTCTGAACTTGGCGAGCGAACAGCGACCGTTTTAGATCTTTGCAAATCAGTAAAACAATCTAGGTAGGAAAGGTTGGTTGGGCCCGCTTCATTCTGTTCAAGAAGCCGTCGATTTTCCGTCCGCCTTCGGTTCTTCAATTCCAATTTTCTCAAGGTCGAGCTTGATCGCGTCCAATATTCCGTTGATAAATTGGGTTGCCTCGAACGTTGAGAATCTACGGGCGATTTCCAGGGCCTCATTAATTACGACTGTTCGGGGGGTATCTTCGTAAAGAAATTCATATACGGCCAGGCGGAGAATATTGCGGTCGACAATGGCCATTC
>JBDSLC010000141.1:0-7995 GCA_039916585.1 Pyrinomonadaceae bacterium | reverse complement strand
CAGCTGGGCTTTCTCGCTGCTTGTACTTTTGGAATCATTTGTACGGCGTTTAACGGGCCTGAAGCACGCCGGGAAACTCGCTCCCGTAATGTTGTTCTTTAGCGGTGGGCTCGGGTTTATCTGGTTCTTCCTCGGCTCGACGGACAGCCTTTGGAACCTGACAAAAGACTACACCATCGGCGACGAGTTTAGATGGGGCAATTCGCTCATCACACTGTTTTTGACCCAGCGAAGCCTATTGCTTGGAATGCCGATCACGCTGATCGTGCTGGGCTTTTTATGGAAGAATTTTGCCGCGGAGTGGAGAGCGGACGATCGGACGTTTAAGCAGTTGTTACCCGCGGCTGCGATCGGAGTCTTGGCCGGCCTACTTCCGCTTGTTCATCTACATTCATTAGCTGTCCTCTTCGTCGTCAGCATTTTCGTACTGGCGATGAACCGCGATCGATGGAGAGAGATCGTGGCGTTTGGGGTCGGCGTCAGCGTCATCGCTATCCCTGAACTGCTATGGTCAATGTCGGGCAGTGCGACGCGGGCGAGCGAATTCATCGCGTGGCATCTCGGATTCGATTCGCGTGTTACAAATATCGTCTGGTTCTGGCTTAAGAATACCGGGCTTTTGTTACCACTGGTCGGGTTGGGCATTTATATCCTTTGCTTCCCGCAAAGTCGCGAAGACGCAAAGGAAGAAAGTAAAAAGGAAAAGGTAAAAGGTAAAAAGGGTTCCCAAGCACCGATGTCGCCCTCCGCGAATGCGGGCCTGATTTACTTCTACATTCCGTTTGTGTTTCTATTCATCCTCGCAAACGTCGCAAGGCTGGCTCCTTGGGAATGGGACAACATTAAGGTCCTGATCTATTGGTTTGTCGGCTCATTGCCGTTTGTGGTCATCGCATTGGCGTGGATGTGGCGGAAGGATACGGCGTGGAAGGCTTTCGCCGCGCTGTGTGTTTTCATGCTCATGGCGTCGGGCGGGCTCGACATTTGGCGGACGGTGTCTGGGCAGATCAACTATCCTGTTTTCTCGGCCGATGCGATGACGGTCGCGGACCGCATCAAGGCGGTCTCACCGCCGAGGTCGTTGTTCCTCAATGCTCCGACGTACAATACCGCCGTCGTCCTCTCGGGCAGACGGTCATTGATGCGATATCCGGGGCATCTTTCGTCGCACGGCATCGATTACGGCGGCCGCGAAGACGACGTAAAGAAGATCTATCGAGGCGTGCCCGAGGCGACGGGGCTGCTGGAAAAATACGAAATAGAATACGTATTGATCTCGCCCGAGGAGCGGGAGATGAGTCCGAATGAGGAGTTCTTCTCGCGGTTCCCCATTGTGGCTCAGTCCGGCCAATATCGCGTTCACAAGATCAAGTAGAAGATGACTGAAGAAACCGACAAGCCCGGTGAAAATGAGAATCCATCGCAGTTGATGTGGCTGCTGTCGTGCGGCCTTGTATCCCTACTTGCCACCTTTCTTCGTTTCTATTGGCTCGGCCTGAAACCATTTCACCACGACGAAGGGGTCAACGGATGGTTCCTCACCAATCTTTTTCGCGACGGCATTTATAAGTACGACCCGGCAAACTATCACGGCCCAACTCTTTATTACATATCCCTCGCATTCGTTGAGGTTTTTGGCCTTGAGACGATCCCGGTTCGTTGGAGCGTCGCGATCTGGGGCGTCTTGATCGTGGTGCTGGCGTTCTACCTTCGACCCTATCTTGGCCAGATCGGAGCACTGGCCGCCGCCGCGTTTCTCGCTATCTCACCTGGAATGGTCTACATCTCGCGGTACTTCATACACGAGATATACTTCGTGTTTCTGGCCCTGGGCTTTGTTCTCGCGGTGTTGATGTTCATGGATCGTGAGAGGGCCGGGCCGGGTGCGATCGCATGGTTTGCTCTGGTGTTGTTCGTCTGTTTTTCGCCACCGGCGATGTATTTACCGCATCAGATCGCGGGAGAGAATGCAGCTGTACTTTGGGCATTACGCCTCGGGCTATTTGCATTTGCCGGTGCGCTGATCTATTTCATGCTCAAACTTCTCCTTGACTGGCGAGCAGGCCACCCGATCTATCTGCTGCTTGCCGCCGCCTGTCTTGCATTGATGTTTGCGACCAAGGAAACATCCTTTATAACTCTGGGGACGATGGCTATCGCGTGTGTATGCATTTGGGCCCGCGAAAGGATCGCAGAGGCAGCCATCAAGGGCGAGTTTCCGACGAAGATCTTCGGCGTGGCCGCGGCGGGTTCAATCGTGTTCGCATTTGCCGTCTCTCGCCGTCTGCCGGAGATCGCTACTGACTTTGGTAAGCGTGCCTTCGATAGGACGGGCGCAGGAACAGCGGACACGTTTTCGACAGTGTTCTATTTGCTCATCGTGACGGTTCCTCCAGCGTTGGTTTATCTGATCTACAACTGGGACAAAGGCGGCGAACGAGTCGAGCCCGAACCCACATTATCGCTCACATCGTTTCGCCATGCGCTCGGGACGGGACAGGACCGGATCCTTCTGATCACAGCCTCCGCGACGATGATCGTCTATCTGATCGTCCTCTTCTTCTCTTCATTCTTTACCTATGCCGACGGCGTAAAGGGGTTCTTTGAGGCCTACGAGATCTGGACAAAAACGGGTAGTAAGGATCATACGCAGAACGGCATTTGGGCATACATCGAATGGGGGATGAAGTCCGATGGGCCGATCATGCTCCTCTCGCTGATCGGCACGGTCATCGCCGTACTTCGGGGAAAGAATCGGGTGGCGATGTTCGCCGGCCTTTGGGCGATGGGGTTGTTTGTTGCCTACACGATCATTCCTTATAAGACGCCTTGGCTCGCGCTGAGTTTCCTGCTGCCGATGTGCATCGTCGCTGGATATGCGATCGGCGAGATCTTCGAATCAAAGAACAACGCGATACAGGGGCTCGGACTATTGATCGCGGCTGGTTCGCTCGCTGTCCTTGCCTACCTCACGTACGACCTGAATTTCGTTCGATACGACGACGAAGACGCCCCGATGGTCTACGCCCATACGTCCCGAGAGTTCCTCGACATGATCCGCGACATCGAGCGTTTTGCGGACGAGAGCGGCAAGGGCAAGGACACCGCGATCGATATAGTCTCGCCGGATTACTGGCCGATGGTCTGGTATATGAAGGACTACAAGAAGGCCATATTTCATGGGCAGCTTGCGGATACGAAGCCTTCGCCAGAAATGATCGTTGCCAAAAAGGGTGAGCAGGATAATGATGTAATGCGTCGTTACTCGGCTGATTACGACTATTTCGCCTCCTATCATCTGCGGTCGGGGGTCGACCTGGTGCTTCTGGTTCGAAAAGACCTCATCCAATCGGGCCAATGATCATATCCTGACATTCCCGATCTTCTCCGGTTTCTTATCCGATCCTGGCTTGAGATAAGGAGCCTCGTCCTGCGTTCGTTTCGCCGACTCTCCCGACGAATGCCACTTCATCCACTCGGCTGGCGCATCGAAGGTTTCGCCGCCGTGCTCGGTGAGGCGCGGTCGGATTCGGCACATTACGGGTGTGTTCACACCGACGCCGCAGATGATCGCCTGTCCTTTCGTGAGCGCCGGTAATTCGCGGAGCATTTCGCGGCCTGCACCTTCGACCGATTGAGCGACAGTCTGCTGATCGATCGGGTTCACGATGCGCATAATGATCTGCGTCATGCATTGCGAGAGCACGTCCTGATCGAGCTTGCCGGGACGCTGCGTGATGAGCCCTATGCCGACGCCGAACTTTCGGCCCTCGCTGAGGATCTGGCGGAGGACGTGGGTCGATACGACACTCGCGCCCGCCGGAGCAAAGCGGTGAGCTTCTTCAAGCAGTGTGAAAACCGGATAGTCGAGAAAATTCTCGCCGCTGGTGGCCTCTCCTCGCGTCGTTGCCATTCGAGCTTTGTTTACTCGGCGGAGAAGTGTGCCGACTATCACCTGCTGTTCGTGCTGTTCGATGTCCGATAACTGCAGGATCGTGACGCGGCCCGGTTTGTAGAGTTCCTGTAGCTGCAGATGATCGTGAGCGTGAAAGATCCCACTGTCACGATCGAACCGCGAATCGAGCCGCCATAGCAAGCCTTGTATCGACGAAACATTTCCACCGTCGCCCGCCTCCTTGTCGTTGCCGTATTGCTGCCGCTGAACTTCCTCGCGAAGGTCGAAATAGTTGTAGAGATAGTCGCGTCGGCCCTCTGCCTTCAGGCGATCTTGGAGGCTGCGAAAAGCCTGGCCGAGATAGTGAAGCATCTTGTCCGACGTTCCTTCTGGCAAAAGATATTTGATGTCGGCCTCGGTCAGCGTCGAGAATCGAACCTTGATCTTGTCGGGCGTGAAGATCTTTACTTCGGGTTGATATCCGTCGCTGCCTGCGAACTGAGAATCGCCTTGTATGGTCGAGAGAGTGTGATATTCGCCATGCGGATCGACTATCAAGACTGCCGCTCGGTTGTGCTGCAGCATCAGTTCCTCGATGAACACGCCCGCCGTGTACGATTTGCCAGCGCCTGTCGATGCGAGGATAGCAATGTGTGTCGAGACAACATCGCGGACTGAAAGCACGATCGGTACTTCGCCCGGTTCGCGAGTAAGCAGGCTGCCGATATGTGCCGAGCCAGTCTCGCCGATGCGTCGCGGGCTGAGCATTTCACCCAGGGTTTCGCTAGAGGCGAGAAAGACGCCGTCGCCGGGCTGGGGCGGGATCCGTGGATTTACGAAATCGCCAAGTTTGTGGCTGAAGTAGCCGATCGCTGAGGCGGTTATCTCGTAGATCTCGGTTTCGCCTTCGATGCCGATCATCGATGCGATCGTGGATGGCGGCGTCAGCGGATCAGCAAGGAAAGAATCGGGAAGATTTCTTGCGAGCTTTCGCTCTTTTACGGTAGCAACGATCTTCCGCTGCTCGCCGGCGATCTCACCTGAGTAATACACGAACTCGCCGATCCGTGTTCTGTCGTTATCGCGGGTGATGAAGAGAAAATCGTGCGGCTCTTTACCCGGCCCTTTGACGGTTCCTGCGAGAAAATCTGACATCTCGCGGATTATAACACCGCCTGCCGCGACAGTCGTTTCGTCAGTAGATAGATTCATTTCGTCACAAGTAATTTGGTGGTAACATCGCCCGAGTGGTAGAAATCAAATCGATGGCATCATCAGTTGCGAGCAGAAGGCGGGTCACCAGATGGCTCATGATCTTCGGCGTGTGGACACTCTTCGGATTGTTCTTCGCAAGCCAATTCGCGCTTCAAAATCAGCTTTCTGAGAATCCGATCTCGTTCTGGCGAATACTGTCTTGGCAGCTTTCGTCCGGGTACGCATGGTTCCTCGCGAGCCCGCTGATATTTTGGCTGAGCAAGAAATACGCCTTTGACGACGGTAAATGGAAGGCATCGGTGCCGATCCATGTTGTCGCGAGCATTGTCGTTTCGTTGGGCATCCTTTCCGTTGATTCTTACGTGCTGCCAAAGCTTGGGTACCTTTCGCGGTTAAACCCGGCAACGTATTGGGATTCGTATAAGATCCTTTTCTTCGTCAATTTCCATTTTTCGATCGCGATCTATTGGGGAGCGCTTGCGATCCATCAGGCGATCCTTAATTACCGCAAGTATCGCGAACGGGAACTGCAGACCTCGCAGCTCGAAGCACGGCTGGCGCAATCGCGGCTGCAGGTTTTGAAGATGCAGCTTCATCCGCACTTCCTCTTTAATACGCTCAACGCCATATCGGAGCTGGTCCATCGTGACCCGGATATCGCAGATCGCATGCTCACCGATCTTTCCGATCTGCTCCGGATGTCGTTCGAGAATCTTGAGGTGCAGGAGATCCCGCTTAAACAAGAACTCGAATTTTTGCGTAAGTATCTGGAGATCGAGCAGACGCGGTTTCATGATCGACTTGAAGTGAAGATGGATATCGGGTCCGATACGCTGGATGCGAGCGTGCCCAATATGATCCTGCAGCCGCTGGTCGAAAATGCGATCAAGCACGGCATTAGCCCCCGGGCTGAGGGCGGGCACATCAACATCGGAGCTTCGCGGAATAATGGGCATTTGCATTTGAGCGTGAGCGATGACGGCGTCGGGATGCCCTCGAACGATGCGAAGCTGATCGCGGAGGGTGTGGGCCTGTCGAACACGAGGCGGCGATTAAAGCATCTATATGGCGACGGTCATAAGTTTCAGTTGACGCCGGAGGGCGAACATGGTGTCAACGTTCGGCTGGACATTCCGTATAAGCAGTACAAGGAAGTGCCTCGAAACATAGAAGATTAACCCGTGAAACTCAGGACCCTCATAGTTGATGACGAACCCCTGGCCCGCGAGCGGATCAAGCGGTTTTTGCGTGACGAGACCGACGTCGACATCATCGGCGAGTGCGGCAACGGTACTGACGCGGCGGCGGCGATCAAGAACGATTCGCCGGACCTCGTTTTCCTCGACATTCAGATGCCGGAGAAGACGGGCTTTGACGTGGTCAAGTCGTTGAACGGCGGGAAGATGCCGGCGATCGTGTTCGTTACGGCTTACGACCAATACGCACTGCAGGCATTCGACGTCCACGCGCTTGATTATCTGCTGAAGCCGTTCACCCGCGAGCGGATCCACCGTGCCGTATCGCGGGCCCGCGAGTCGATCGAGAACCGGCGGATGGGCAACATCGACGAACGGCTGATCACGCTGATCGCCGATCTGAAGCACGAGAAGAAGTACCTTGAACGGCTGGTGGTCAAGACGACTGGCCGCGTATTCTTCCTGCGGGTCGACGAGATCGACTGGATCGAGGCGGCGGGCAACTACGTCAAACTCCACGTCGGCCGCGAGACACATATGATCCGCGAGACGATGAACGGTATCGAGGGCAAGCTCGACCCGGATAAGTTTCTTCGCATACACCGCTCGACGGTCGTCCACATCGATCGCATCAAAGAACTCCACCCGATGTTCTCCGGCGACTACGCCGTCATCCTTCGCGATGGATTCGAGCTCGCTCTGAGCCGTAATTACCGCGAACGCTTTCTCGAACTCTTCGAAAACCAAGCGTAGTTTATTTGTTCCGTTCCTTTTCGCGTCTGTACTTTTGTTCCATTCGGAACAAGATATAGAACTTACGGGCATCGACTGATGCCCCGCTTAGCGGTGCGTCTGAGACGGGTGCCGACCTTCCGAGACTTCAAGATTATCAGAGATCGTAGCGACGATGACTCGCCGGGTTGAATATATTGCCACAGATGCAACAGTGTGTCAATACCTGATCTCGTGCCCGCGGGACGGGCGCGCGTTAGGTCATCACTATGTCAGAAAACATGAGGCCGCTGTGTAGGGAAATGGTACGTTAGGGTCGGAAAAGCTGTGATTTAGGGGGATTGTTGAATGGTACGGGCTTTGCATTACTAGTGTCAGGTGGAAATTATGGCAAAGACAACGGCGAAATCTAAAACCTCAACTGCAAGATCGGGTACTAAGTCGGCGGCGGCGCCTAAGAAGGCGGCTGGTTCTAAGAAACCTGCTGTGAAGGCGGCTGCGAAGGGTTCGAGCGGTTCGACTAAACGGAAGGCTCAACCGGGGATATTGGCTTTGGCGGCGGATGCTGTGGCAGACGTAATAGCGGGTGCGGCGAAACCAGCGAAGGCTGGACTGGCAGCCGGGGCGAACACGTTTCTACAAGAAGCTGCGAACTCGCTAGGTGTCGGCAAACCTGCGGGAGCAAAGGCAACGGGCTTAAAGCCGGCGACGAAAAAGACGGCTCCCAAGCCCAAGGCGTCGGTGACCAAGTCGAGCGCAGACTCGGGTGGTAAATCGAAGGCGGCCGGGGGAACCAAATCGAAGGCGGCGTCGGCTGCTAAATCAAGTGTTAAATCAGGTGCGAATTCAGGTGCGAAGAGTACGAAATCGAAAACGGGGAGGAAGTCATAATGCTTTGGACAATTCTTATCGTTCTGTTAGTTCTGTGGGCTTTGGGTTATGGATTTGCCGGTGCGG
>JBDSLC010000140.1:0-13073 GCA_039916585.1 Pyrinomonadaceae bacterium | reverse complement strand
CAAAGATGCACACTCCCTACCGATCGTGTTTCGGGCTTATGCAGTTGCCGGATTGTTCGGCGTGATCGGCGGAAGGATCGGCTTTTTGAATGGCGCCGTAGATTCTTCCTGCTTCTCTTCCGTACCCTTGTCGTCAAACGAGGTCGACGGCCTTTCGGTATCGACGGGCAGGCCGGCGATGACACGTTTCATCTGCGCCAGGTCGAGCGACTCATGCTCGAGCAAGGCTTCGACCAGCCGGTCCATCGATTCGCGATTGTCCTCAAGGATCTTCGTCGCACGAGTATACTGCTCTGAGACGATCCGCTTCACTTCCTGGTCGATCTTGATCGCCGTGTCTTCCGAAAAGTCACGGTGCTGGTTGATCTCACGGCCCAGGAAGATCTGTTCGTCTTTCTTGCCGAAAGCGAGCGGTCCGAGGTCCGACATACCGTACTGACACACCATCGAGCGGGCAAGTTCGGTCGCCTTCTCGATATCGTTCGAGGCACCGGTCGTGATCCGGCCAATGAAAAGTTCTTCGGCAATGCGTCCACCCATGGCGTTCGCGATCATCGCAAGCAACTCTTCCTTGGTACGCCCAAGGACGTCGGCTTCCGGAAGGAAGAACGTAACGCCGAGGGCTCGTCCACGCGGGACAATCGTCACCTTGTGGACGGGGTCGCTATCAGGAATATTCATTCCGACAAGCGCGTGACCGGCTTCGTGGATAGCGGTCAGACGGCGTTCCTTATCGGACATCACCATCGACCGTCGCTCCGGCCCCATCATCACCTTGTCCTTCGCAAACTCAAGGTCGTAAAGCGTTACAACCTTCTTGTTGTGGCGTGCGGCGATCAAAGCAGCCTCATTTACGAGGTTCGCGAGGTCGGCTCCGGTGAATCCGGGAGTACCGCGAGCGATCACGTTCACATCGACTCCTTCGTCGAGCGGGATCTTGCGGGTGTGAACCTTCAGGATACCCTCGCGTCCGCGAACGTCCGGATAGCCCACGACGACCTGACGGTCGAAACGGCCCGGACGAAGCAGAGCCGGATCGAGAACGTCCGGCCTGTTGGTCGAAGCCATCAGGATCACGCCGTCGTTCGATTCGAAACCGTCCATCTCAACGAGTAGTTGGTTTAGTGTCTGTTCGCGCTCATCGTGTCCCCCGCCCAAACCTGCGCCGCGATGACGGCCGACCGCATCGATCTCATCAATAAAGATGATGCACGGAGCATTCTTCTTGCCCTGCTCGAACAGATCGCGAACGCGCGAGGCACCGACGCCGACGAACATCTCGACGAAATCGGATCCCGAGATCGAGAAGAACGGAACGTTCGCTTCACCGGCAACGGCCTTTGCAAGCAAAGTCTTACCAGTTCCCGGAGGGCCCATCATCAACACGCCCTTCGGGATCTTTCCGCCAAGCTTTTGAAACTTTTGCGGATCTTTCAGGAATTCAATGATCTCCTGAAGTTCTTCCTTGGCTTCGTCAACACCCGCAACATCCTTGAAAGTCACGCGCTTCTGCTGGTTATTCAGCAGCTTCGCCTTCGATTTGCCAAAGCTCAAAGCCTTGTTTCCCCCCGCCTGCATTTGGCGAAGCGTGAAAGCGAGAAATCCGATCAGCAGAAGAAACGGCAATGCCTGGATCAAGATCAGCCATCCAAGTCCGCTCGATGCGGGCTCTTCCGTAACCTTGATACTTGTAGCCGCCCCGTCGCTGGATTTATTGAACTCGTCCATTTTTGTGACGAGCAGTTCGCGGGTCGCGTCGCTGCCGACCGTGGTGATGAACTTATTGCCGCCAGCATCGGTAAACTCGACACCCGACGATCTAATCGCGGCTTCCTTGAAATCTTTGTTATTGATCCGAGTTATGGCTTCGTTGATCGCCAATTCGGTCGGCGCCTTGCCCTGCTTGCTTTGCAGAAACCACACAAAAGCAAGTGCCGTCGAAATGATCAGGAGCCACAATAAAACCTGTTTTGCTTTAGAACTCAATTTTCAGCCTCCAAGCCAACTTTCATCTAATAATAAGAAAGCAGCACTGCCGTTAGATGAAAGTTACAAAAACGGCGTTGTTCCCTTTACACCAAGCGCTGAAGCGCAAGGCTAACCTTTGATTGTAGGTGGCGAAACGCGCTTTTTCAACTATTTTCGGGCCTTCGTATGTTCCAAGACAGGCGCCCATCGTGTTTTATGGCCTCGCCGCCCGGAAGTTCGGCGACGCGCCCACTCTTTTGGCTATGTATCAGGCTGTAGATTGCTTCAGTATGCTTGGTGGAAATCCCACGAAGACTTCCGCGATTTAACTTGATCCAGTCTCGCAAGATGGGGAACACCTCCGCCTTTTCGAGGGTTCGAAGATGTGCGACGTCAAGGTTTGTACCCGTGTAAGACGCCTCTGGGACCGCCATCGGTCGAGCCTCGCCCCGCATTAGTTCCGCAGTTCGGCAAAGCGATTCGACAAGCTTAGGATTTGCCTCTTCCATCATCGGGATCAAGACCTTTCGTATCCAAATGCGTCGAAAGTTAAGGTCCTCGTTCATCGGGTCGCGGCAATACTCGATCTTGTGCTCGAGGCAGAAATTTTCAGTGTCTCGGCGTTTTGCCCACCGCAGCAATGGCCGGACGACCACGATCTGCGGTTCGGCGAACGGAAGGAACGGCTCATCTTCGTCATGAGGCGTTGCGACCGCCAAGATTCTTCGGGGCTTCATTCCCGACAAACCGTCCGGCCCCGCTCCGCGGATGAGGTTCATCAGAAACGTCTCAGCCTGATCGCTCATCGTATGAGCCGTTAGCACATAGCCCGCCCCGACCGAATCTGCCGTATCGCGAAGAAACCGGTAGCGGGCATCGCGGGCCGACTGTTCCAGATTGCCGCCCGCCTCCCGTTTCCATTCGCTGTGTGCAAACTCGAAGTGATGCGATCTGGCGAAGTCCGCGACGAAATCGCAGTCAGTGTAGCTATCAGGACGGAGTTTGTGATCAAAATGTGCCGCGACGATGCGGAGATCAAACTTTTTTCTATTTCGAAGATCGTCGATAGCCGTTAACAGGCTCATCGAATCCGCTCCACCCGAAACCGCAACGACGATCGCAGCCTCCCTGAAGGGTATCTCAAGCCTACGCCATTCGGTGATCAGGTTTCGAACGAAGGAATGCACGAGAGGAGTTTAGCCACGAATTTCACGAATTGCACGAATCAAATTAGTGAAACTCGTGTGATTCGTGGCTAATTTTCTTTCCGGAAAGCGGGGCGATTCTGCAGCAATATCGAGATCCGGCCGGTGCAGACCAATTTGCCGCGCTCGTCGTGACTCTCGATCTTCCAGACGCTCATGGTCCGGCCGTGGCGGATCGGTTCGGCGGTAACCGTCAGCATGCCCTTGCTCACCGCCCGCATATGATTGGCATTTATCTCTATCCCGACCGGCGTGACCTTCGTAAGATCGGCATTCGCAACCACCCCGATCGACGCTGCCGTCTCGAACAGATACAGCGAAACCCCGCCGTTCATTATCCCCACATACTGATGAACCTTCGGCGTCACTTCCATCGTCAGCACGACCCGCTCGGGCAGTGCCTCGACGATCTTGACGCCAAGGAACTGCATCAGTTCGTTCTCTTGCGTTATTTTTATAAGGTCAGATTTCTCCATCAGATTAAAGTCTCGTTCGTATCGAAGTCGCCAACGGCGACAAACTTATAAAGCCTAGGGTGGAGTACGGCTTTGCGAACGAACCCCTCGGCATTCTTAAAGGACGATTCCGTCGCTGAAGAGGAGCAACTATCGACGGCGATTGTTGCTCCCCTTCAGGGAGCATACGCGTGTCGGAATCTCCCTAGGTAGGGTTCCGCAGAGCCTCCACCCTAGGCTTTATAGGTTAGTCGCCGCTGGCGACGTAAACCTTCGCCGCCTTCAATGCCTCAGCAACCCGCTCCGGAGATGTTCCACCGATCGCAGATTTGCTGGCCAAGGTTTTCTCAAGGCTCAACGCTTCGAACACATCCTCACCGATGTCAGCCGAGATCGATCGGATCTCGTCGATCGAAAGCTCGCCTAATTCCTTACCTTGATCGAGCCCGAGCAGCACTAGTTTCCCAACGGCTTCGTGCGCGGTTCGAAAGGGGATTCCTTTCTTGACGAGATAATCGGCAAGTTCCGTAGCGTTGAGATAGCCTTTCGTCGCTGCTTCGCGGGCGCGATCTTCATCGACGATAGCGTTCTCAACGACGATCGCCGCGGCTCGGAGCGATATCTTTACCGTATCCACGCAGTCGAACAACGCTTGTTTGTCCTCCTGCATATCTTTATTATAAGCGAGCGGCAGGCCCTTCATCATGGCGAGCAAGCCTGCGTGGTGGCCGAATACACGGCCCGATTTTCCTCGGAGCAGTTCAAGCGCGTCCGGGTTCTTCTTCTGCGGCATCAGGCTCGAACCGCTCGATACGGCGTCGCTCAGCTTGATAAAGCCAAACTCGGTCGAGCAGTAAAGGATCATGTCCTCGGCCAGCCGCGAGAGATGCATCATCAATATCGACGCGGTCCCGGCGAACTCGATCGCAAAATCGCGGTCCGAAACGCCGTCCAAACTGTTCTGCGTCACCGATGCGAAACCCAACTCTTCAGCGACAGCCTCACGATCGATCGGGAAGCCGGTTCCCGCGAGTGCTCCGGAACCAAGCGGCATGACGTTTACTCGCTTAAACCCATCGGCAAGCCTATCGCGATCACGCTTAAGCATCTCGAAATAGGCGAGGCACCAGTGAGCAAACAGCACCGGTTGAGCACGTTGGAGATGCGTGTATCCGGGAATTACGGCGTCACGAAAACCCTCGGCAATATCGAGGATAGCGGCCTGTAGATCGCGGATCAGCCCATCAATATCTCCCATCTCGTCGCGGAGCCACAAACGAAACGCGGTCGCAACCTGGTCGTTCCGGCTGCGGCCCGTGTGGAGCTTTCTGCCTGCATCGCCGATCGCCTCGAGAAGCTTCGATTCGATGAACGAATGGATATCCTCGGCCGGAGAATCGAAGAAATCGGCATGGATGGCCGCGTCAGCTTGAAGCTGCGCCAGCCCGCCGATGATCGCATCGAGTTCATCCGTGGAGATCAGCCCCACACGATTCAACCCGCGAGCATGGGCGACACATCCGCGAACATCCGTCGAGAACAGACGCCGGTCGAACCGGAACGAATCATTGAATTCGGCAAACGTCTCGTGCGGTTTCTCGGTAAAGCGGCCGCCCCAAAGTTTTTCGTTATTCATTTAGATCAGATCCATCGTCTGAAGCGGGCGAACATCGCGAGCCCAATAGCAAAGAAAATCAGTCCCGCGACAGTGACCCAGAAACCGTATTCTAGTTCAAATATATCGGCTTTGAAATTCATCCCTAGTATTCCTGCGATAACTGCGACTGAGCCGGTTATCAGAGTTAGGAAAGTGAGGCGCTGTACAAGGATGTTGGTAAGGTGCGTCGTTTTCGTGGCGTAGAGCTCAAAAACGCTGATCACCATTTCGCGTGCATGTTCGATCGCATCGACCGCGGTTTCGAAATGTTGACTGAGCATCTGATAATGCGAAGACGAATCCGACTGCGAAACCTGCTGAAAATCGGGGCGTGATAATGAGTAGTAAACCTCCCGCTGCGGCATCAGCCATTTGCGCAGGCGGGATGTGTCACGCCGGAGAGCGACCATCCTCTTGAGGAACTTGTCCGTTTCAACGTCTTGTTTCAATACCAGTTCATCAAGTTCATCCACCTCGCATTCGATCTCCTCGAGAGCGTCAAAGTAGGTGACGATGTTCAGATCAAGAAGTGTCGCGACGAAGCTCTCTGCATCAAGTTCGCCCAATTGGGACTCACCCTTGTCACGTTCGCGAAACTCGTCAAGATAGTTGATCCCTCCGGAATGAATTGTGACGACATAGTTTTTACCGACGATGAAATCGACCATCACCTTTTTAGGAGACTGGCCCTCGTCGGAAACAACAGAATCAACACAAAACCGAAAGAAATCGTCGAACCGCTCGACCTCGGGTCGGCCGCTATCGTCTAGAACCGATTTGCAGGGAACGTTCTTCGCGCCGAGCTGGCGTGTCACCGCGTCAAGCAGCTTGTTGTCGCGCGCCGAAACATTCACCCAGAGAAGCTGCTTCGTTCCGAGACTGTCGACCTTAACATCTTTGAGATCGACTTCTTCATCCTTGCCTGACGCATCGTACAGATATAACTTTACGTTTTCCATCGTTTCGCCGAAATTATACTTTAACACCCGTAGGTTCGTAGTCTTGCGAACGAAAGCGTCGGGGACACTTCGCCGTTCGGCGAGTTTCGGCGTAAATTATAGAAAACGAGACAACATTAAGATGGATATTAAGAAAATAGTTTTGGCATACTCCGGCGGCCTCGACACGTCCGCGATGCTGCTTTGGTTAAAAGAAACCTACGACTGCGAGGTCGTCTGCTACTGTGCCGACGTCGGCCAGGGCGAAGAATTGACCGGCCTTGAGGAAAAGGCGTTGGCGACCGGTGCTTCGAAGCTTTATGTCGAAGACCTACGTGAAGAATTTGTCAAAGACTTCGTTTGGACGGCGGTGAAGGCAAATGCTCTGTACGAAGGCGTATACCTTCTCGGTACTTCGCTCGCACGGCCCGTTATCGCCAAACGCCAGATCGAGATCGCACGACGCGAAGGTGCCGACGCCGTGGCTCATGGCGCGACCGGAAAGGGTAACGACCAGGTGCGATTCGAGCTCACATACTACGCGTTGCAGCCTGATATCAACGTCGTCGCTCCGTGGCGGCATTGGGAGTTCAAGGGACGTGCGGACCTGATCGCATACTGCCAGCAGCATGGCATTCCCGTGACCGCGACCGCCGACAAGCCGTATTCGATGGATCGCAACCTGATGCACATCTCCTACGAGGGCGGCATTCTCGAAGACCCGTGGGCGGCTCCGCCCGAGGATATTTTCCTGCTGACGAAATCACCCGAGAACGCTTCGGACAAAGCGCAGGAGGTCACGCTCACGTTCGAGAAGGGCGAGCCGGTCGCGATCGACGGAGAGATGTACGGCCCGGTCGATATGCTTTCGAAGCTCAACCACCTCGGCGGCGAACACGGCATCGGGCGCGTCGATCTCGTTGAGAACCGCTTCGTCGGAATGAAGTCTCGCGGCATCTACGAAACTCCCGGCGTCACGATCCTGATGGCCGCCCACCGAGCCCTCGAATCGATCACCATGGACCGCGAAGTGATGCGGCTCCGGGACAGCTTAGGCACCAAGTTCGCCGAATCGGTCTACTACGGATTCTGGTTCGCGCCCGAGTTTGTCATCCTCCGCAGCCTGATCGACCAAACACAGGAAACGGTCTCCGGTGATGTTCGTCTTAAGCTCTATAAGGGCAACGTCATCGTAAACGGCCGCAAATCGCCGAACTCGCTTTACCGCGAACGCGTCGTAACCTTCGAAGACGACGCCGGCGCCTACGACCAACACGATGCCGAAGGCTTTATCAAACTTCAGGCGTTGAGATTACGGTTGAGGAATATGGAATAGGCAGAAACACGACCGTTAGGGAGTGTGTCCGAGACGATCCTCGCTCTAGGTTGATCAGGGGAGTTACTGTAATGAAGTGTTTAGCATGCGGAAGTGAGTCGCTCGTCGGGGGAACGGTCTTTGATTCGAATGGATCGAATCTTAATTTCAAGCTCGACGATGCCCCGGTTTGGAAGAGCCTGTTCGGCGTCGGCACCCGCAGCATCCGCGGGCTCGGATGCGTCCATTGCGGCCACCTCCAACTCGGCGTCGACTTTACCGAAAAAGACCTGCAGCGATACCAACAATTCGAGGGTGAACAGCCGGGCGTGTTGGAACGGATAAACTCTCAAAGTGGTGAGTAACGGAGGTTCAAGTGCAATCAAATTCGAGATTTCGGACCTGGCTATTCGCCATTACATTTGCGCTTATTTTCTACGGTCTTGGGGCTTCGTTCGTTGAGAGTTTTGTAAACTACCCGACCTGGCGGCTGATCGGCGCAGGAGAATTCTTGGCTTATCACAACGCTATCGGCCCGCTGGTCATCGGCTATATGGTCATCCCGATGGTGTTGACAACAGTCTTGACCATCCTTCTCGCATGGTTTCGACCCTTGCTTATTCCCCGCTGGGCGCTCTGGCTTTCGGTAATCCTGCAGATGCTGGTTTGGATCTCGACTGCGACGATACAGATACCGATCCAGATGGAGCTGAGCAAAAATGGCTTATCGCTGCCATTGATCGAGCAGCTTATCTTCACTAACTTCTGGTTTCGGAAAGTACCCCAAATCATCAACATTTTCCTATTTCTATGGATGATGTCCTTGATGCTGCGATCAAACACTGAGCCGAAGACCGAGGTCTAGCGTATGGATGATCTGGTGCCGAAAACTAGGTTAATCTCAAAGTGGCACCACATCGTCCGCACCCGCGACGCTAGCCGGCTCAAGGAACTCCTGGCTGACAACGTGGTTTTCTACTCGCCGGTCGTTCACACGCCGCAGGTTGGGAAGGCGATCACGGCGATATATTTGTCGACGGCGGTGCACGTGTTTGGGAACGAATCGTTCATGTACGTCCGCGAGATTGTTGGCGATAGCGACGCGGTGTTGGAGTTTGAGACCGAGATCGACGGCATCACCATCAACGGCGTCGATATGATCAAGTGGAATGACAGCGGGCAGATCATCGAGTTCAAGGTAATGATCCGCCCGCTGAAGGCCGTTAATCTCATCCATCAAAAGATGGGCGAGATGCTTAAGAGATAAGTCCGCGAAACGCTGCCTGATTCACGACGTGTTTCGGGAACAGAGTCGCCAGGTCACGACTGCCGAGGTGTTTGGTTGCGATCTCTGCGAATACGTCGCGGAAGTCGGTGGTGACGGCGAGGTCGCGGCCTTCGTTTAGTTGGTCCGGCTTCAAGCCCTTCCAATCTCCGTAAACCTTTCCACCCTTAACCGAATTACCGAGTACAAGCATCGCGTTGCCGTGGCCGTGGTCGGTTCCGCGGCTGCCATTTTCGCGGGCAGTTCTGCCAAATTCGCTCATCGTCAGCACAACTACATCATCCATGCGCTTGCCGAGATCGGTGGCGAACGCGGCGATCGAGGATGAAAAATCACGCAAAAGATTCGTAAGCTGGCCCCGGCCCGGAGCGTTACCGAGCGATTGATTAGTGTGCGTGTCCCAGCCGCCCATTTCAGCGAAGGCTACTTCCAATCCGACCCCTGCTTTGATCAACTGGGCGATCTGCTGCATCGATCTGCCCAACGGTGAGGCGGGATAAACTGCTCCGTTCTCCGGCCTATACTGCGAAGGGTTCGCGGACTTCAAAAAGTTCACTGCCTCGAACGTTTCCTTACCGGTCTCGCCAAGATTGTCCTTCGCGTTCTGCTCGTATATGCCTTCGAATCCGCCCTTCAAATCGGCGGTGTAAAGCCCGGCCTTGATCGTAAAATCCGAAAGATTCGTCATCGCCACCGACGGAGCCTTGCCATACAGAGATCGAGGCATCGATTGCGTCATCGCGACCGCTCGGAATGGCGAATCGCTTTTCGACGCCGCAGTTTGAACGGCCCTATTCAGCCAACCGTCACGAGTGCCTTTGAAGCCGGGTGTGCCCGATTCCATATAATCCTGAGCGTCGAAATGCGATCGAGTGTTATCAGGCGAGCCCGACGAATGAATGATTCCAAGCTGCTTCGACTTCCAGAACGGCTCAAGCAGCTTCATCCCGGGATTCAGTCCGAAGAATCCGTCAAGGTCGATCGCACCTTCCGTCTCGTTCGGCTTGCGGATAGCGATGGTTCGGCGAAGATTGTAGTATTCCGGTTCGCCGTGCGGCACGATCATATTCAATCCGTCGACCGCTCCGCGTTGAAAGATCGTGACCAAGACCTTCTTCTTGCCGTAGCCGTTCTTTGTCTGTGCCGATGCGAATTGATGCAAAAACTCCGGAGCGGCGGCCATAAAGCCGAAACTCGCCAACCCGATCCCCGCATTCTTTAGAAATAATCGCCTGTCCATAAACCTTGAAACCTCGACTCAGTGCCGAACGCACTAGAAGTTAGACGCCGAGAAGTTCGAAATGGTCAGATTTCTTTTCGCTCTTTGATTAATCTATGCGTCAGTTGGAAAATTATACTCGGATGAAAGAAGCGTATGTTCAAATGATCCTCGAAAGGCTCTCACGGCAGTCGGAGGCGATCAAGGCGGACTTCGAAACGCCCAAAGGCGTTGCGACAAGATTTGCCGCGATCGACGATCTGCTGCCGCTTGCCGAGGCAGAAAGAATTGCGGCCGCGTTTCCAGACTCAAACGAGATGCGGCTTCTCGACAGCTTTCGCGAGAAGAAATTCACATCCAAGGCCTTGGACGAATTCGACCAGATCATTGCCGACATAACCTTCGCATTCCAGGACCAACGCGTGATCGCCAAAGTCGCGGAATTGACAGGTATTCGCGATGCGGTCGGCGACCCTCACTTGTATGCCGGCGGCGTCAGTGCGATGGAAACCGGACATTTCCTCAACCCGCACATCGATAATTCTCACGATGGCGACCGGCAGAATTATCGCGTGCTGAATCTGCTTTACTACATCACGCCAAACTGGGATCCAGCGAACGGCGGCAATCTCGAGCTTTGGGACGAGAAGGTTCGAACACGCGTCGAGATACCGAGCCTCTTTAACCGTTTGGTCCTCATGGCGACGAACGACAAATCGTATCACTCCGTAAATGAGGTGAAAGCGGAAATTCCACGCCGCTGCGTTTCAAACTATTACTTCTCGCCCCACTCTCCAAACAGTTACGAGACTTTCCACGTCACATACTTCATGGCCCGGCCTGAACAGAAAGTTCTTCGACTGGTTACTCGAGTCGACAGTCACATTCGAACGATCCTGCGAAAGGCTAAGAAGGACGGTTTTGCAAAGAAAGATATCTTTGACGGCGACCACAAGTAGTATTAATTGACAAAAGTACCGTTCGGCGTAGATTAGGGCTATGCAACCGTACATGATCCCCTTCGTCGCCATAATACTTGTCCTAATCGGAATCATTGCCTCCGGGATTCGTGTAGCTCAGGAATACCAGCGAGCGGTGGTCTTTCGACTAGGGAGATTCGACGGCATAAAAGGACCGGGCATTTATTACCTTATCCCGCTGATCGACCGGCAGCAGAAGGTTGATACACGAACTGCGACGGTCAATCTCGAACAACAGGAAACGATTACGAAAGACAGCGTTACGATCAAGGTCAACGCCGTTTTGTGGTTTCGCATCGTGGATGCGTCAAAAGCGATCTTGGAAGTGGTTAATTACGAGCAGGCCGTATATCAATTTTCGGTCACGGCTTTACGAAACATCATCGGACAGCATTCGTTGGACGAGGTCCTCAAAGGTAGAGAACAGATCAATGAAACTCTTCAATCGATCGTTGATGAAACGACTGAGCCGTGGGGCATAAAGATCGAGATGGTTGAGATGAAGGACGTCGAGATACCTGAATCAATGCAGCGGGCGATGGCCCGGGAAGCGGAAGCGATCCGCGAAAAACGCGCCAGGATCGTGAAGGCAGAGGCGGAACTAGAAGCCTCGATCAAGCTCACCCAAGGGGCCAAACAAATGGAAGAAAGCCCGATCGCGCTTGAATTGAGGCGGATGCAAATGCTTTCCGAGATCGGTATTGACAACAATACTACGACCATCGTCCTAATACCTTCTGAATTTACAGAAGCTGCTCGGAGCCTCGCAAAATCAGCCCAGTCCAAAGATGTATAGTTTTAACCGAAGCTATCGACCAGATATTGCAATGCCGCGACTAGTGCGATAATGTTGCATCTGTGCGACATGTTCTCAATCCTCCTAACCCCTACGATCGATACTCAGCCGAATACGTTGGCGAACCGCCGCCGACCAAGCTTGAGATCTTCGAGGAAACCGCGACAAAGAAGGTAATAACAAAGGCGTTCGCGTCCGATTGGGAAGGCGGGTGGAGATATACGGTCAACTGCTACCGCGGATGCGTTCACGGTTGCACTTATTGTTTTGCAAGGCAGTATCACGAGTATTTGGGCTACGGAGCGGGGACTGATTTCGAGACCAAGATCGTCGTCAAACCAAACACGCCGCGGCTCCTTCGCGAGGAATTGAAAAAGACCCGTGACAAGATGCCCCACATAGATTTTTCGTTCGCGACCGATCCGTACTTGCCGCTCGAAGCAGAGTATCAACTGACGCGACAATGTCTCGAGGTTTGTGCGGAGTTTCGAGTGCCGGTTGGAGTGATAACCAAATCGCCGCTCGTAACGCGTGATATCGATGTGTTGCTGAAGCTTGCGAAGGTGTCGGTCTTTTTCTCACTGCCGTTCCTGACGAAAGAATCCTCAAATCCCTTCGAGCCTTACACGCCGGTTCCTGAGGCCCGGTTTCGGGCGATGAAGACCCTCTCCGACGCGGGCATTCAGACTGGCATCGGCATTGCGCCAGTCATTCCCGGCTACAACGAACCGGACATTCCCGGCCTCCTCGAACGCGCGAAAGAAGCCGGAGCGACGCGTGCATTCATGTCGATGCTGCATCTCGATACCGATTCGATCGAGAACTATTTCGTCGAGAAAATGTACGAACGCATCCCAACCAAAGCAGCGAAGATCATCAACACAATGAAACGCGAACGCGGCGGAACGCTCCGCCATCGCACCTACAAAGAACGCTCCACTGGCAAGACCGAACAATGGGATGTGACTACGAAGCTATTCGATTTCCACGCCAAACGCCTCGGGTTTCGGCAACACGAGAAACCCGTCGAGCCAGAGCCAGTGGCGATCCCAGTACAGCAGACCCTCTTCTAACAAGATTCCAAACGGGATATACAGGATGAACAGATTTTGACCGAGAGTTCAACAGTCCTGTCTCATCCTGTTTATCCTGTTAGAATTCTTGAAGTATATGCAGAATCGAATTGAAGTCTTCGAACAAATGATCGCCGCTGACCCAAGTAACACAATGGTGATGTTTGGGCTGGCGAAGGAAT
>JBDSLC010000139.1:0-72779 GCA_039916585.1 Pyrinomonadaceae bacterium | reverse complement strand
GAACTCCCGACCTTGGGGTTATGAATCCCACGCTCTAACCAGCTGAGCTACCCAGCCACGAACGATTAATTATAGGTGCCGGTGCGGAAAAATCAAGTCTTTTGGCTTGGAAGGCTCTTTGGCAGGCTTTCTTGCGAATTGTTAAACTCTACGATTGACGTCTTAACATACGAGATTGTCTATGCCCGTTTTACTCGCAGCAGCAGTCGAGCATTCGACAGTGGTTTTGTCGCTTTTCCTTATTCTTGCCGCGGCCAAGATCTTGGCGGAGGTGTTTGAGCGCCTGAAGCAGCCGGCGGTTGTGGGGGAGATCCTGGCCGGCGTCATTATCGGCCCCAGCCTCTTGGGATGGGTGGCGCCGAGCGATCTGATCAGCATAATTGCCGAGATAGGAGTTATTTTCCTCTTGTTCACGGTTGGGCTGGAGACCAAGCCGCAGGACATTTTTCGCGTTGGAAAGCGAGCGTTCATGGTTGCGACGCTCGGTGTAATTTTCCCTTTCATCGCCGGCTATGGGATCGCGATCTGGTGGGACGGATCGTTCGTCGAGGCGATGTTCATTGGGGCCGCGTTGGTAGCAACATCGGTCGGGATTACCGCGCGCGTACTTGGGTCGCTCGGGCTGCTCGACCGCCAAACATCACGCATTATTCTCGGTGCCGCGGTGATCGACGATATTCTCGGACTTATCATTTTGTCGATGGTTAGCGGGCTGGGGCAGGGCTCGGTTGACGTAATGGCTTTGGCGAAAACGGCGGTGCTCGCGATCGCATTCACGGTCGTCGTCGGACTTCTCGGCTCCAAGCTCTTCAACAGACTCGGCCCAAGGATAGAGAATCTGAAGAGTGGGAATTCAATGTTCACCTTCGGAATAGTGCTTTGCCTCGGGCTTTCCGTTGCGTCGATGTACTTTGGTGTGGCCGCGATCATCGGGGCGTTTCTGGCTGGAATGGCGTTGGCTGAGACGACCGAAGGAAATCACAAGGTTCACCAACTCACGAGCGGCGTGACCGAGTTCCTCGTGCCGTTCTTTTTGGTGAACATCGGTATGCAGCTTAACCTTTCGGTCTTCCGCGATTCAAGCGTTGTGATTCTCGCGCTCATCGTTACGGTCGCAGCGGTGATCACGAAGGTCATCGGCGGCGGCCTCGGTGCGTGGGGAATGTCGAGACGCGAGGTCCTGCAGGTTGGCGTCGGGATGATACCGCGAGGCGAGGTCGGGATCGTCGTCGCTCAGATCGGCCTAGGGATGGCGATTATTAGCCAGCAATTCTTTGCATCCGTACTTTTCATGGCCGTAGCGACTACGCTGATCGCACCGCCGCTGATCAAAATATTCTTTTCCGAAGACAAAGATAATGACGGTATCATGGATGAATTCGATGAACGGGATGTCTCGGATGAATACTCGAGGATAGGTTGAGAGATTTACGAACCATTGTTATCGCGGCGGCCCTTGTCGCTATGTTTGCTGGGATGTCTTTCGCGCAAGCCTCGCGGAGTATCACCGTCGTCACCGAGGCCGACGCACGGGTGTGGATCAATGGCGTGTTGTATGGCACTACCGACGAGAGAGGAAAGCTCGAGATCAAAAGTGTGTTCCCCGGACGACGGATCATCCGTGTCGTAGCGCAGAGTTTTGCCGAGGTTAGCAAGCCTCTGCTACCGACTCAGCGAGGCGAGATCAAGATCGCGTTGACGGAAACACGTGACCCGGCTGAACTCGCTTTTCAGGAAGGAGAACGGCAGGCGACGCTTGATCGAGCGAAGGCGGAGGCTGCGTATCGAAAAGCGATCGCCGCGAACCCAAAGTTAGTCTCGGCACACGTCGGGCTCCTCCGCAATCTGGCTGAAGGCCGATCGTATGACAACGCTTTCGCCGCGCTCAAAGAACTGCGAAAGGTCAGCCCGCGATACGCCGAGGCATCGGCCATCGAAGGGCGTATATATAAAGACCAGGGCGAGGAGGTAAAAGCCATTGCTTCGTTCAAGCGCGCGATCACCGAAGGCGATGGATTTCAGCCAGAGGCTTATGCGGGACTTGGCCTTCTTTACCAGGACCGGGCAGAGTGGCTCGCAGACGATGAAACGCAGCAGACCGCTGCTTACAACGAGGCCGCTAGAAATCTAATCACGGCTGTCAAGCAACTCTCCGGAGCCCCCGATGCTGCGGTGATCTACCAACTCGTCGGCATGATCTACGAGAAGCAAAAGCGATACAAGGAAGCGATCGCACTCTACGAAGATTTCCTCAAAACATTCCCCGAAAGCCCCGAGGCCGAGGCCGTTCGGTCTTTCATCGTCCAGATCAAAAAAGAAATGGACGGCGAGCAGTGAACGGATTCCGAACGGTGATAGAATGGCGGCGGCTGTCCACAGTATAATTGCCAACGTTTAATGTAGCGAACGCATATTCTTTCGCGTTCCTTACTATCCCCAAACTATTTGTACAAAACGATTTACGTGAATTCGGGAGGATAATGTGCATCTTCGAACCTTAACATCCGTGCTCTTTACATTAATGCTGTCGGCGGCCGCGCTCGGTCAGACTTCGTGGCTGGATCGGCCTTTAAACAATTGGAATCGTGGGGCTGCGGCGGTCCCGCAGGCTCCGCGGACATTAGCGCCGATCGAAGGCAACTGCCGCCAGCAGATCCGCAATCCGGAAACGATCGCCGAGCGTGCGGTTACACGGGCAGGTTGGTCGCTCTACGGGCCGTCGCAGGTCTACGGCGGGACTGTCGTACTGACGGCGATGGCGAGCGCAGACGGAATGTGTCGGCCTACCGAATACAACGCATTTATTTTCGTTCGCGACCGTTTTATTGGAACGCTATCACCGACACCGATGACGGCTCGATCTGACGGATCGCTCAGTGATTATTTTCTGCAATCGTCGACGGAACTTAACGCCGAATTCAACCGCTATTCGTCGGACGATGCCCTCTGCTGTCCATCGCAAAAAAGTTTTGTGACCTATTCGCTGACTCCGGTCGTGACCGCCGCTGATGTCGATACGGCGCGTACCTGTCCAGACGGCGGCGGTGAGGTTGGCACGATGGACAATGTCATTTCCGGTACCGTCACCTATCGTCAGCGAAGTGCTCTGCCGACTTCCGCGATGCTTTCGGTTACGATCATCGACGTCTCGCGAGCGGACGCGACGCCGACAGTGATCGCCGAACAACGAACGCCGACTGCGGGCAAACAGGTCCCGTTCTCGTTCGACCTCGCTTACGACAAGTCGAAAGTTCAGGAGGGTAATCGGTATGCGGTCCGGGCGGAGATCCGCGATGGCGACCGGTTGCTGTTCACTACGGACACGAGCGTACCCGTGATCACGCAGGGCAACCCTCGCAACGTAGAGATCAATCTCGTTCCGGTCGGCGGCGGTGGTTTTCCGGGTGGCGGACAACGCGACAATGTCGTTCGCGGTACAGTGTCCTACCGTCAGCGGATGGCACTTGCGCCGAATTCGGAGGTTCGCGTGAAGTTGGTTGATACGGCGACGCCGGACGGAACGGCTGTGGCTGAAACGGCGGTGAACACCGGCAATCGACAAGTGCCGATCTCGTTCGAGCTGCCCTATGAGGCACGCAACATCAATCGGCAGCGGACCTATGAAGTTCGTGCGGAGATCCGCTCGAACGGCGAATTGCGGTTTAGGTCTGAGACGGGAGTGCCCGTAACGCTTCGAGGCAATCAGGATCAGAACATCGAGGTCGTTGTTGTTCCGGCCACCGATGCTCCGCAACCCGTGACGGGTCGGACGATTAGCCTTTCGGCGTTTGGGCCGGGATCGATGCAGATCGAAGGTAGAAATTCGACGATCCTGATCGGGGCAAACGTAAGAGTCGCCACGACCGGCGATGCGACTGTGACGATGACCCGATTCGGCGGCTCAACTCCGTTCAGCGGCAAGCTGATCTTTGCTGATGACACGACGCTACGGATAGCGGTCGAGTCTTCCGGGAATGCCACCGCAAGCGGCGAGATCCAGATCACTTACAGCGGACGGAACCTCCGGTCCCTGTCGGCGACTAATCTCGTGCTTGACGGGCAAAACGTGACCGTGAGGTTCTAGACTAAGGCAGGGGGGCGAGCCCTCCTTCCGGGCTGAGACTGGTTGATTTGTCCCGATAAACACACGGGACCGAGATATCAAACTCTCTGTCGGGAAGGATTGCTCGCCCCCGCTTTTGTTTCCCACTTAGACTAAGATCCGGATAAGGCCATCTTCGATCTTTACCTCATAACTTTCGATAGAGCATTTCTTTTCGGTGAAGCACTCGCCCGAACGCACGTCGAAGCGCCAGCCGTGGAGGTCGCATTCGACGATGTTACCGTAGACACGCGAATCGGCGAGTGGATAGCCCTTATGCGGGCAGAAGTTTTCGATGGCGTAGAATGATCCACCGATGTTGTAGAGCGCGAGCTCGGTGCCGTCTTTCAGCTTGACGGTTGCTCCGCGACCCGGCGGGACTGATTCGGCCTTGCCGACGGTGATCACCTCGCCCGTGCGAGCAGGCTTTCGTTTGTTCTCTTTGTCCTTTCCCATGGTCGCTTTGCAGAGGCGCCCGCGCGTTTGCAAGGGCGTAACATGCGAGTCAGGCGTTAAGCCCTTGCTAACGCGCGGGCTCCTGCATCGGTGCCTTTATTTTCGCCAAATCCGTGCCCCAATCGCAAATCGAAGATCGTAAATCGAAAATCGGTAATTCCTTGCTTTCTAGAGCTAACTCGCAGAAAATAGAGCTTATGGCCGAATCGCAGGGAGAAGCACGAGGGCGGCTGCGCTGCAGCGAGATAATGACGCGTGACGTCCGCACGACGTCACCAGAGATGTCGCTACGCGATGTCGGGTCGATGATGCGTGAGGGTGATATGGGTGCGGTGCCGGTTGTCGACGGCGGCAAGCTGGTCGGCATCGTAACTGACCGCGACATCGTTGTTCGAGCGGTCGCTGAGGGGAAAGATCCGTCCACGCCTGTTTCGGAAGCGATGACCAGCGAGATCTTCTCGGTCGGCCCCGACGATTTCGTTTTTGAAGCCATCCGCATGATGGGGGATAAACAGGTCCGACGCATACCGGTCGTTACCTCGGGCGAGTTGGCCGGCATTATCTCAATGGCAGACATTGCTCTCGAGATCGAAGACCAACGCGAGATCGCCGAAGCCCTCGAAGAAATATCCAGCGGCGCCGGGTTTTGGGGTAAGAAATAAGCAGCATGGCTAAATCACTAAACCGCTACTTTCAGTTTGTTGGCTCGTCGAAGAACGTTCAGTCGGGGCGGCTGTGGTATCCGGCGGCGGATGTTTATCAGACCGAGCTCGGATGGTTGGTGAAGGTCGAGTTGGCCGGTGTTTCGGCTGAAGACGTCGAGATCGATATCCAAGGAAAGACGCTAACCATATCAGGCTGCCGAAAGGACAAGTCCTGCGCCGTCGGTACGTCGTATCAGCAGATGGAGATAACTTACAGCCGATTCGAGAAGACTTTGAATTTCCCCGCATCTATTGAGGGCGCAAAGGTCGAACACAATTTCGAGAATGGATTGCTGATCATTCATCTGAAAAAGGCTGTTTAGAGAGGTTTTGTCCGTTTTCTTATTTTCTTATTTCGTGGATAGAAGGAAGGGAACCCCGAAAGAAGAAATAAGAAAAAAGAAAGGACAGAAATGTTCCGCTCAACGAGTAGCTCTGAAGGGCGTCGATATCAAAGGTAGCTATATGGCTGACGAAGAAACAAAAGACGAGACTAAAGACGACACGAAACCGGAAGAACCGCCGTTCCCGGGTCCGTTCGAGATCGCAATACTGCCCCTGCAGAATACGACGCTGTTTCCGGAGACGGTTGTGCCGCTCGCGGTCGGGCGTGAACGATCGGTACGCGCTGTCGAGTCTTCGCTCAGCACCGAAGAGAAGCTTATCGGCTGTATCACAACTAAGACCGAGAACGTTACAGGCGACGAGGCTAAGTTTGAAGACCTATACAAAATAGGCACGATCGTGAATATCAAGCGGATGATGCGTAACGACGGCGTTATGCAGTTGATCGTGCAGGGTGTGGACCGTTTTGAGATCGTCGACTGGATCGAAGAGCAGCCTTACATCAAGGCTAAGATCCAAGTGCTCCCCGATCTTCGCCGCGTCGACGAGGAAGAGATCGAAGCCCTCAAGCGCAACATTCAAACTCTGATCCAGCAGGCGCTCGCTCTGCTTCCGAACGTGCCGCCCGAGATCCGGATGGCGGTGATGACGCAGACCGATCCGGTGCAGATCGCTTATTTTCTCGCGTCGGTTCTTGATCTCGGTGTCGAGACGGAGCAGAAGATGCTCGAATCGAGTACCGTAGACGGACTTCTGTCGCTTACACACGCCGCACTTTCGCGCGAGCTTGAGATCATGCAGATCCGATCGAAGATCGCGACCGAAGCCCAAACGGAGATGGACAAGTCGCAACGCGATTACGTCCTTCGCCAGCAGATGAAGGCGATCCAGAAGGAACTCGGCGAGGACGAATCGGGCGAACGTGCCGAGGCTGGACAGCTTCGCGAACGGCTGGAGACGGCTGACCTTCCGGAAGACGTTCGGAAGGAAGCGGATCGCGAGCTGAAGCGAATGGAAGCGTTGCCGCAATCGGCTCCGGATTTTCACGTTATACGCACATATCTCGAATACATTCTCGACCTTCCGTGGAAGAAATCGAGCGACGAAAAGCTCGATCTGAACGAAGCGCGAAAGATCCTGGACGAAGATCATTACGGCCTCGAAGACATCAAGGAACGCATCCTTGAGTCGCTAGCGGTCGTCAAGCTGCGACCGGATTCCAAAAGCCCGATCCTACTGTTCGTCGGCCCGCCAGGAGTCGGTAAAACTTCGCTCGGGCGCTCGATAGCGCGTTCGCTCGGGCGCGAGTTCGAGCGCCTTTCACTCGGCGGCATGCGCGACGAAGCTGAACTCCGCGGACATCGGAGAACTTACATCGGCGCAATGCCCGGGCGCATCATTCAGGCCCTGCGACGAGTGGGCGTGAACAATCCGGTGATGATGCTCGACGAGGTCGATAAACTCGGCAACGACTTTCGCGGCGATCCGGCGTCGGCATTGCTGGAAATCCTCGATCCGGCGCAGAACAACACATTTCGCGACAACTATCTCGATCTGCCGTTCGATCTATCGAAGGTGTTTTTTATTGCGACCGCCAACCAGCTCGGCCCCATACCGATGCCGCTGCGCGACCGAATGGAGATAATTCAGCTCGCCGGATACAGCGACCGAGAAAAGCTAAATATCGCCAAGCAGTATCTTGTGGCTAGACAGATCAAAGAGAACGGCCTCACTGAGGATCAGCTTACGATCACGGACGCAGCGATCAACCTCCTCACGTCGCGGTATACCCGCGAGGCAGGCGTGCGACAGCTCGAACGAAGTATCGGGAACCTTGCACGCAAGGTGGCGTTGAAGGTGGCGCAGGGTTCGACGGACAAAGTAACGGTCGATGCGGCCGATCTGAAGGAGTATCTAGGCTCTCCGCGTTACCATCCGGAAGAGGCTCGTAAGGAACTTCCGGCCGGTGTCGCCACAGGAATGGCGTGGACTGAAATGGGCGGCGAGGTCCTGTTCATCGAAGCGACGCTGCTGCCCGGCGGAGGCGGATTGACGCTGACCGGTCAACTCGGCGAGGTGATGAAAGAGTCTGCACAGGCCGCTCGCAGTTATCTGTGGTCTCATGCGGCTGATTTTGGAATCGATCCGGATCTCATAAAGCAGAACGGCGTCCACGTCCACGTCCCGGCCGGAGCGATCCCGAAAGACGGTCCGAGTGCCGGCGTGACCATGGCGTCCGCTCTGGCATCGCTGTACACCGGCCGCAAGGTTCGTACTGATACGGCGATGACCGGTGAGATCACGCTTTCAGGCCAAGTATTTCCCGTTGGCGGCATCAAGGAAAAGGTCCTCGCCGCCCATCGAGCGGGCATCCGACGCATCATCCTCCCGGCGCAGAACGAGTCGGATACGGAAGAGATCCCTGCGGATGTTCGGGCGGAGCTCGAGATCATTCCGGCAAAACTGGTCAGCGACGTTCTCAATGCAGGATTGGAAAAAGACGTAACCGAGCGGCCGCTTTCGAGCGGGTTTGTTCCCTCTCCTGAGACCTCGGCGGACGGATCAGCTGATCGATTGATAGCACAGAAGGCTGAGTGACCGATCGAGTTCGAAGCCTTCGTTCGGGTATATTCGTCAGTGGAAAGGCGCTATGATTAGGCGTCTTTTCTTATATTTAACCGACTACCAAATGAAATTCCTCCGAACAAGCCCAAGGGTTGTGATCCTAGTCGCCTCAGTGATATCCGTTGTAGGATTTTGCGCCATCTTTTGGAATGCGCCGCAGTCTGCCCAAGTGAAGCGAAAGGCGAGAGCCGTTACCAAAGCATCCCCTGCGGATGAAGTTACCAACGCGATCCGTAACCCTCAAAAAAGCCTTGTTCGGGTTCGTGTCGACGGCCAAAAAGATCGCGAGGCAGCCGCAAAATTAGGGACGATAGTCGCCGATAACGAGAGCTTTGTACTCCTCGCCGCGGACAGCCTCCCGCCTGCTCTCTCGAATGACTTTGCGAAAGTTGAAACGTCGATCAATCTGCCCGGCAGCTCGTTCGATCCGCTAAAGTCACCACCTGCCGAAACCGTATCCGCATCCGCTGACGCCGCATCGTTGGGAAAGGGCTATTACATTGTCCAATTTGGCGTCACTGCAACTGATGAACTCCTTGATGATCTGCGTGGAGCGGGTTCCACGATCATTCAGTACATTCCGCATCAAGCGTTTGTTGTTTACGGCGACGGCGAAGCGATCGGACGGGCGGCCGCGCATTCCCGCGTTAGGTGGGTCGGAAGATATCTTCCCGAATACAAACCCTCGAAGATCCTTCGCGCTCAGCTCACCTCGGCTACATCAGGGCGGCAGCCTAAGAAGGGTATCTCGGGGCTGGAGAATACCGGTGATGCCACCGCAGTCTTCGATGTCGCTGTTTTCTCAAATGCTGACCTAGAAACAGCGGCGGCAAACGTCGCGTCGGCGACATCCGGCAAGGTCCGAAACGTGATCAGCCTACCCAACAACTTTTTCAACATCGTCAGGGTTGAAGCGAATAGCGCTCAAATAGAGGAGGCCTCGAAGGTCGAAGAGGTGTTCTCGATCGAATCATGGGGTCAGCCAACCAAAGAGGACGAGGTCGCCGCCCAGATCGTCGCCGGTAACTACGCCGGCAACGTCGTCGCACCCGCTGGCTATGATCCGCTCACGCAATTTGGAGTGAATGGTCAAGGAGTAACCGTAGCTGTCGTGGACGATGGCGTCGGGATCCCGGGGGACGGCGGATTCTATTTGACGGCGGGCAATACCATCAACGGCCCGTCGCGAGGAACGACCGCCGGAGCGCAAGGACATGGGCACCTGCAGGCATCGATCATCGCGGGCGATACGCCGTACTCGGTCCTCGATCCGAACGGCTACAACTATGGAATCGGGATCGCACCGAAATCTAACATCCTTAACATTCCGTTTTTAAGGTCTGGTTACACAGGAACCGAAGCGAATACCGCCGATGACGTGGTGACAACTGTTGGCCCAAACGGCGTATTAGGGTACATAAGCAACAACAGTTGGGGAAACGGCCTTAATTCGAACGCTTACGATTCTTACGCAGCACAGTTTGACGGCTTTGTTCGCGATGCATCGACCGGTGCGTCGATAGATCCGATCGCTCTGGTGTTTTCCGCAGGTAACCAAGGCACCAGTGGTTTGACGCGTCCAAAGGTCGCCAAGAACCTGATCTCCGTCGCGGCAACTGAAAATGTCCGTTCCACGCTGAGTAGTGCTGGCGGATCGACAGGCGTCGCGGATAATATCGAGCAACTTCCAGACTTCTCGAGCCGCGGCCCGACCGCGGATAATCGAGTTAAGCCGGACATCTCAGCTCCAGGTGATGCCGTCACCGGTAGCCGGTCCGGGCCGGATGTATTGTTCGGAAACATTGATTCATTTCACCGCGTGAGCAGCGGCACCTCACACGCTTCTCCACAAGTCGCGGGAGCCGCAGCACTCTTCACCCAATATTGGAAAAGCAACAACTCAGGTGCAAACCCGAGTCCGGCGATGATCAAGGCTGCTTTGATCAATGGAGCGGTTGACGTTACCGGGACCGGTGCCACGGCTTCACGGCCGAATGGTTCCGAAGGCTGGGGCAGGATCAATCTCAAGAACGTCCTTAACACCGGGGCCGCGATCTCCTACATCGATCAGTCCGTAGCCCTGAGCACGGTAGGCGAGATCCGGAATTTTATTGGTTCAATCCCCGATTCGTCTCGGCCGGTCCGCGTCTCGCTGGTTTGGACGGACCCGCCGGGCGCAGGTGATCCGGCTCTCGTGAACGACATCGACCTAGAGGTTCTGGTCGGCGGTAATAAGTATCGCGGAAATGTGTTGACGGGCGGATCTTCGGTGATCGGAGGGTCGGCAGATGTTCGGAACAACGTTGAAAACGTTTTCCTTCCCGCCGGTAGCAGCGGTCCGGTCACGATTCGCGTGATCGCGAAAACTTTGAACGGCGACGGGATACTCGGAAATGCCGATACCACTGACCAGCATTTTGCTCTCGTTGTTTACAACGGAACTGTCGCAGTATCTTCGGCAGCGAGTCCCGAAGGGGGCCAGCCTGTGGTCGTAAGTGGAAATAGCGTCATCGAGCCTAGCGAGTGTAATATCGTGAACATTCCAGTGACCAACCTCGGCCAGTCGACGGCTACGGGTGTCACAGCCACGCTTTCTACAACTACTCCGGGAGTCTCCGTGACAGTGGCGAGCGCTTCGTATCCGAACATTGCACCCGGGGCGGCCTCGAACGGTATCAGCGCATTTCAGGTGTCCACAACAAATGCGATTGCCTGCGCGACCAATGTCGATCTCGTCCTAACCGTAAGTTACGCGGGAATGACCGCCCCAGCCGTGTTCAACTACACGTTGACCGTCGGTTCACCGGCTGCCACTAACTATGGATTCACGTCTTCGAACGGTGCGACCATCTCCGCGGGCGGTACGCTCGTGCCCGGAAGTTCTGCTGACGATGACGTCCTGAATTTCACTGTCCCGTTCGGGTTCTCGGTCTATGACACTCCGGTGCCATCCGGATCAACGATCCGTCTGGGCACGAATGGGAATATTAGGATCGAATCCTCGGGTGCCGTACAGGCGGCCGTAACGAATGCGGCACTTCCCTCAACAGGCGGAAGCGGCTCGCCGTTCCCTGCGGCCTTACCCGTACTATCGCCTTATTGGGACGACCTGGACCTTCGAACATCAACCACGACGGGCGGCGGCATCTTCACCGAAGTTACTGGAAGCCCTGGCTCGCAAACCTTGAAGATAGAGTGGCGTGCTCGCAACTACGTAGCGGCGCAGCCCGCGGCCGCCCCAAATGTTCAGTTCGCGGTTTATTTTCACGAAAACTCGAGTAGTTTCGAGTACATTTATGGACTGACGGGCGGAACTGGTTCGTTTGTCTCAGGTTCGTCGGCAACGGTCGGGGTGCAGTCTGCCACGACCGGCACAAACTTCACCCAGTTTTCATTCAACTCCCCGTCACTCTCTCCCGGGTTGATGCTCAGCGCGACCAGGCCTGCGGGGGCGTGCTCCCCCGGGTTCGGCCCTTGCGTATTCACCGCAGCGGGCGTCGCGGTCTCAGGCCGTGTTCTAACCCCCGAGAGCCGAGGGATCCGCGGCGCGACCGTCGTGCTCGCGGATGGGAATGGCAAGACCTATCGTGGTACGACGAATACGTTCGGCTATTTCACGATAAAAGATGTTTCACCCGCGACGGCGTCGATACTGACGGCGTCGGCGCGTGGCTACACTTTCCAATCGAGGGTGGTCGATCTTTCCGCAGACGTTTCAGATGTGCTCATCGTCGCCGAGCGTTGACGTCAGAAGTGCAAGCTGTCCGTCCAAGCGGACAGCTCAAAAAACTCACTGAATCAGCAACATTCTTCGCATTACCAGTAGATAAACCGAAGCCATTAGTTGTAACATAACTGGTTAGACGTTTTGGCCGACGGCTGCCCGTTGTCTCGACCTTATTAGCTCGCTTTTTAGGTTCAGGCTTACTGCTGTTCGACTCGATCTCTAATTAAAATAGGGAAGAAAGAACTCTTACAAAATGGCATTTAAATCTTTGTTTAGTTTGTTTTCCAGCGATCTCGCGATCGATCTGGGTACGGCCAATACTCTCGTTTACGCGAAAGGCCGTGGAATTGTCGTCAGTGAGCCGTCGATCGTCGCGATCAATAAAGTTACGAATCAGGTTGAGGCTGTAGGTCGCGACGCGAAAGAGATGCTCGGACGCACACCCGGGAACATCGTCGCGATCCGTCCGATGAAGGATGGGGTTATCGCGAACTTTGAAGTAACTGAGAAAATGCTTCAGCACTTCATCCGCAAGGCTCACAACGGCAAGACTTGGGTTCGCCCCCGAGTTGTTATCGGCATCCCATCAGAGATCACTCAGGTCGAACGCCGAGCGGTCGAAGATAGTGCGTATCGTGCTAAGGCATCGGAAGTTTATCTCGTGGAAGAGGCGATGGCGGCTGCTATCGGTGCGGGCCTTCCGATCACCGAACCGCACGGTAACATGGTCGTCGACATCGGCGGCGGGACGACCGACATCGCGGTCATTTCTCTTTCGGGCATCGTTTACTCCCGAGCCGTCCGCGTCGCTGGTAACGAGATGGACGAGGCGATCACACAGTACATCAAGCGTAAGTACAACCTGCTTATCGGCGAACGAACCGCGGAAGCGATCAAGATCGCACTTGGCAGTGCGTTCCCGCTTGACGAACCGCTGTCGATGGAAGTTCGCGGCCGCAACTTGATCGAGGGTATTCCCAAGACGATCACGATGACCGACGAAGAGATCCGCGAAGCTCTCTCAGATGCGATCTCGACCATCATCAACGCCGTCCGCGTCGCTCTCGAACGCACGCCTCCGGAACTTTCGGCCGACATCGTCGAACGCGGTATCGTCCTCACCGGCGGGGGAGCTCTGCTAAAAAATCTCGACAAGCGTCTTACGATCGAGACTGGCTTGCCGGTCGTGATCGCGGATGATCCGCTCTCCTCAGTCGTTCTCGGTACCGGAAAGATGCTTTCTGATATCGAACTCCTCAAGCGCGTTAAGTGGGATAACTCATTGATGACAGGAAGCTAGGAAGTGAATAACGAAAATCGAAAAACTAAAAGTGAAGAGTGTGGGTTTCCACATTAACTTTTCACTATTAGTAATTCACTATTCACTATAGGCATGGTTGAGCGAAGTCAACAGGAAGTTTGGAGATTGACGCCTTGGCTGGCTATCGTCCTGTGCGTAGCGAACTTCGTCCTGATGGCGTTCGACGCGCGGGCTGATGGCGGGCAGCGTGTGATCCGTGTTTGGGCACAAACCGCGGCTGATTTCGTCCAGTCGCCGGTAACGACTGTTACGTCGTCTGTCTCCGGCTATTTTGGTTCGATCGCTAATCTTCGAGGCGCTCAGGGTGAGAACGAGGTTCTAAAGCAGCGCGTTCAGGAACTTGAAGTCGAACTGAAAGCAAAAGAGGACCTTGCGACCGAGAACCAACGCCTGAATGCCCTCCTAAATCTTCCGGAAAAGACGAAATATAAGGTCCTCAATGCCCGCATTATTGGACGCGATCCTTCGATCTGGTTCGATTCGTCGATCGTGAATCGCGGCAGCCTCGATGGCGTTAAGCTGAATATGCCTGTCGTAACCAATGGCGGATTGCTCGGTCGAGTGACCGCCGTCGGGCCCCTTACCTCGCAGGTCGATCTTGTGACCCGTGATAAGTCCGGTGTCGGAGCAGTTGTTGGCGAGATAGCCGGATCGAACGCTCTCGGCGTCGTGATGGGTTCCAGCAAGCGGGAACTTATCGAGATGAAGTATGTTCCGGGATCGGCTGAGGTTCAGGTTGGGCAGGTTGTTTATACAACCGGTCAGGACGGCATCTATCCTGCGGGCCTTAAGGTGGGCGAGATCGTCGAAGTTGAGTCGGGCTCGGCCACGACGCCTCACCGGATAATGATCCGGCCGAGTGCTGGTATTGGATCGATGCAGGAGGTCGGAATTCTGCTCTACGAGCCGGCCGTCAAAGAGGAGTTTGAGAAACAACTCGTAAAGCCTGCGAAGGCGAAGTAAAGAATGGATCAACTAAAGGTCACCATAGCACTCATTCTCGCCGTTTTGCTGCAGTGGACGCTGCGAAACGTTGCCGAGCCGTTTGCCTACATCGACTTTCCGTTGATCATTGTCGTCTATGCCGCTCTGCAGCGAGACGCGGTCAAGGCGATCCTGTTCGGCGCATTTTCTGGCCTGGCTATCGACGCCCTCAGCGGCGGGCTCTTAGGTGCCAACGGCTTCTCGAAAACGCTAATCGCTTTCGTTGTTTCCGAGCTCGCCCGTCGTGTCTATTTGGACAACCTTTTACTGCGCATTCCCGTCATAGCGGGAGCTTGTCTGCTAGACGATCTTCTATATTTTGGACTCCACCGAGTATTGGGCCAAGAGCCATCCGGGCACGTGATGCTGACGGTATCTTATTCGCTTATCGGCACAACGATCGCCGGAACTGCGGTCTATCTGATGCTGGATTATTTTATGACGGAGCGGACAGGCGGCGGGACTAGCAGGCGCCGTGAAACACTCTCTGCACGCCGCCAATCGCGTAGGCGAAACCCGATCAGACTAGGAAAGTAGCGATGAAGCTGAATGAGTACACTCAGAACGTCGGGATGCGGATGATCGTGATCCAGGTCGTCGCTTTCATATTACTTACGCTGCTCGGAGTTCGACTCTATTTTCTTCAGATCGTCCAAGGCGATTACTGGTCCGGCCGGGCTGAGAACCAGCGAGTCCGGTTGATCCCGATACCCGCACCTCGAGGGGCGATCCTTGATCGCAACGGCAAGATCCTTGTCGATTCGAGGCCGACCTACAATGTTGTCCTGTCGAACGAACCCCTTAAGACAATTGATGTTTCAGATCGGGTGCCCGAGTATGCTCATGGCCTAAACCTCGAGCCTGATTTCGTTGCCGAACGTCTTAGCTTGATCAAGAAGCAGAATGACTTCGAGACAATGGTCCTGAAAGAAAGTGCGAGCATGCAGGACATTGCATGGGTAGAATCTCACGGGCTTGAATATCCCGAACTTAGAATCGAGCTCCAGCCGCAGCGGTTTTATCCGCACAAGACGATGCTCGCGCACGTGCTCGGATATGTCGGCGAGATTAGCCCGAAGCAGCTCGAGCAGGACGAATATAAATCCAGGGGGCTGCGGCCGGGCGACATCATCGGCAAAGGTGGTCTTGAACAGTCTTACGATGAGTTCCTTCGCGGGCGGCCGGGCTATCGCAAGGTATTGGTAGACAGCCGTGGGCGAGTTCAAAGTGAGATCGAGGTCGTCCAGCCCCAATCCGGTCAAGATCTCGTTTCGACGATCGATCTCGATCTGCAGACGACCGCCGAGCAGCAGCTCGAAAATTCGGCGACAAAACGCGGAACTATCATTGCGATGGATCCCAACAACGGAGAGTTGTTGGTGATGGCCTCCGCCCCTTCGTTCGACCCGAACGTATTCACACAGGGAAGTAAGACTCCGGAAGGACGTCGGCAGATCGCTGCCTATTGGCAAGACGAAAAGCGACCGCTGTATAACCGTGCCATACAAGGGCGCTATCACCCGGGATCCACATGGAAGATCCCGGAATCGGTTGCGGCACTCCAGCAGGGTGCGATCTCAGTGGGACACTCGAACATTGTGTGCGGCGGCGGTCTTCAGGTTGGTAATCGCTTTACGCGTGATACGAGCGGCAACCACGGATCGCCGGATCTGCCGGCGGCGATCACCCATTCGTGTGACGGCTACTACTATCGGCTTGCCCTGAAAATGGGAATCGAAGGTCTTAAGAAAATGGTTGAGACCTTTGAATATGACAAAACAACGGGCGTCGACCTTCCGAATGAAAAGATAAGCCAGACCCCGAAATCATTCGAAGCCTATATCCGAAAGCGCGACGGCGGGAAGTGGAATGACATTGAAACGGTGTTCGCCTCGATCGGCCAGGTTACCGTAAACGTTACCCCGATCTCGATGCTTCGTGCCGTTTCGAGCGTGGGCGTGCAAGGAAGGATGTATGTTCCGCATCTCCTTAAGGAATTCAGGCCAGTAAGAGCGACCGGCGAAGAAGGTGAGACAAGCTATTTCCCGGGGCGTGATGGATTTGGTTTTCAGCATCCGGAACCAAAGATAATTCCAATGACGCCCGAGCAAAATAATTATGTTTTGAAAGGAATGTGGGGCGTGGTGAACAACGGCGGCACCGCGGGTCGGATCAAGATGGCCAATTTTGAGATCGCCGGTAAAACTGGCACAGCGCAGAACTCGGAGATCGGTTCAGGCGGAGCCAAGGACCATGCCTGGTTTGTAAGCTTTGCCCCGGCATATACTCCGAAGATCGCTGTTATCGGATTGATCGAAAACTCAGGGTTTGGCTCCGCAAACGCGGCGCCGGCCGTTAGGGCGATCTATGATGCGTATCTGGCAGAAAACGATCCGCAATTGTTGGAACCGGCTCCGGCAAGTCCGCATTAAGATGGGCCTTTTGGAAGCACGATAGCTAGATGTGCAGGATAAATGGTTGCAATAATCGAAAAACGCGACTTGCGTGATTTTGACTGGCTGACGACGATCCTCGCGATCTCGATCGCCGGCTTCGGCGTGTGGCAGATCCACAATGCCCTGCCGAACGACAGCTACTGGTCCAAACAGATCGTCGGCATCGGCATCGCGCTCTTTGCGTTCTTTGTCATTGTATTCAGTGATTATCGCCGCATCATCGATCTGGCTCCATTCTTTTACGGCTTTGGTTTATTGCTACTCGCACTTGTTATTACACCGCTCGGCGTCGAGGTAAATGGTCAACAGGCGTGGCTTCGACTTCCCGTCATAGGACAGTTTCAGCCTTCGGAGTTCGCAAAGATCCCGACCGTGCTGATGCTTGCCCGTTACTTCGGTCAGAAGAAAGGCGGTGCACTCACCATCCGCGAAACGCTTGTCGGCGCCGCGATACTCGCCGGACCGGTTGGCCTGATCATGCTCGAGCCGGATGCCGGTCAGGCGATCACGTATTTTCCCATGCTGGCAGCCGTTCTGTTCCTTTCGGGGATCAAGATCCGGTATGTTCTGATCGCGATCGTCGCGGCCACCGTGATGATTCCCGCGGCGTGGATTGTAGGTGTCAAGACGGGCAAGATAAAGACCTACCAGCAGGAGCGCATCAACGCCATCATCGACCCGGAAAGCGTCGATCCGCGTGGGTACGGTTATCACACGGTTCAATCCGTGATCACGGTCGGAAAGGGCGGCCTTTCAGGCATTCAGGGCGATTCGCAAACATCGCAGAGTGTCCTCAAGTTTCTGCCGGAACCTCAGACGGATTTTATCTTTGCGGTAACTGCTGAAAATACTGGATTTATAGGCTGCATATCGCTGCTTCTCGCATACGCCTTGCTTCTCTCACGAATGATATCGGGGGCACGCGAAGCCAACGAAAGGCCCGCCACGCTGGTGATAATGTGTTTTGCGACATCGATGGTGTTTCAGATATTTATGAACGTAGGTATGGCGCTCGGGGTTCTACCCGTGATCGGGGTACCGCTGCCGCTAATGAGTGCGGGATTGTCCGCTTTGCTTACGACCTTCTGCGCGATAGGTTTTGTGGTCAGCATCAGAATGCGAAGATTTGTGAATTAGTGTAGAGGCACGCGCGGAAGCAAGCGCGGAACTTGAAAGTATCGTCCTTGCTTACGCGCGGGCTTGTGCAAATAGAGGTTAGATATGGCTAGGGAAAGAAGGATAGTAGAAAAAGAGGTCAGATCAGTCGGAGCGAAACGCGGCTTCGGGTCGAGCTTGGTTTGGATGCTGACGGCGTTGCTGCTTACGGTTGCGGCCGGGGCGTTGACCGGTGTGATCGCATCCTATTACCTGAACAATTCCCGATACTCGGTTGAAGTTTCGGCTCTCGCAACCTATCGTCCGCCGCAGGTTACGACGATCTACGCAGACGACGGCGAGACGGTGCTCGCGGAGTTTGCCATCGAGAAGCGCATCCCGATCAAGGAGCAAGACATCCCGAAGAATGTGGAGAACGCACTTTTGGCCGTCGAGGATTATCGCTACTACAGCCATCCCGGGATCGATCCTTACCGCATTGCCGGTGCTGTGTTCAAAAACCTCACGACCGGCACCTCCGAAGGTGCGTCGACGATCACACAGCAGCTCGCAAAGAATCTCTTTCTGTACAAAGACCAGACCTACACGCGAAAGGTGAACGAGTGGATGGTTGCCCTCCAGATCGAACGGTTCTATACAAAGCGGCAGATCCTTGAGATGTATATGAACTACGTCTTCCTGGGTGCCGGAGCCTATGGCTTTGAAGCCGGAGCTCGCACGTATTTTGGAAAATCCTTAAAGGACCTGAACCTTGAAGAGTCTGCTCTGCTCGCGGCGATCCCGAAATCACCTGAATATTCACCGACGCGAAATTTACAGAAGGCCGAAGCACGACGAAACATCGTGCTCGACCAAATGGCAAAGTACGGCTACATCTCGACAGCGGAGGCGTCTGCGGCTAAAGCGAAGCCCGTCAAGCTAGCCGATACTGCCTATTATCAATCGCTACCGAAGTCCACGGCTTGGGATTATCCCGTGGAAGAGATCCGCAAGTATCTCGAAGAGAAGTACACAACGCGGGTTGCTCAGGGCGGATTAAAGGTCTATTCGACGATAAATGTCGAAGGACAGAAGCTTGCGACGAAATCGATCCGCGAGCGTCTGCGCACCTATGATCGTGGTCGTAAATGGCGATCGGATTATCAAAATATTCTTGTCGACAACGAAGGCCAGCCTCTTATCGAGGAGAAGGACATTACAAAGGCGCTCAACGCGTTCAAGCACGCCGATTGGTACGGCGACGAATATGACGAGGGCGAGTATATTAAGGGACTTGTTGTAACGCAGAACACAGCTGCCGATGAGGTTGGCGTACGTTTTGGACGTTACAAGGCGGTCGTACGTGCTGCAAATATGGGCCGCAGCGGGAAGCGTCCAAAAGACGAGCTGAAGCCCGGTTTCTTGGCGGAGTTTGTCGTCAAGAAGGTCGATAACGACAAGCAGGTGCTAGAGGTCGAACTCTCGCAGGTGCCCGAAGTTCAGGCATCGATCGTATGCATCAACGCAAAGAACGGTGAGGTCGTCACGATGGTCGGCGGGTACGATTTTCAGACGAGCAAGTTTAATAACGCAACGCAAGGTTTGCGGCAAACCGGTTCGGCATACAAGCCTTTCATCTATACCGCGGCTGTGGAAGACGGAATGACTCCCGATATGTTGGTCAGCGGAGCGCCAATCAAACGCGGCGGTTGGCAGCCGACAAACTACGGCGGGGCGACCAGCCATCCGAATGTGCCGATGAAGATCGCATTGGCGAAATCTTACAACCTGGCCGCAGTGCATCTGTTGGAGCAGGTCGGCATTCAAGCAGGCGCTCAGATGGTTCGCCGTTTTGGTATTTCCAATCCCATGGCTCCGAGTCTTCCATCCGCTCTGGGAGCGAGCGAGGCTTCCCTGCTTGAGATGACGGCCGCGTACAGCACGTTCCCGAACAAGGGGGTCCGAGTCCAGCCGCATCTGATCCGCGAAGTTTATAGTCGCGACGGTACACTGCTCGAAAAGTTTGAAGGAACGAGCTCGCGGGTCACGAGTGAATACGTCGCTTTGACCATGGTAGATATGATGCGGGGAGTGATCGCGGCTGGCGGAACGGCGACGGGAGCAAGCGCCGGCGGTCAGCCTCTGGCCGGCAAAACAGGTACAGTGAACAACGAAACTGACGTCTGGTTCCTCGGATACACGCCGACCTACGTCACCGGCGTTTGGATGGGTAATCCACTTCGCAAAGAATCGCTTGGTGCGGGTATGACAGGTGGGCATGGAGCTGTTCCATATTTTAACGCTTTCATGATCCCCTTCATGAAGGACAAACCTCGCGAATCGTTCCCCGCAGTTCCGCCGATCCCGTCGGAAATGCGGACGTTAATGGAGCGGAACAAACGTGAGGAGTTAGAGAAACTGGAAAAGGCCGATCAAGCAGCCATCCGATCGGGGGCTACGACCACTGCCGCCGCGACGAACCCAACTGCAACGGCTCCCACCGGGACGGATAACGGTTCTAATCCGGCCACTATCGAGACAAAGCCTGCTACCACGGAGGCTCCGCCGCCCGTGACGCGCCCAGTAGCAAAGCCACCGGTTCGCGATCCCGATCCGCCGAAGTCAGAGCAACCGGAAGGCTCTAAGAGAAAAGGGAAGAAAGGGGACAACTAGGAAAGACGCGGAGAGTAGAGACGCCGGGACGCAGTGATCTGCGTCCCTATTTTATCGTCCACTTTCCGGGTTCGGTTTCCATTTTGACTAGCTGACCTAGAATGAGGTCGTAGGCCGAATCAAGCTTGATTTGAAAGTGTCTGAACCCATATATCTGCGGCGGCGGGACAGTTCCAGCCAAACTCGCGTTTCATAAGCTTCCATCTCGGCGTCGCCCACTCCGCGTCGAAACTACTGAGCCGTAAACCTTCCAAGATAATGCGGCAGCATCTTCCTCCACCACGGCCAGTCGTGGCTGACGTCGTGGCCCCAGAGGTCGAGGAGGTGGGGGATTCCCTTTGAGTTAAGAATGTTCGAAAGGTCGCGGCTGCGGTCGGGAGCTTCGTAGTTGCCCTGGCCTGAGGCGATCACGATCGAATCTGCCTGCTGCAGACGCGGCAGGTGATAGTCGTCGTGAAGCTCGCGAAGATACATATCCGGGTTATTGAAATAGACGTTGTCGTCGTAAAACCCCTTATCGAGATAGTTGTAAATGTCGTAACTTCCGCTCATAGCGATCGTGCCGCGGAAATGGTCGGAATGTTTGAAATATGTGTTTGCCGCGAGTAACGCGCCCAATGATGCGCCGGTCGTCAACGGTTTAGCATCTTCGCCGCATTCGTTGCGGATCAGCGGCAGAACTTCCTGCATTATGTAGCGGTCGTATCGCGAAAGCATCTCGACCTTCCAGCCGGGGTGCGATTCGCGGTTGAGCAGGCTGTACTTGTTAACCGAGTTGATCGAATACGCCCGGATCAAACCGTTCTCAAGGAAATATTTGATCGAATCGATCAGATAGAAACGCTCGTACTCAAGATAGTCCGCGGCCGCCGTTGGGAACATCAATAGCGGATATCCCGCGTGCCCGTATGCCACCAAAGGCATCTCCATATTGAGGTTTGAACTGTACCAGGAAGTTATGTCACGTCGCATAATTGTCAGGTCCTATCGTGTCCGTAGCCCGCACGTAAGTAAGGGCCTCATGGAGTTATTCAAAGGCTAAAGGGTAAGCAAATCACGTCGTCATCGCAAGTTCCATTGCAAAAGCCCGCGCGTTCGCAAGGGCGACAGTCCCAAGGTGGAAGTATCGCCCTTACTGACACGCTGGCTTGCGCAATGAGCGGTTAACTCGCGGACGTGATCTTCAGCCCGGCGATCCCGGCGATAATCAGCAGTATGCACAGAACACGTACGATATCTCGTGGCTCATCAAAGAGAAACATCCCGAGTATCGCGGCTCCGACCGTGCCGATGCCGGTCCATACCGCGTACGCGGTGCCGATCGGGAGCGTCTTTACCGCGAGCGAAAGAAAATAGAAGCTCGCGATCATCAAGACGCCAGTGATCAGGCTCGGAATGAGCTTCGACCAGCCTTCGGTGTACTTCAGCCCTATCGCCCACGCGATCTCAAGGAGCCCGGCAATGCCAAGATAAAGCCAGTTCATTATTGGAACGCGGATGCCCCGTCCGCAGGTCTCAATGAGCTACTCGCGGACGAAGGCGTCCGCGGTCCGTTACTTCACGACAGTGATATCTCTCGACGTCGAATTATATCCGCCGTTATCGACCACGTTCCCGTCCTTATCGACCAGTTCGAGCTTGATCGTGTGTCTGCCAGCGGTCCAGCCTTGCAGCCAAATCGGGGCCCATTTCTCGATAAACTTCGGCTCGCCGCCGTTGACCGAGTAACGCACGCGATATTCGCCCCCGTCGCCAACCAGCTTCCCGTTCGCTAGCCAGAAATCGATCATTATCGCGTTCGCATCGGCGTCCTTGTACTCGCCCTTCGGACGGCTGTAGGTCAGAAGCGGTTTCTTAGCATCGACAGCACCGCTGGTCGACCCCTGCATCGCTTTGCCTTCAGGCGTCGCGGCGGCGTTCGCATTTGAGTCCGAGGGCATTGCTGGAGCATTGAACGAACTCTTGCCATTCGACATCTGCTGGCCGCCATTCGTCGTCGCCGGCTGGTTGGTGTTCGCATTGCCGTTCTTCACGGTGAATTTCACCATCTGGAACGATCCGTCGTTCTTATAGCTCTCGTGCCACGGGCGCGACGCGAATACACGAAGCGTGTGCTCGCCCTCGCCGACATTGCGTAGCTCGAACGGTTCACCGTCAATGTGGTAATAGGCCTCATAGGGTTGATTATCAAGTATAACGTGGATGTGATTGCCCATCTTCGTGGCCGGGTCCTGGCCGGGTTTGTAGCCCTTCAGATCACCCGAGAGATCGAGTTTCACCGCGACGGTCGAGGTCGTAACTGTGGAACCCTCGGCTGGCGAAACGATCTTCAGCGTCGGCGAAGCCGCGTCCTGTTCGCCGCGAGTCGCCATCATATCCTTCACCTTCTGCGGCCTTTCGACCTCTGTCAGATTCTGCGGCCCGCCCGGAGCGGCGTTCGTGTTCGAGTTTGTAGCGTTGGCATTCGCGTGGTTTGCATTCGGCAAATTATTGACCGCCGGTCCGCACGCCGTTCCGAACGCAACCGAGATCCCTGTTAAAATTAGTGCAAATTTCTTCATATTTCCCCCTAATGATTAGACAGTCGCCACTTCCGCTAACTTACGGTTTGTCGCGAATACAGTTTCAAAGTTCTCGACGATCCGATCTTCAACTTCGGCCAGATCGAATTCCCGACCCAGCAGTTTGTCCATCGAAGTCACAGGCTCACCTTCGCAGGCAATGATCCAGTTGTAATAGCTCAGGTCGGTATTAACGTTTAGAGCAAAGCCATGCGTCGTCACCCACCTCTTCAAATGCACGCCGATCGCCGCGACCTTGCCATCAGTCGTGTGAACACCTGTTAACCCCTCGATCCGAAACGCGTCGATACCGAAATCGCCCATCGTCCGTATCAGCACTTCCTCAAGATCGCGAACATACTTATGCACGTCCTCGCGGTCGGGAGATAGCGAAATTATCGGGTACCCAACCAACTGTCCGATCCCGTGATAGGTCACCTTCCCGCCGCGATTCGACTCAAATACTTCGATTCCGAGCTTCGTCAAGACCTCTCCAGTGGCGAGCATCCCGGCCTCTTTCGAGCGTCTCCCTATGGTAAACGTGTGCGGATGTTCAAGCAGCAAAAGAAAGTCATCTGTCCGATTGTCGATCACCTCAGCTTCAAGCTCTTTTTGCAGGGCTAGTGCGTCGGCATACCCGATCCGCCCAAGGCGTCGAACTTCAAACTCTCTTTTTTGCATCTATATGTATGATAGAATTTTTGCACAACGATTAGAAATCAGGGCAGATCTATGAAAATCATCTTATCTACGACACTTCTTGCCTTTTCTCTCTCGATCTTAGCGGTGACGGGAGAAGCGCAAAAGACTCGAAAGCCCACTCCTAAGGCTACCCCCCGGCCGAGTCCGGGGAAGACGATTCCGACCAACGCCGTGGTCGCAGCCGCGAAGCAGCAGGTCTCGAATCAGCTCCACAACGTGAATGTGTTTGTGGACAAGATCGGCCCAATCGCGGTCGCTATCGAGAACGCCGACAAAGAGGTTGCTGCACGGCGTCTTAGCCGCGAAGCCGCAGCTGCGAACGAGACCAATAAGCAGAAGATCATTGCTGCCCTCAGCGGCCTGCGGACCGGCCTAGTTTCGCTTGAATCGGACTTCAGGACGAAACCGCAACTGGCTCAATATCTGCCGAAGATCCAAGGCATCAGCACCCTCGCAGCAAGTGCTGAGGACAGTGCGATCGCTGGCAAGTTTGTAGCGGCGAAGGATCCGCTGCGTGAGGTTTCCTTGAAACTGAATGATACGCTCGCAGTGCTTCCAGGACCGATGGCTGCGGGAAGTACGCTTCCTGTGCGGACAGCTTCAAGCCCCAGCACGACGGCGTCGCCTAATCGTAATGTCTCGATGACGTCGCCGCAAGGAACAAAGCGCGAACCGGCTGTCGGTATGACGGTCGCCGAGGTATCGCAGAGCAGTTGGGGAGCACCCACGAGCAAACGGACGTCGACGACCGCAAACGGTACGACGGACGTTTGGACCTACACCGGAAAGGGAACGGTCTATTTTTATAACGGAAAAGTAACGCAGATATTGCGTTAGGGTTTCGACACCAACGCGACTTTTTTATCAGGCTCGCAGGCCTCGACCAGCTTCTTGGGATCGCCCAGAGCCGCCGCAGTGCCTTCGAGCCCGAGTTTTACGCGAATGTACTTCTCAACATCGGGCTGGACAAGTTCACCTCTGCCGATCTGCGTCTTGTCCGTCAGCATTTCACCGGAAACTAAAAGGGTAGCCGGGTCTAGGATGACGTACAGCGGCGTGCCCCATCTTCTAGTGTCTCCCGCAGCCGTCCGAAGGAGGTAGTGGCCGGAGCTTAACCTCGCTCCCGAATTGTCGGTCTCATAAACAGAGGGAAATGTTAGCTTGAACTGGTCTAAATGATCCTTCATTTTTGAGACCGGATCATATTCGCCGACGCCGATAATGCCTAACCCCGAAGCTCCGTATTTCTCGTGAAGGCTTTGGACGAACGCGAGATCGTGTTGCCAGTTGTGACACCACGGAGCCCAATAGACCACCATCACAAGCTTTTTGCCTTTCGCGAACGAACGCAGATTCGTCTCACCGCCGCCCTTGACGTTCTTCAATGTCCAATCTTTATAAGCGATAGGTTTTTCGGCGATCGGCGATTGCTCGTTCTGAGCACTAGCCAGTCCGGCAAATACGAAGGCAAGGATAAGTGCGGATATATATCTCATCGAATTAAAGATTAAGTGTTGAGATGGCCGATGACAAGAAAAAGATGGCTTGCGAATGCAGAATCCCGCGCGTCAGCAGGGGCCTAACTCACAACTCTAGTGTCCCAGATTCCGCCGGCCGCCGCCGCCGAAAGATCGCTTTCCAATGCACGATGTTAAGGTAAACACCCGTGAGAGCCGAAAGAGTAGCGAGCGCCGAGAATATCAACAGGAGCATCACCTGCCAACTCCCCGCGAAAAAGTAGAAGTGAGCTTCTCTGAAGAATCTCGTTTTCCACGTCGGCGGTTTTGAGAATGACGCCTCGCCTGTTTCCGCGTCGATAAAGATCGAATCTGCCCCGAGTCCGCCGATCGACTGATACTGCGGCCGGCCATCCTTCATCAGCAATGTGAGAGCGGTCGTCGGAAGAGTCTTTCCAGACAACTCATTCGCCTTCGCCATCGCGTCCACGGGCGATAGTTTTACGCGAGCTGCATCGATCTTCTCGACAGTTCCGCCCTCTACCGTGTTTGGCAACGCATAGAGCAACCCGCTCAACGCCCACGCCAGGACGGGAATAGACACGATCGCCCCGAGGATCAAATGCGACTGATAAATGAACTTGTTCATCGCCATTACTATCCACTATCCGCTTGTCACTATCCACTGAACAAATGTCCATTTTGTGCTAATCTCTTTGGAAATGAGCACCCCGACAGTTACCGACATCTTCAAGCGTGCCCTCGAACTTCGTTCTAAGAATTCGGGCGGCCTGGTTGGTTCGATCAAATCGCAGCTGTTGAGCGAATTCAGCGGCAAGCCATTCCCCGATACTGCTTATCTGACGATCCCGGAATACGACAATGTCGTGCCCGAAGAGGACTGGACTGCCGGCCTGCCAGTGACGCTTCGCGGCATTCAGAACGAGGATTGGGACGACGTCATCCATGGCATCCTTATTAGCCTCGAACAGGTCGAGAACTATCCGATAGAATCCGGCCGCGAAGATGACCCCGCCAAAGAATGGCGTAACCGCGGTAAGTCGATCGCCGAAGCCGAAGAGAAGAACCTCAGTAAATGGATGCCCGAGGAACTGATGGCTATGGCGAAACGAAACGTCTCAAAGTAGAACGGGTAACTCGAACTCTTAAGCGGCAACTGGTGGTCAACGTTTGGCCTTGGATACCCAAGAAGGGACACTTTGTCCCGCGTTTTCCTTGCCATTGAACACGCATTTTCGGTTCCAGTCGCGCAAAATTTGGTCGAATCAAGCCACCTTTTCTCTTCATCGCCCTAATCGAACTTACCGGTTTGGTAATGAATCTCGCTCGAAGATGGTTAGTGACCGTGGCAGTTATAATCACCCTGATCCGATCCTACAATTGTCAGTTTCAGGTTTCGAGTTACGACTGCTGCGCGATGCGTAAGTTCATTCCATCAAACGCAAGGTAAGTTTCGATCCCGCCTATCTCCACGGGTTCTATCTGCTCATCCCATTCAGGATAAAGATGTGTAAGAACGATCTTTTTCGGTTTCGCGAACCGAACGATCTGCTCTATATCCGCAAGGTTAAGATGTATCTGGACAGGCTTCTCCTTTTTGAAAGAGCACTCGATGAGCAGCAGATCAACGTCCCGCGCAAAAACTCCGAGGTTGGTTGAGTATCCTGTGTCGGCGGAAAAGACTATTGAGCCGCTCGAGTCCGAGATCCTGATCGCACAGCTTTCATTCGTGTGCGGTGTCGAGAATGTCTTTGCGGCCACTCCTTCGAACAGGTCGAACTGCTTGCCGGGTTCGATCTCGATCACCTCGGTCGGAAATGGCTGATCCAGCAGTCCGTAATCGTAGGCAGAATCAAAGGTGTAGATCAGGTTCGCTAACCCCAGCGGGCCATAGATCCGCATTGGCTTTGTTCGACCTTGTGTGGTCGGGGCGTACTTCGTCCCGAACAGAAACGGAGCGAGCCCGCCGCAATGGTCGAGGTGAAAGTGCGAGATCCAAATCGCGTCGAGGTTCTCCCAGTCACATCCTTCCTGCGCCATTCGGTGGATCGCCGACGCCGAACAATCGAGCAAGATCGAACCGCCGCCCGTCTCAAGCCAATAGCCCGAACTCGAACGCGATGGATGCGGGACGGATGAACCTGAGCCTAAAATGATTAGCTTCACAAGTGAATTTTAGCAGGATGAACAGGATATGCAGGATATTGCCAAAGCAAACCGTCCTGTCTATCCTGTACATCCTGTCTGAATTCTTTATCCTAGATTTGATGCCTGAAGTAGATATTCTCGCCGTTTTCGCGCACCCTGACGACATGGAACTGACCGTCGGCGGAACGATGCTGCGGATGAAAGCCCTCGGGTACACAACCGGCGGGCTCGATGTTACCCGCGGCGAGATGGGGACACGCGGAACGGTTGACGGACGAGCCAAGGAAGCAGAAGACGCGGCAAAGATCCTGAAGCTAGATCTGCGGGAAAACCTCGGCCTCGCGGACGGGCACGTATTCGTCGACGATCCTTCGCGGGCCGCGTTGGTCCGGGCATTTCGACGTCTGAAGCCGAGGGTGATCCTGACGCATCAACTCGATGATCCGCATCCCGATCACGATCACATCGCGAGATTGGTTCGCGAGGCTGCTCGCCTCGCGAGTATGCGGAACTACGATCCTGACTCCGGCTCGGACGTGATCCAGGTTCCAAAGGTCGCACACAACATCTACTCGCGTCGTGTCGAGCCGTCGTTCGTTATCGATATCTCGGAGTTTTTAGCAGATAAGATGGCGGCGATTCGCGCACATGCGTCACAGTTCCATAACCCGAATTCAACCGAGCCCGAAACTCGACTCACCAACAAACTCTTTCTCGACGAACTCGAAAATCGATCGCGATACTTCGGATCCCTGATCGGCGTCGAAGCCGGCGAGCCGTTCTACGTGAGAGAAGCCTTGAACATCAACGACCCCATCGATCTGCTGACGCGGCCGATGAACCTTTATTCATGATCGATCTCGCCCCAGAGGACATAGAGCTCAACAAGAAACGCCGCACCCTCGAGCGGCTGAAGGATAAGCTAGCCGATAGGGAAGAAGAGATGACCGATCTGCGGGCCGAGCTCGATCAGTTCGAGGCGCGATACTCGATGGACGTTGCTCGGCTCTATGCCGATTTCGATGAGATCGAAGCAGAGATCGCTGAAGAAGAACTAAAGCTCGTTCCTGACGACGAAGAGATCAAAAAACGTGTTGAGGAACTCCGCCGACGTGCGGAAGAGTCAGCCGCCCGAGCCGAAGCCGCTCACGAGGCGGAAGAGTACATTCCAACACCAGCGGCAAAGAAGGCGTATCACGATCTCGCACGAGCAATACACCCTGATCTAGCCCTTGATGAAGGGGAAAAGGAAAGGCGTCACAGTTTAATGGCTGAACTTAACCAAGCGTATTCATCAGGCGACCAAAAAAAGCTGGACAAGATGATCGAAGATCTCAAGAGCAGCCCTGATTCAGTCAAGGGAGACTCAGTCGCCGATGATTGGGTGCGTGCGGTTCGGCAGATCTATCAAATACGGAAACGTTTCGGCGAGCTGGAGATAGAAAAGGCTGAGGCGGAAGCCTCGGAACTTCACGACCTTCGAATGAAGGTAAAGGCCGAAATGGCCGAGGGTCGGGACCTTCTAAAACAGATGGCGGAGCGTACAAAGACCCACATAATAAAGGCCCGTCGTCGGCTCGAAAACCTCAAGAATGTGAACGCTGCTCAGGAAGAATATGTCAAAGAGGCATTCGGAATGGACATCGAAGATTTCCGTAAATAATTTTCTCACCCAAATGGGTGATATTTTGCTCTATACCCTTGACAGCACAGAGTTTCCGTATTATTTTTTCTTTACGATACCGTATTGATCGGCGTCGGACATTTTGATCTAGCTTCGTTGCCGGCTACTCCACGTAGAGGGCGCGAACAAAGGAGGGGAACGGAGTGGGAGACGTTCCCCTCTCTTTTTTAAATTTCTTGGGCCGCAGCGTGTCCCGACGACCATGCCCACTGAAAGTTATAGCCGCCCAGCCAACCCGTTACGTCAATTATTTCCCCGATAAAGTGAAGCCCCGGCACCTTCTTCGATTCGAATGTCTTGGACGACAGTTCGTTGGTCGAGACGCCGCCCAACGTTACCTCCGCCTTGTCGTAGCCTTCCGTTTCCTTGAACCGCAGTTCCCAGTGATTGAGCCGGTCAGCAGCCGCAGCGATCTCGCTTCCGGACATTTCCGAGAGTCGGCGCGGCGGGGTTCCGAAAAGACGTTCGGCGACCTTCGCAGGTAAATGGGCCGCGAGGAAATTGTCGAGATGTTTCGCGACAGTTCGGTTCTTATCTAATAGACCGAATCCGTCGATTCCGCCGAGCAGGTCGATGAAGACTGGGCGAGACTTTTGCCAATAGTTCGAGATCTGTAGGATCGCTGGTCCGGAAATTCCTCGGTGCGTAAAGAGGATATTCTCGCGAAAAGAAGTTTCATCAGAAGAAACGACCGCGTCGATCGAGATTCCCGCAAGGTCACGGAAACTCTCCCCGATTAAAACAAGCGGAACAAGAGACGGCCGCGTTTCGACGATCTTAAGTCCAAACTGGCGAGCGATCTTATACCCGAAGTCCGTCGCCCCCACCTTTGCAAACGACAAGCCACCCGTCGCGACGACGAGCCGGTCGCTCTCAAACGTCCCCTGATCGGTATGCACTGCGAAGACGCCATGCTTCTCTATTTTGCCGACCGTACAGCCCATCGCGATCCGAACTTTCGCCTCACGACACTCCGCGAGCAGCATCTCGACTATCTGCTTTGAACTATCGCGGCAGAACAGTTGGCCGAGCTTCTTCTCGTAATAAATGATCTTGTGCCGGCGAACAAGTTCGATGAAGTCCTGCGGTGTGTAGCGGGCGAGAGCTGATTTGGCGAAATGCGGATTCCCGGAAACGAAGTTTTCGGCGCTGACATTCAGGTTCGTAAAATTGCACCGTCCGCCGCCCGAGATAATGATCTTTCGCCCGACCTGATCGTTCCGCTCAAGGACGAGTACCCGCTTGCCGCGCCTTCCGGCCTCGGCCGCACAGAACAATCCGGCCGCACCACCGCCGATAACGATCGCGTCGTATGTCATCTGCGATAAAACTTGGCATTGATCTCGCTAAGTTTTTCAATACTCGAATCTATATCTGCGTATTCCCTCGTCGTTGCGAGAACCGGGGTTGTCCCCAGATCTGAACGGCCCAAGCCTCCGACGAAGTAATGGGGCAAACCCTCTCTTTCCAAGATGCTTTGGAGCTCGAGAGCTTGCCGGAAGAGATCTATCATCGGTCCATTTTAGTGAAGAGTTCTCGGAGAAGGGTTAGCCCTGTCGTCGGCTTCTTGTTTCCTAAGTACTTCGCCGAGCGAAAAGCTTCGTCGAACGCTGGATAGTCGGTAACAATATCCCTCTTACGAATTCGATCGATCCGTTGTTGTTCAAAAACCTCACGATTCTGGTCAAAGCCGTGCTTAATGGCGATCAAACTTTCGACGGTCGATCTCATATTCCTATTTTACCAAATAGCGTTCACGAACAATACTCAAATGGTGGCGAACGTGCCCGGCCATGATGTATCCGAGAGCGCGGACAGAGATCGGGGATCCGCTGGCAATTCCCGTTCGTTTCCAGTCCGATTCGGAAAGCGTGTGAATCGGGCGGAGATTAGCTTGGCGAAGCTCGGTGAACTCACTAACCATATCTGCGAAGGAGCGCTGATTGGCGTGCGAAGTCGCGATGTAGTCATCCTGCTCGAAGCCTTCGATCGGCGTCTGGTCGCCGCGCGAGATCCGATGGATCCGATAGCCAAAGTGCCGCTCACCATCGATCACGTGGCTAACAAGTTCCTTGAGCGTCCACTTGCCTTCGGCGTAGGCGAAAGTTCCTTGGCTATCGTCAAGTTTACCGAAGGTGGTCGCAACCTCCGCCGGCTGCGATGCCAGCATGCCAAGCAGATCGGGCTCGGTAACCTGCGAAATGTATCCGCCGTAGTATGGGTTATATTCTTCTGCCGCCGGCTTTTCGATGGCGACGGGTTTCATTCCGGTTTGCATGGCGATATATTATCAGAACAATCTGTCTGCAATCACCAATTCAAAAAAGGGAGCCCGTATAAATGAAGAAGTTGTTCGTTTCTTTTGCGATCCTTACGGTCGCAGCACTCGCTGCTGTAAAGGTCACTACCTACGCCGACGCCGGCATCACCCTAACGATCCCCGCCGACGAAAAGGCGATGAAATCCGCCGAGACAGGTGCGTATAGCTTCGATAAGGCCCACAGTTTTATCGGTTTCAAAGCTCGCCATATGGGCCTGATCGATGTTCCTGGATATTTTCGCGATTTCACTGGCACCGTGAACTACGACGCGGCAGATCCGGCAAGATCGACGGTTGAGTTCACCGCGAAGGTTACAAGCGTCGACACCGGCGTTGCCGGCCGCGATCGTCATCTTCGCACCGCGGACTTTTTCGATGTCGAGAAGTTCCCGGATCTGACTTTCAAAAGTACGAAGGTTGAAAAGAAAGGTAAGGGGTGGATCGTCAACGGTGACCTTTCCATGCGGGGCGTAACAAAGCCTGTTTCGATACCGTTTGAGATCACCGGATTCTTGCCGGGCGGCGAGCGGGCGGGAGCGAAGATCGGCATCTCCGGCGAAACCCTGATCAACCGACGCGACTTTGGCGTGAACTGGGGTACGAACCTTCCGAGCGGAATTCCGCAGGTCGCGGATCAGATCAAGGTCGTACTCGCGATCGAGGCCGGAAAGCCCGGACCGCCGCGACCAACAGCCCCCGCGACTGAGTAGCTTCAAAGAACAATAGCTAAAGTGCGCATGCAGCGAGTGCTGATGCGCACTTAGTTGTTTAAACGCCCCGCGTCCGCGAAAGACACATCGTAAATGGCATACTTCTCCCAATCCTTGTAGTCGAAATGCCACCACTCGTTGTCGTTGACCACGAACCCCTCGTCCTCCATTAGCTTCCTTAGAAGATCGCGATTAGCTCGCTGTTCAGCGGTTCCACCCGCGTATGATGGCGATGCTCGTTCAGAGAATTCATCGTAGCCCGAAGGCATTTCGATAAGCTCGCCAGTCTTGAGGTTGTAAATGCTGAGATCGATCGCACATCCGCGGTTGTGCTTTGAACCCTTTGCCGGATCCGCAACAAACTTCCGCTTATCGTCGGGCGTTACTTCCCAGAACAGCTTCGTGATCGACCACGGCCGATAGCCGTCGAAGATGACAATTCCCAATCCCTGCCTCTTCAGCTTCCTGTGAACCCTAGCGACGCGTTTCGCCGCAGGCTCTTGAAGAAATGCACGAGCCTCAGGATACACCTTCTTACCGACGAAGTTGTTGTCAGTCGCGTATCGAATGTCCAGCTTGATGGTCGGGTCGAGCGTTATCAGTTCTACCAAACGGGCCTCGCGTTTACCTTGTTCTCGGGGCGGGCCGTCTTGGGCAGCGGCCTGAAATGAAAGGATAAGAAATACGGCGAGAAGTGCAAATCTGGATCTGAACATACCGTCGAGTATAAATGCAGAAGCCCGCACCTTAGCAAGGGCTTAAAGCTCGGATGGAACCTTTCGCCTCCTTACGCGCGGGCTTCTGCATTTAGTCTTATGGCTTCTCTTCGACCACCGGCCCTGCATCTTCCGGCCCGATAATGATATCCGTACCGAATTTCTGATAGTTGGTGAACCGGATCAGGTTTCGCGTCTCAAACGATCGGCCGCCCTCGCGGATAGTAAGCCGGACATCCGAGACCAACGGCAACAGATACTTCTCTTCGGAGATCGTTGTCCAATCGTAATCGATCGTCCGGCGTGCGGCGGTGACGGGAAATCCTTCGGGTATCTCGGTCGCTTCGCTTTCAACGCGGAGCACACGATAATCGGCACGGTCGATCCACATCCGGCCCTTCATTCCGGTGATCGTCGATTGAGTAAGGCCACCTGTACCTGAGACGATCCGCTGTTTGGCTTTATCGCGTTCCACTCTGAAATCGAATATGACCGCAGTCCGACCGCGGACAATGTCCGTCTGAACCGGCGTAAAATCAGCGTCGCTCTCGGGCTTGAAGATGGTCGCGAGCATCGTCACGAACTCTCCCGTAGAACTCGTTCCGCCGGCCTGGTCATAGCTTCCTTTTGCTTCGGGAGTCGCCTGAAGGGCACCATTGATCGACAGCAGCTTGTAAGATTCCTCACCCGTCGAGCGATAGCTGACCGCGACGACCAGCTTGTCCTGTGGTCTAAATGTGCCGGTACCCGCAAAAGATGCCGATCGCTGAATCTGTTGTTTCACAACAAAGTCGGGCATCTCCTCGACGGCCTCAAGCGTTTTGCGTCGAGTCTTGTCGATGATTCCGGTGACCTCTAGCTGAGTAGGCAGTTTCGTACCAGCAGGATCTGTGCGCCGACGGTCGGCTTCCTCAAGTGCTCGCTTCAACTCGTCATTGTTCGCGCCTTTCGATCGCGTAAGGCTCCGAACTCCGTCGGTCAAGGCAAACCCGATCCCGCGTTGGCGCAATGCGTCGACGACATCCTCCGTAGTAGCCGTTCTTCGTTCAAGCTTGTAAAGAAGTTGGACGTACTCGGCCTGCGAAAGCGGCTTATCCTGGGCAAACGCCGGAACGCAGAAAGCGCATGTCAAAAAGAGGCAAATAATAGCGGATCTCATCTGAATGATTGATGCGGAATAGCCTCGAACTGTTGTAAAAAGTGGCTTCTAAAAGAAAAGCGGGAAACAGCAAAGACCGTTTCCCGCCATATTCTGTAAAACAGATGGGTTAATTAACCCACTCTTCTTCGTAATTAAGCTTCCAGTGAGCCGTCACCCAAGCCTCAGCGGCTTCCATTGCGACTGCCTTCCACTTCTTCAAATTCTGAAGAACAGTCAGGGCCGCAAGGGGCTTGCTTGGATCTCGCTCGACGCGGATCACTTCGGTAGCGACCTCAATGATCGTCTTATCGTCCGCAAGAATGCGAAGTTTGACCTCCGCTCCAACCGGCGGAAGCGTTTCTAAATTCACAAGTGCACTATTTTCACCAAGGTTTTCGGTCGTTCCTTCTACCTTGATGCGTTTTCCACTTTCTTCGTCTACCCAAATAGCCTGCACCGGCATGTGGGCCAATATCCGATGGTGCATCGGAGTCTTATATGATGATGTTGCGTATTCTATCTGTGACATATTATCCCCCGCTTTCTCGTTTGTTTGCCTTCCTACCCCTGATCACGTTTCCGCGAAATAGAACGAAAAAGATAAACCATTCTTACAAAAAAGTCAAGTTTCCGTGTTAAGCTTACAAATCCTTACAAAGCTACGGCTGTTAACGATAACCGACAGCCGTGTTAGCGGCGTTGGGATGCAAGCCTCTGATAAGAGTTTGCCAATCTTTTGTCGACGCGAAAAAAAAAGGTAAATCAGTCAAATGGTTAAATTTAACCCCGTCGTAACGTGCATCGTCGATACTTTCGGCTTGCACCAATAAACAAATTCTCACGAAAAATAAAGGAACTCGATTTGCCTGTTCTAAAGTGTCCTAAAGTTTTTGAATTTTGGATTTGTTCGGGCGTTTTCCAAGGAAAGATCCGGAGCCGCCGTAATCGTGTGTAAACACAAAGGTTAATCGTGTTAGGCCGGTTGGGTCCGAAGCACTAAGAGAATTCTGCGGTTATTCGGGAATCCGAAAAGCAGAAGAAAAATCCAAAAAACGAGAGACGCGGACCAAAAACAATTTTACACAGGCATTTTTCAAACTCATTTAGAGGTCAAGAAACTAAGATGATGAAATTTTCAAATCTAAGAATGTTCGTGCTGCTCACGGCGATCGCAACAATATTTGCGACGGCGGCAATTGCACAGGTCACGACATCCGAGATGGTTGGTACAGTAACCGACCAAGCGGGTGCAGTCGTATCCGGCGCCGCGGTCACTGCGATACATGGTCCTACCGGGACCAAGTATACGGCCGTGACCAATAGCGAAGGTCGATTTACGATTCCGGCAATGCGCATTGGTGGCCCCTACACGGTAACCATTAACTCGTCCGGCTTTCAGGAACAAAAGCGCGAAGGGCTGAATCTCGCCCTCGGTAACTCAACAACCGTTGATTTCACCATTGGTGTTCAGGAAGCTAACGTCGAGGTAACGGTCAGCAACGACACGACGTTCAACGAAGCTCGAACAGGCGCCGCGACCAACATCTCCCGCAATGTTCTCGAGACTCTGCCTACTATCGGCCGTCAGATCACTGACTTTACGCGGCTTGCTCCGCAGGCGGGTGCGGGCGGGTCGTTCGCTGGTTCGGACTCGCGAATGAACAACATCACGGTCGACGGAACTTATTTCAACAATTCATTCGGACTCCGTAATCAGCCGGGTGCAACCTCGGGTGTATCGCCGATCCCGCTTGATGCGATCGAAGAGGTTCAGGTTAATATTGCTCCCTACGACGTTCGTCAGGGAAACTTTGTCGGCGCCGGCGTTAACGTCGCAACACGCAGCGGTTCCAACAAATACACTGGCTCTGCCTACTACCTCTGGCGAGGCCCGGGCCTTCTTGGTAAAGAGGCCGGCCCTACTACGATCAATCGCGGCAACTTCAAGTACCGCAACTGGGGATTCACCGCTGGCGGGCCGATCCCATTCTTCAACTTCGGCGACGGCGCATACGATAAGTGGTACACAACCGGCAAGGATCGTTTGTTCTTCTTCTTCAGTTATGAGAATGAAGAGACTAGCTTTCCTGCAACGACCTTCCGCCCCAACAACGGCGGAGAACCTGCGACGGGTAACGTAACCCGGGTTCTGAAGTCGGATCTGGATACCCTAAGCAACTTTCTTCGCACCAATTTTGGATACGAGACCGGTCCCTATGTTGACTATTCGTTCCTGACGCCGGGCAAGAAGTATCTCGGCCGTGTCGACTACAACATCAACACTCAGAACAAGGTAAACTTCCGGTACCTGCAGCTCGACTCGAGCACCGACCAGCCGCTTTCCGGTTCGAGTTCGCTCGGTAACGGCCGGCCGAACGGGTCGGTCAACTTCCTGAGCTTCGCAAACTCCACTTATTCCATCCTTGAGAATATCCGTTCATTCCAAGGTGAATGGACTTCAATGTTCACACCCACGGTTTCAAACAGCTTGCTAATGGGTTACACGAAGCAAGATGAAAGCCGCGGATACAAGGGCGAACTCTTCCCGTTTGTTGACATTCTCGAAGCCGGCCAGACCTACACGTCGTTTGGTTTCGAGCCGTTCACACCGAACAACGAACTTCGCTACAACACGGTTCAGATCCAGGACAACATCACGTTCTATCGCGGCAAGCACACGATCACTGCTGGCGGAAGCTATGAGCACTACACCTCGGAGAACGTATTCTTCCCGGGTTCGCAGAGTGCTTATGTCTACAATTCACAGGCGGATTTTTACGCGGATGCGAATGGATACCTTGCGAATCCTGGTAGGACTACGACGCCGATCGTCTCGCGTCTGGGCAATCTTGGTTCGGGAACTCCTTGTACGGCAGGCACCACGAACTGCGTGACGGGCCCGCTTCAAACGAAGAGATTCCAGGTTAGATATTCGAACATCCCTGGCCTCGACAAGCCACTTCAGCCGCTTGAGGTCGACTACATTGGATTCTACGGACAAGATGTTTGGAAGGTGCGAGACAACCTTTCTCTTACCTTCGGCGTCCGCGGGGACGTTCCCTTCTTCGGTGAGACCGGATTTACGAACCCGGTTGCAAATGCTTTAACTTTCCGTGGACGCGACGGCAGTGCGGCTCAATACCAAACGCAAAAGCTGCCTGACGCGACGATCCGATGGTCGCCCCGTCTTGGTTTCAACTGGTCGCCCTTCGAACGCCTTCAGGTTCGCGGCGGAACCGGTGTATTTACCGGTAAGCCGGCTTATGTCTGGATCTCGAACCAGATCGGTAACAACGGCATCCTGACAGGTTTTGAGGACATCAACCTGACTAATGGCACAAACACGCGGCCGTTTAACCCCGACATCAACCGATACAAGCCGACTAACGTAAACGGGTCACCTGCCCCTACGTACGAGCTCAACTTCACAGAACCGAACTTCTCGTTCCCGCAGATCTGGAGGACGAATATTGGTGCGGATCTCCGAATTCCGTTTGGTTTGGTCGCTGGGGCCGAGTACATCAATACGCGTGATCTGAACGGTATGTATTACATCAACGCCAACCTCACGCCGGCGAATACCGCGTTCACGGGTCCGGACAACCGGCCGCGTTGGACGACAACTAACCGTATCTTCTCGAACATTTCAGGTGCCTACGTACTCCAAAACCAGAGCGCCGGCCGTGCATGGAACCTTGCGTTCTCGCTTGAGAAACCTTATTCGAAGGGGTTCTACGGCAAGTTCGGTTATAGCTACGGTGAGAACAAAAACTTGTTCGATCCGGGCTCGGTTGCCAGCGGATCGTGGACCGGAAACGCTCACTACGGCGATCCGAACAATCCAGCAATGGGATTTGCGGCAAATTCACCGGGACACCGTTACTTCGGAACGGCTTCGTACAGATTCGAGTACTTCAAGTTCGGGGCTACGACGATCTCGGGTTTTTGGGAGACCAGGACCTGGGGTAACACTAGCTACCTCTACAGCGGCGACCGCAATGGCGACGGATCTACAAACAACGATCTGATCTACATTCCGCGTGATGCTTCGGAGATGAACTTCGAACAGTATTGTGTGAGTTCAACTGGATCTTCGGTCGCATGTACCGCGTCGAACGTTGCAAAAACTTTCACAGTGGCTGATCAGGTTACGACCTTCGAGAACTTTATTCAGGCAGACAGCTATCTCTCGAAGAATCGCGGTAAATATGCACAACGTTTTGCTGCGTTCCTTCCTCTCGTGACCAAGGTTGACGTCAGCCTTCGTCAGGAGTTTTTCGTTAAGACCGGCAGCCGTGTTCATCGGTTCCAGTTGAGTGCAAACATGCTCAATTTCGGCAACTGGCTAAACAAGGAATGGGGGGTTGGCAAGACGTTCACGTCGAATCAAATACTTGTTCCGTCTACCGTCAATACTGGCGGCGTAGCGCAATACCGGCTGCGTAACAACGGCGTGAATTTGATCTCGTCGCCATATCTCAACACCACCGGTACTAATGATGTTTGGCGGCTTCAATTTGGGGTGAAGTATATCTTCAACTAATAGCGACACATTGTTCGCATTTTTACGAGGCTGTCCGAAAGGGCAGCCTCTTTTTTGTGGTTGTGGCGCGTGCCACATTTGCTCGAAGTTACTTGAAGAGTCGAATAATCAACTAACGCTCTCGTTCGAATTTTAGTATTATCGTCTCGTTTTCAAAATGCGGATACTGCACGTTTCATCTTCAAGGACCTTTGGCGGCGGCGAGCGGCACGTTGCGGACCTTACCCGCGGCCTGTCGGATCGCGGGCACGAGGTCTTTGTCGCATTGCGTCCCACGAACGAATGGCAGCATCGACTAAGCTTTCTGCCGCCAGCGAACATCATGCACGTCTCGATCAGAAACTCGTTCGGCGTACTGAGTTCGATGCGGATCGCCGACTTTGTGAGGCTTAACAAGATCGATATCGTTCACGCCCACGTCGCTCGCGACTACATCCCCGCGAGCATTGCAGTACTCGCAGTAAAAGATGCGCGATTTGTGCTGACGCGGCACGTCCTATTTCCACTTAAACCTTTTAATAAGTTCGCTTTAAAGAATCTGTCAGCGGCGATCGGCGTGTCGGATGCGGTCGGCTCCGGGCTGAAAAAAGTGTTTCCTGCAGGTAAGATCAGCGTCATAAAAAATGGACTCAATGTCGCTCCGATGGAACCCGAAGATGAGTCGAGGCTTCGAAGGGAATTCAGGGAATTTCATCAATTGCCTCTTGACGCGACCGTCATCGGGACGCTCGGGGAACTGATCGAGTTAAAGGGCCAACGTGACTTCGTCCTGGCTGCTCACGAGATCACCAAGCAGTTTCCGGATTGTCATTTCGTGATCGTCGGCAAAGACAATTCCGCCGACCGAAAATTCCGCCGGGAACTTCGTCGCCTCGTAAAAGTATTCGGACTGGACGACCGATTCCTGTGGCTGGATTGGATAGACGATACCGATTCGTTCTTTGCGGCAACGGATATCTTTGTGTCGCCGTCGCACTCGGAAAGTTTCGGCCTGGCAATGCTCGAAGCGATGATGCACGGCCGCCCCGTCGTCGCCACCGAAACCGAAGGAGCCCGCGAACTCTTCGGCAAGTCCGCTCCTCTTGCCAAGATGAAAGACCCTATCGACCTCGCCGCGAAAGTATCCGAACTGATCGCGGATGATAAAGTCCGAGTTGATCGAGGCACCGATAACCGCAAGTCCGCCGGCGAAAAGTTCTCACTCGAACGAATGCTCGATGAAACCGAAAAGCTGTACAAGAAGTTGATCGCTTAAGTGCTGAAGTCCGAGCGGCAGAAGGGCGAAATGCACGAAGCCCGCGCGTTAGCAAGGGCTTAACATCCGACTTGATCGTTAAGCCCTCGCTAACGCGCGGGCTTCCGCACTAGGAACGCGAGCTTCTGCATTGTTCGCCCGGAATATAAACTATGAATCGCTGATTAAAGCTCCGAATGATCAATTTCGATACACACATTTGCAATGATTTCGCCGGCGCTTCGAGCCGCGAGTGGCTCGAGACGAACGGGATCGGCGGGTTCGCCTCGGGGACGATCGCGGGGTCAAACTCGCGCAGATATCACGGATTGCTGACGGCCGCGACGAAGCCTCCGCTGGGCCGTCTCACATTGGTCTCAAAGATCGAGGAGACGGTCTCAGCCGATGGCGAATCGTATGAGCTTTCGTCGAACCAGTATCCCGGAGGCGTAAACCCAACTGGATTTGCATACCTCAAGTCATTCCGCCTCGACCCGTTTCCAATATGGACGTACGTGGTCGGCGGCATCGAGATCGAGAAGCGGGTGTTCATGGTTTATGGCCGTAACGCTACGGTCGCGACATACAAAGTGCTCTCGAAGACTCGAGGAAAGCGTTCGGCGATCAGTATGACGCTGCGACCGCTGCTGTCGTTCGTCGACTATCATCACCTTCAGCATCAGACGCCCGAGTTCAACGGTGAGTTCTCGGAAGGGGATGGACGTATCCAGATGCGGCCGTACGCCGAGATGCCGACTCTTTATTCCGATCACAACGGCGTCGCCGTCGCTGCTACCGGATATTGGTACAACAATTTCGAATACGCGATCGAGAAGGAACGCGGCTTCGATTTTCGCGAAGACCTATTCCAGCCCTTCGAGATAACCTTCGATCTCAAAAAACCGGCGGCCGTGGTCTTCGCGACAGAGGATGATTTTACGGCGAGTGATGCCCCCGGCCTTGAGAAGCAGGAGATCAAGCGTCGAAAGAATTTGATCAAGATCGCAAAGGCGAAGACGGAGTTTGAGCAGCAACTTGTTCTCGCGGCCGATCAATTTATCGTCAGACGAGGCGAGGGTCATACCGTCATCGCCGGATATCCCTGGTTCTCCGATTGGGGCCGCGACACGATGATCGCTCTCCCCGGACTCACACTTGCAACCGGCCGGCCCGAGATCGCAAAGGGAATCCTGAGCGTGTTTGCCCGCAGTGTTTCGGAAGGAATGATCCCCAACCGCTTTCCCGACGCAGGCGAGACACCCGACTACAACACGGTCGACGCAACTCTGTGGTACTTCGAAGCGATCCGTGCCTATGTCGAGTCGACCGGCGATCTCGAATTCGTCAAGACCGAGCTTTACCCGACGCTAGCCGAGATCGTTGCGTGGCACCTACGCGGGACACGCTATAACATCCACGTCGATACCGATGGACTTCTACACGCCGGATCGCCCGACGTCCAACTCACCTGGATGGATGCCAAAATAGGCGACGTCGTGATCACCCCTCGAACCGGAAAGGCGGTTGAAATACAAGCACTCTGGTACAACGCCCTTTGCATCATGGCCGATCTGGCCGGCAGATTTGGCGATGAGCAGGATCGCGCCAAATACCTTTCGATGGCCGAGCTAGCGAAACTGTCTTTCAATTCAGTGTTCTGGAACGAGGACGGACAGTGCCTTTTCGACGTCGTAGCAAATGGCACCCGGGACGGATCCGTTCGGCCGAATCAGATCTTCGCTGCGTCGCTCTATCACTCGATCCTCGACGACGACCGGGCACGGAAGGTGGTTGATAAGGTTGAATCCGAACTGCTCACGCCGGCAGGCCTCCGATCATTGTCATCTAAAGATCCAAAGTATTGCCCGATCTACATTGGCTCACCATTCGAGCGCGACTCCGCCTATCACCAGGGTACCGTATGGGGATGGCTGATCGGTGGATATGTCGATGCCGTCCGACGTGTATATCCCGGGCGGTCACTAGCGACCGAAATTGGCGGATTTGAAAAACATCTCCAAGAAGCCGGTGTCGGCCAAATTTCCGAGATCTTCGATGCCGAACCGCCCCATTCACCCCGCGGGTGCCCTGCCCAGGCGTGGAGCGTCGCCGAGATCCTGAGAGTGACGAGATGACCCGAAGTTTTTCGGTTTTCCGCGGCCTTTCTTGCACGTCTATCCATCTGCTGCAATGCCAGCGATAACCTCTGCTCTGACAGCTTAAAAAACGCGATGCACGGCGTGCATCTTGTTGGCATCGTTTGGGTGGAATTCGACCAATATTACTGGTCCGAAGTGTTCGACCGGTTGGGGTCGACGCGCGCGGCCCCTTGCTTCTCGGTGGTCTGGGTAGTCGTTCTAGCGGTCTGGCACAGTGGATGCACTAGCTCCTCCATAGGTAGGAAACAGGAGGAAATTGCATTATGTCACTCATATACTGTCCTGAATGCGGACACGAAATATCAACAGCCGCAGTAGCGTGCCCAAGCTGTGGCCGCCCCGTCACGGCGCCCCCAAGTCAGATACCGCGAGTTGTGGTTGAACGGCAGCCAAAAACGGACTCGATCCCACCGTGGGTGATAGCTCCCGTCGTTCTTTTGGGGGTATTAGTGTTGTTTGGTCTCATTTACCTGGTAACCTCGTCTAACAGCGATTCGAACTCAAATCTGTCAGTTAATGTTAATTCCCGCCAACCGGAAACGGCTCGAGCGTCCGAAAAGATCAGCACCGCTCCGAGCGATGTGAGTTCAATTCCGCCTTCAACGATTCCCGTAACCAACACGCCGGGAGTAAGTTACCCAGTGCCGGCCCAAAACGTTCCTGGCTCAGCAGGAAGTGTTCCTACTTCGGGTACGGTTTTGATAGACGCAAAGGTTTCGACGCGAAACGGTTCCACGCAGGGGGCTCGCAACACACGTTTCTATCTTCTCGATAAGGACCTCGACACCATCCTTAATGATGCAGACATCGAGCCGATCGAAGGCCAGTCACTCACGAATAGCCTTGCCCTCGCGACCGCCGATCAGGGGCGCTACGGCGATTTTTACCGTGAGGCGATGAGTGCACTTAAAGGACACATTAAATACACAGGCAGCACCGATGGCTCAGGAAAAGCCCAACTCGGCAGCGTAAAGCCTGACCAATACTACCTATTCGGCGTTGCTCGAACCGGAGAAGGTTTCGCAATGTGGAACTCATCTGTTTCCGTTATCGCCGGCGAGAACGCCGTGAACTTGACCCCGCAACAGTTGACGGAGATGCCCACCCGTTCTGCATCAGGCGAGTAATCGTCCGATTCGATAATTTACTCCTGATATCGGGCTCCGCGACGCCGGAGCCCTATTTTTATTGGAAATTGAGAGCACGTTACCGTACGCTAGTGGAAGATGCTCGCGTTGCTCAAACGGCAAATAACCCTCGTCACGGTCTCGGGCATTCCGGTTCGTGTCGACCATCGCTGGGTACTGGTACTGCTACTTATGACGGGGATAACAGCGGCGAGTATCCAATCGCTCACACAGAGTATCGTCGGGAGCATTTTGCTCGGTCTAGTCTCGACCGGGCTGTTTTTTGTTTCGATATTTCTACATGAATACGCCCACGCTGTCGTCGCTCGATGGGAAGGATTGCGGGTGATCGAGATCGTTCTTCATCCATTCGGCGGCCTTGCACGTTTCGAGCATCCGCCGGAGACCTCCCGAACTGAGTTTCGAGTCGCCATCGCCGGGCCCGCCGCGAGCTTTGGACTCGCAATTCTTTTTGCAGTACTTATCGCCGTTTCCAACTATGCCCGGACGGACATTCTTTCTTTAGTCCTTGTTCTACTGGCGCTTACTAACTTTCTGATCGCGGTCTTCAACCTCTTCCCCGGCTACCCGCTGGACGGCGGCCGCGTCCTCAGGGCCTATCTATGGAGGCAGGGCAAAGACCTGAACGAGGCTACGGTCTTGACCGGTCGTTGTGGGCAAGTAATATCCGTGGGAATGATCATCCTCGGATTAGCTCTAGCGTTGGGGCGCGGCGAATATTTTACGGGTTTCTGGGCGGTCATAGTCGGCGTCTTTCTTCTCGACTCGGCGACGTCGATCATCCGTGAGGTCAGTTCGGAAGAGAACCTGCGGATCGAAACCCTGATGGGTTTGCCCGCTATGGTGTCGCCGGACCTGACTGTTCAGCGCTTCGTTGACGAGATCCTTCCGATGCATCGGCGGAGTGCGTTCCCTTTGGCCGACCGCGGGCGCTTCCTTGGGATGTTAGTCCTCGATGATGTGAAGTCGGTACCAGCAGAGCGGTGGCGCTCGACGTCGATCAGGAGTTCGATCCGTAGGTTAGAGAATGATCATTTTGTTCATGCTGAAAACTCTATTGCGGACGCTCGGGCACTTATCGAGAGCAACGGGATCGGGACAGTCGCCGTCGTATCGGATAGTGGTCGACTCGTGGGGGTTGTTTACTCGGGAATGCTCCGAAAACGTGCCTGATCGTCTCCTGACCTATGATATTCTAAATAATTGACCGTTCCATCCGAGCGTGCACTGGGAAACTTCTCCGGCGCGACCGGAAACCTACTGTAATTCTCTGGAAATGCAGCGGATTCTAGATCAACTGACGCCCTTGCTGACCCTACGCAATGCACTAGACATCGCGCTGGTCTTCACTATTGTCTACGTGGTGTTACGGCTGCTGAGGGGCACCCGAGCGGTTCCGACGATGGTCGGAATCGTCCTGCTCGCCCTTCTATACTGGATAGCGGTCTCGCAAGATCTCGCAACGCTGGAATTTGTCCTTAGGTCTGCAGTCCTCTACATCGGTTTTGCGATCATTGTGTTGTTTCAGTCGGAGATCCGTCAAGCTCTGATCTATTTCGCTAACCGCGTCCGATTTCCGATAATGCGGCGACAGCAGGGTCAGTTTGGCGGGACAGTGTATGACGAGATAGTGCTTGCGGCAACTACGCTTGCGACGGAGAAAACCGGAGCGTTGATAGTGATTGAACGGAAGGTCGGACTTCGTAATTTCGTCGACGCCGGAGTGCAACTCGACGCACGCATCAGCTATGACCTCTTGGTAACTATCTTCAACCCATCGACGCCTCTACATGATGGCGCGGTGATAATCCAGAATGAACGAGTCGCGGCTGCGTCCGTCTTCCTTCCTCTTACAAAGAATCCTGGTATCTCGCGAGAGCTTGGCACGCGTCACCGTGCTGCGATCGGCATTACGGAAGGGTCAGATGCTATATCGATCGTCGTTTCCGAGGAGACCGGACTGATCACGTACGTGGAAGCAGGTGATGTTCGCCGAAATCTCGATACGACGCAGCTGCGTAAGCTGTTACTCGACGCCATGCAAATACCGCTCGTCCAAGCCAAGCGAGAGCCAACCAAAGCGATGAAAGAGGCTGACACGGAGATCACGATTGGGTAACACGATGCCTGCGACTGACCAACTCGGGCCCGTGCGGGTCAATCCATCATTGGTGAAACAAATCCTCAGGAAGATCTTCCTGGAGGACTGGCTGACTAAACTCCTCGCGCTCGCGATCACGATCGCCTTGTGGGTCAGCGTGACGGGCTTGAGCGAGGTTGGAAGTGACCGGTATAAGGTTCCGTTAGTTCTGCGTATTGCTGACAATGCAGAGGCCACCAACCAGCCGATCGATCAAGTAGAGATACGGATCAGCGGCGATAAACGGCGGTTGGAGCAGATCCGAGAGAGCGATCTGAGAGTGTTTGTCGACTTGACCGCAGTTCCGGTGGGCAATCAGACGCTGACGCTCGCACCAGACACCGTTTCGCTTCCCGATCTTCCCAATGGGATTCGGCTCGAGGACATTAATCCGAAGAAGATCGTCGTCAGGCTTGAGGCGATCGAGGAGAAGGAAGTCGCCGTACGTATTGAGACACAAGGCACGGTTCCGCAGGGTATGGAAGTTTATGTGGAGACGGTCATGCCGGCTAAGGTCCGTGTTCGCGGACCCGCATCTTACCTGCGAACGCTGACAAGTATCTCGACAGATAAGGTGGATCTTGCCGACAAGGATGCTGATTTCACAGCTCGTCAGGTGAGGATCGCTCCACTTTCAAATGAAAATACCACCCCGCTTGATTCTTTCGTCGACGTGAATTTCAGGATCGGTGAAACGCGCGTCGAGAAGAGTTTTACGATTCCGATACGCGACTCCAAGAAACGTGCGCAAGTGACCATTTTTGGCGGGCGGTCGCTGTTTGATGGCGTATCCGTAAAGGATTTCTCCGCTACTATGGCGGATGGAGCTGAGGAACCTACCGTCGAATTACCGAACAGACTTGAGGGGCGTGTCGAAGTAAGAAAAGTTCGCCTACTTTAGACAATGTTCGGCCAGGAAGGTCCTTATGTCTGAGCGCATCTCCTCGGTGATCTCGTGCTTGGCCCTATAGTGTATTGACCGATAGTTCGGTATCAAAGCTTTTAATTTCTCATCAAATCCTACGAATTTCTCCTGACTATAGAACTCATCGTCGTCACCGAATAGATAAAACGTCTCAGCTTCCAAGGGTTTATAGGCCGGATTTGTATCCAAGTCGCCGGGAATTCCGCCGCAGACGCCGATTATCGCCCTGAGAGACTCCGGATAAGTGAATGCATAGCGGAAGTTGAGCGCACATGCCTGGGAGAAGCCGTACAGAAATATCTGCGCCGGATCTGCCTGGCCATCGTCGACCAGCTTTTCGAGCAGATCGTTCAAGAACTTGTGGTGCAGCGCGACGGATTCCTCGGCTTTGAAGTCCGTAAGCCAGCCGAAGCCGATCTTGTATCCGTCAGAAGTCGGACGGAAATGCTGATACGGGGCTTGGATGGAAGCGATCATGAAGTTATCGGGAGCCACCATCTTTGCCTCGCGCATCATATATCGCTTGTGAGCACCGTAGCCGTGGACCGCGATCAGGAGGGGCGCGGGCGATGTCGCATCCTCCGGAATATGCAGGTCGTAATAAAGGTTGATCTCCGCAGTTATTGAGAGTTCAGTTCGTCCTTGAGCATCGTTCATCTTCAGAATCCATTCAATCAAAGCAGCCTGACGTAGACAACTCGCCGCGATCAACCCTTTCTTCAGGCGACCTGCTGAACTTCGCCGCAACATTGACCAGCTTGCCGAGCGCGCATCCGAGCCATTTACACGGTTGCTCGATCGAGTCGGGTTTGCCGTTTGTATTGCTGATTCTCGCCGCGGCGCCGAATTCGATAGCCGTCACGCGGATCCGCTGGCTAATCCTATTGCTTGACGTTGTATAGGACATAGACGCACCCGTTCTTCAAAGGCTTACAATCAACAAGCTCTAGATCCGTTTGCGTCGCGGTTTTAACGAACGACGGAATCCCGTCGCCGAGCAGGATCGGGTGGATATTGAACCCGATCTCGTCGATCACGCCCGCTTCGAATAGGGTTGCAGCGAGAACACCGCCGCCCATCAGGCTAATGTCCTTTCCCTCTTTGGCTTTGAGCGATCGGACAAATTCGGCCGCCCGATTCGCGACGATAGTTGCTCCCTTGTGCTCGCTCGGATCCAGTGTAGTTGAGAATACATAGGTGCCAATGCCGGAATCGTCCGCGGCCCCTGCTGGGGCATTCGCCATCGCAATTTCGTAAGTCTTGCGGCCCATGAGTATCGTGTCGAAGCGCGACCAGCTATCCTTCATCAGCTCGGCAACTTCGTCATTGAACATCAGCCAATCGACTGATCCGTCTTCGCGCGCCAGATAACCGTCCAAACTGCATGCTCCGCCATAAACCACTTTTCGCATAATCACCTTCCAAAGCGGAGAGTATTGTAATTCGAAACCTACGACGGGGAAAACTTTCTTGATTAACGAGCTAGGCATTTGCGGTCGATGAAACGGGAACAGCATCGTCCCCGATCGCTTCGACCGGGCAAGCGTTCAACGCATCTTCGCAAAGCTCAATTTCTTCGGGTGATGAGGGCTGTTTGTATACGTATGAGTAGCCATTTTCATCGTTGCGGGTGAAGTTTTTAGGGGAAGTGTCGCGGCAGACATCGCAGTCGATGCATTGCCGGTCAACGTAGTATTTGCCATCAGCGTTGTCGGGGAGTTTTTCCTTAACGAATGCCATATCGGCGACGTCTAGCCTTGTCTCTCCGTCATCTCGATCATTCGATTCAGCGCGATGAGCGCGTAGTGTTTGGTCTCGTCATCAACAACGATCTCGTTCACGACTACATCGTTAGCAAGGTTATCCATCGCCCATGCAAGATTCTGCGGAGCGATGCGATACATAGTGGCACACATACATAGGTCCGGAGCGAGGAGATGGATCTCCTGATCGGGGAAACGCTGCTGCAGTCGATTAACGAGATTGACCTCAGTACCGATCGCCCATTTCGACCCTGCGGGAGCATTCTCGACGGTCTTGATTATGAACGACGTGGAACCATCTAGATCACTTGCCTCGACCACCTCGCGAGTGCATTCAGGGTGAACCAAGACCTTCACTCCCGGAACGTCCGCTCGGATCTTGTCGACATGCCAAGGCTTGAAGCGTCCGTGTACCGAACAATGCCCTCGCCACAGGATCAGCTTTGCTTCGAGAAGTGCCTGCGGCGTATTTCCGCCCAGTTCCTCATGCGGATTCCAGAGCACCATCTTGTCGAGCGGAATGCCGAACTTCGCACCCGTATTTCGACCGAGATGTTGGTCCGGGAAGAAAAACATCTTGTCATACTCTTTCAGGTAAGTGTCAAAGAGCGGGACAGCATTTGATGAAGTGCAAACGACTCCTTCATTTCGGCCGCAGAAAGCCTTGATCGACGCGGTCGAATTCATGTAAGTGATCGGTGCCACCTTTTGTTCGAGCACGCCAATCTCTCGAAGTTGCTCCCAAGCGTCTTCAACCTGATCGATCGAAGCCATGTCCGCCATCGAACACCCGGCACCCAGGTCAGGCAGAACAACCCGTTGAAAGTCCTTTCCGACAATATCGGCCGACTCCGCCATAAAGTGCACGCCGCAAAAGACGATATATTCAGCCTCCGTCTTCGAGGCCATTACGGAGAGCTGATAGCTGTCGCCGGTTAGATCGGCGTGGCGGATAACGTCGTCGCGTTGGTAGTGGTGGCCGAGAATGACAACCCGTTTACCCAAAGCCTCGCGGGCTGCTTCGATCGAGGCAGCCAGTTCGGGTTCCGGCATTACGAGGAAATCCTCTATCGCACTTACTTGTTCCTGCACTGCAGACATAGCAAATCCCTCCAAATGCACCAATGAAAATGATGTCACTTTGAAGTAGTTAGAGCAAGAAGGTGTTTCTTGCTACTCGGTGCAATCTTCCCAAGATTTTTCTGGACAGTTAAAAAGTTCGGGAGCCATTTCTCGGGTTTGCTGCTCGATAGTCACGTACGACTCGGTAGTGCCGTGTGTCTCGAGCGACCAGCCGAGCTGCTTGCGGTGACGCCAGACATATGCGTAGGCCTGATTCTCATTCTCACCCATCAGGTGACGGGCTTCGTGCATCAGCACCATTGCCCGTTCGGTGTCGTCTGCGGCTTTCGAATAAAAGTCCGGATAAAGGGTGACAATTTGAAACGGGAAGTTTGTCGAGGCGTATGCATTCTCTTTATCGATGAATGAGTTCAGCCAATGATCGGTTGCTCGAAACGTCGTGGTCCCTTTTAGGAGAAACACCTCATCCGAGAATCCGCGATCGGCTAATAATTGGATAGCTTTGTCGATCCGCTGCTGTTCGTATTTAGTCGGGGGCAAAGATGTCGAGACAAGCGATAAATAGAAAGCTATCACCGCCAGTACGGCGGACGCGGCGTGGGTAGCTGTTTGTTGAAGGATGGAAATTAACACGTCTGATACGAGAAGAGCTAGTGAGCCCCCTTTCCGTATCAACAATGTATAACAATCATCTACAAACCGCAACATAATTCCCCGTGTCCGAATTAAGACGATACAAAATCGTTCATCTTGCTCTATTAGACAGCAAGCCTCGTACCGAAGATGCCTAAACTTATTAAGTTCGATACATTCGCGACTGTCGACTTGAACCATTGGACTCAGGTTCTATGACTTACACGAAGATCAAACGGACAGTTATAAGTTGTTTGTTCCGTTCCATTTCGCGGGGGTGATATTGTTCCATTTGAAACAAGATCTAAGACTTACACCAACTTTCAACAACTTACGGGCGCAATGCGGGTCCACTTGTAGTGGTAACTCTTTTTCAAAGATCTCCCGCCCTAAGCGCACGGTGGCTGACGAGCGTAACACCCGTTGCGCATACTGTCAATCGTATTACGAACGCAACAGCAGATCTGTTGTCATGAAGCTGAGGGCAGGAGTTTAGTCACCGAAATATTCGAGATCGTGAATGAAGAGTCGCCGTGTGTTTTCCTGATACTTCATCCATAAATCCGAAAAACAAAACAAGTCTTGGCCTGGGTGCTTCTAGGGCCACGGCTGAGACGAACCAATTATCAGTATTTGTTATATCCACGCCATGCTGGCATAACGCTTGCTTATTTACGAAGTGCTAACTTTCGTTGAAAAAATCGGATTCAAAACTCCGAATTTTTTCACAAGCGATGCGCCAGCAGTTTTTGGCGTGGAGAGGAACGAGAAGTTCCGAGTATATGACGGGCTGTATTAGGGTTTGGTTTCCGAAAAATTTTGCAACCAAAGTCGCCCGCCAGTACACGCGATCACTCACGTACTTTCGTTCCACCGAGATCCGCTCAGCATCAACCAACATATCAATAACACGGAGAGGATCATGCAAAAATTTGCAGTATTAATCATTTCGTTACTCCTTTCGGGGTCGACGTTAATGGCTCAGGGAACAACCGGTCGATTATCGGGTACGGTTTCAGGGCCTGACGGGGCTATCCCGGGTGCCACTGTCACCGCCACCGACGTCAACACAAAGAAAGAGCAAACTGTAACGGCTAACGGCGAAGGGGCGTTTCTATTCCCTCAGCTAGAATTCGGAATTTACTCGGTGAAAGTAGGTGCTCCTGGATTCAAGGGGCTTATCGTCAACGAGCTGAAGATCGATGTAGGTCGTGACGCGACCCTTAATCCAGCACTCGAGGTCGGTGACGTTTCGGCGGAAGTGATCGTAACAGCTGGGGCCGACGTGATCACGTCTACGACGGCACAAGTAAGCAATACTGTGAGTCCGCAGCAGATCGCCTCGCTACCGCTGCTCACCAGAAATCCGCTTAGTCTGACTCTCTTGCAGCCGGGCGTGCAGAGTAACGCGTTCCAAGAGACCGCTATCAATGGAATGCGTACCTCATTCACGAATATCACCCGCGACGGCATAAACATCCAGGACAACTTCATTCGCCAGAACGCGACAGATTTTGCCCCGGGAAGGCCCTCCGTGGACGACACGGCCGAGTTCACGATCACGACCTCAAATCAGGAGGCCGATCAAGGCTACGGCGGTGCGCAGATCCGACTTGTAACGCCGCGTGGTACTAGTGACCTTCATGGAGCCTTGTTCGCGTACAACCGCAACTCAAAGTTTGCAGCCAACAGCTTCTTCAACAATCGAGCCGGATATCGCTCCGCAACCGATCCGCTAGTTTTGGCCGGACAGGCGACGGCAGGTGACATGGTTAATCCGCGGCCCTTCCGCAACCGAAATCAGTTCGGCGGAAAGGTGAGCGGACCGCTTCCGCTGCCCGGCTTTGGAGATGGCGGCGGGCCGGGCGTGCTTTGGAAAAAGGGATTCTTCTTCTTCGCATACGAGAAGATCATTGATCCGCAATCCGGAGCGCAGCAGAGAACGGTATTGACCGACACGGCTCGCAGCGGGATCTTCACTTACAATCGGACGGCGGCGGGGAGCCCCATCTCGACAGCTTTTGTTAATTGTCCGTCCGGTGCCGCCAACAGCGCCTGTACGGCAAATATCTTGGGACTTGCTAACTCGCTTGGGTTCGCAAACACGTCCACAACTATCAACTCTGCAATTCAAAGTCGGGTTCTTTCGCAGATGCCGCAGAGAAACTTCTCGGGCGGCGATGCGATCAATACATCGGGCTACAGGTTCCTGCGACGGGCAAATCTGGAGAGAACCACATATACGACTCGATTGGACGTCGACTTTAACGAGAACAATACGATCAATGGAGTCTATAGCTGGGTGCTCGACCAGAGCGACAGTAACGCGCAGGACCCGACGGGGTTTACCCAAGCGCCCCGCGGCAACCTGGCATCGGAGAATAAGACGCTTGCATTAGCGTATCGGAGCAACATCACGCCTACATTCATCAATGAGGTGCGCGGCGGGATCTTTTTCAGCGACGTTCAGTTTGGATCATTTGAGAATCCGGGATTTCTGCTAGGCCTACCTTTGGCACTTAGTAATCCGGAGAACAATACGCTAAGTCAGGGGCGAGTCGTCAAGACATACAATATTCAAGACAATATGGACTGGATTGCGGGTAATCATTCCCTTCGATTCGGTGGACAGATGCAGACATTCAAGCCCACTTCGACCGATAATTTTGGAGTTGTTCCTACCCTGACGATCGGTACCAATTCGGTAACTCCATTCTTCACGTGTGCAAGTGCTGCAACCTGTCAGTTTCCGGGGCAGATCAGTGCAACGCAGCTTGGCACCGCGAACGGGCTTCTTGCTTTGCTGGCAGGCTATGTTACCCAAGAGGCTCAGACGTTCAACCTGATCAGTCCGACCGAAGGATTCGGACAGATCGCAAATGTTGCGCCTTATACGTACGCGAATCATTCGCTCTACATTGCCGATCGATGGGCAGCATTGAAGAATCTGACTATCACGGGCGGAGTTCGATACGAGCTTTTCCCGGCGATGAAGCAGACGAACGGCGTTGCCCTCGAGCCCGTCATTAACGGCGATCCGCGAGCTTCACTGCTGGATCGCAACGGAACGAGCGCGGTGATCGGCGGTAATGCCGGTAAAAAGAACGCGTTCTACAAGACCGACTACAACAACTTCGCTCCGCAGGTAGGATTTGCATGGTCACCCGGCTGGTCGTCGGGCATCGGAGGGTTCCTCTTCGGACCAACCTTCGTGATCCGCGGCGGATATAGTCACGTCTACGGAAACGATCAGCTTGTGACGTCAGTACTGCAAGCACCCGGCAATATTGTCGGACTTGCCAGCCGAAATGGATTCGGACTGAACGGGACGAGTACTCTCCTAAATCTTCGACTTGGAGATCCTCTACCTTCGATCGCCGTCCCGACTCTAAATCCGCCGCCGCCGTACAGTTTCATACGAAACAATACGCCGGGAATTGGTGGGGCCAATACAAATGGAACCGTGTTCGGGATCGATCCTGAACTTCAGACGCCGATGTATAAGCAGTACAGCTTTGGCATCCAGCGTGAGTTCATGGGTAATACCGCACTTGAGATCCGTTACGTTGGAAGCCGCAGCGACAATTTGCCCAGAGCGTCGAATCTGAATCAGGTAGATATACTCAGCAACGGGTTCCTGACCGATTTCAACCGTGCACTTGCGAATCTTCGTCTTCCCGGCGCAACCACGGCGTTCTGTAACCCGACGACCGTGGCGGGCTGCCAGGCCTTGACGGTTTTCCGGACAAGTGCAGTGCCGACCGCAAACACTGTCGGAGGTGCAGTTGCAGGTCCGGGCGGAATCCTGATAGGAACGGGTGGTCTGTCTGCTGCAACGTTCAATACGCTCGTAAGGGCCGGAACTCCTGGAGATCTTGTGAACAATATCTTCCAACTCGGGTTCAACAATCATCCGACGCTGAACAATCCGACAGCAGTCCCGTTCCTCAATTTGCTTCCGAACCCGGCAGCGGGAACTATCGGACTGTTGGAGAACGATGCGTGGTCGAGCTACAACTCGCTTCAGGTGGAACTCCGGCGGAGATTCTCGCAGGGGCTCTACTTCCAGGCGAACTACACGTTCTCGAAGACGCTCACCAATGCAGTCGGGGGTGATCAGTTCTACTTCGAGCCGTATCTCGACAACGCCAGGCCGGAACTTGACGTGCAGCGTGCGGACTTCGATCAAACGCACACATTCAACTTCAACGGCGTATATCAACTACCCTTCGGGAGGGGCAAGGCGTTTCTAGACAACGGTGGCGTGATCGACAAGATATTCGGTGGCTGGGAGATCTCGGGGATCGCGCAATGGAACACGGGTGCTCCCGTTTCCATCGTCGATCCGCGGGGAACGTTCAACACCGGCGCACGATCTGCTCGACAGACGGCGAACAGCAGCCTGTCCGGAGATCAGATCAGGGCGCTGCGTGGTCTTTACGAGGCGAACGGAAACATCTATTGGATCGACCCATCTATCCTCGGTGCGACCGGCGCTCCGAGTGCGGGTTTTGGTCAGACCCCGTTCACGAATCAGGTCTTCTTCAATCTCAACCCTGGCGAGACCGGATCACTTCCGCGAACGATCTTCGACGGGCCGAGCTACTTCAACATCAATGCTGCATTGCTGAAGAACATCAGCTTCTCGGAGAAGATGAGGATCCAGCTCCGGATGGAAGCATTCAATGTGCTCAACAACGTGAATTTCACCAATATCACGCAGAATACAAGCATCAACGCGACTAACTTCGGCCAGCTAACAACTGCGACGGCGTCACGAGCCGTCCAGTTTGCAGCTCGTTTCGAGTTTTAGTTGATCATCGATTCGGTGCAAGGTTTGACTTCTAGTGTTTGATTGCACTCCTTGTGCCGATGCGGCCTTCGGAAGAAATTCCGGAGGCCTTTTTATTCGTGGTATAGAGAGAACGTACGCATTTAGCTTCGATGCAGAGGTTTCCGTCAACTATGCGTTCTGCGTGGTTAAGTCTTCAGACGGAGACCACCGAATGAGCAGAAAAATACCGAAAAGCACAGAACGGGGAGGGTCCCGATGCGAGCACGATCGATCAAAATGTTTTGAGATTCTCTATTTCAGAAAGATCGGTTACTTAAATGTCTACTTGTTGGGGGCGGCTTCCGTTAGCGACTCGCCCTTGATCACGTACGTTGTCTTGGAGCGAACGATCGATTGCGGTTTGCCGATGACCTCTATCTTGATCTTTTTGCGGTCGCCGGGTTTGCCGGTGTCGTCGGGGTAGTAGCCGACTGCGTATTGCTGCCGGAGTTCGTCGGCAACGCCTTTGAATGCCTTGTCGAGGTCGCCCATAGCCTCGGCCTCGAATATTCGCCCGCCGCTGTTGAGCGCGATCGTATTGAGATATTCCTTGCCGAGAGCGTACTCCACGTCTGTCTGACCGCGACCGAGCTGTGCCATTACGCCGGGAGCCATATTCTGCTGGATCATTGCGACCTGCGAGCTTTGATCAGTACGAGACTGTGTGTTGTAGCGTATCGGGTAGACGAGGGCATCGACTTCTTCCACTCCTGCGACGGTGCTCTCGTACGTAGCCTGGCGTGAAGTCGTATCGACCCCGTCGGTAAACAACACGACAGCTTTTCGGCCTGGAGTCTGCACGAAATCCATTTTAATCGCCGTATCGACGGCTTCGTAGAGACTCGTCCCGCTGCCGAACTGCGAGCGGTAGATAGCGGTGAAGAGCGCCTTTTTATCGCTGGTCGGCTCCGTCATCACCCTAACCTGACGGTCAAAGTTTACGACCATCACTTTGTCGTCGGGACGAAGTTGATTCACGAAAGTGACGGCGGCGTAGCGAATGTCATCGATGCTATATCTGGTCGACGGACTGATGTCGATCATAAGGATGACCGTAAACGGAGTCGATTCCGCCTGAAACTGCGTGATCTTCTGCGGAACTCCATTCTCAAACAGCTTGAAATCTTTCTGCTTGAGCCCCGGAATGAATCGCCCGTTGCGGTCAAGTACCGTAACCGGCGTGGTGACGAGGTTCGTGTCAACGATGATCTCCTCCTCCTGGCTCGCCTTCGACGGAGGCGGTGGTGGAGGCGGTCCGTTGAGAATGGCATCTTCTGCGGATGTATCCTTTTTGACCGACGGCTTCGCCTTTGTAGTCGGACCTTTTCCCGACTGACTTCGCCGAGTTTGAGCTAGAGCCGACGACGACGCCACGAGCGAGATCCCGAGCACCACCAACCCAATCCTTTTCATTTCTATGTGACCTCCAAGTGTGCTGTGCGACGGAATATTTATCGCCGCAACCTACACGCGTCGCGATTTCATCGAGTTTATAACAAAAGTCTCAACTACCTGTCTCGCCGTGACGGAGCGTTTGGAAATTGGGACGGGACGCAAAGGTGAATGCTTTGCTCATGGTATAAGACGTATTAAAGCAATAAAAGGTTGCGCTTTGGCAGTCCGATGAGGTCGGTATGCCTAGCAAACGCGGGCGACTTCAATTATCATCTTGATGTCCGAGTCTCACATTTTGCGAAGGTAAACCGCTTGAAACCGACCGACATAAACGACCCCGAGTATTTTCACAAAGTCGTCGACTGCCAGTACGCGTGCCCGGCGCACACGCCGGTGCCGGAGTATATCCGCCGGATAGCGGCGGGCGATTACACGGGAGCGTACATGATCAACTGGGATTCGAATGTGTTTCCCGGTGTTCTTGGGCGTACGTGTGATCGTCCGTGCGAACCCGCTTGCCGCCGCGGGCGAGTTGAGGAAGAGCCGGTTGCGATCTGTCGGCTAAAACGTGTCGCCGCTGATAACAAGGGCGAGGTTCTTCATTTGATGCCGCAAGGGCCGTTTGCCGCAAACGGAAAGAAGATCGCGTTGATCGGAGCTGGCCCGGCTTCATTGACCGTCGCTCGAGATCTTGCTCCGCTTGGCTACGAGATCCATCTATTCGACGAGCAGATCAAAGGCGGCGGATTTATGCGCTCGCAGATCCCCGCGTTTCGCCTGCCGGAGCAGGTTTTGAATGATGAGGTCGATTACATTCTGCGGCTTGGCATTCACACGCATTTCAAACATTACGTTGATTCGCTGAAGGGCGTTCTTGAGCAGGATTACGACGCGGTGTTCGTAGGGACCGGAGCTCCGCGCGGGCGCGATCTGCCTGATCTTCCGGGCCGTCAGGAAGGCGACGCGAACATTCACATTGGTATCAACTGGCTCGGTTCGGTAGCGTTCGAGCACACCGACAAGATCGGTAAACGTGTGATCGTGCTTGGCGGCGGAAATACGGCGATGGACTGCTGCCGTACCGCCCGTCGACTTGGCGGTGACGAAGTGAAGGTGATCGTGCGGTCGCCATTCGCGTCGATGAAAGCGTCGCCGTGGGAAAAAGAAGATGCAATGCACGAGGACATCCCGATCATCGACAACCACGTGCCCAAGTCGTTCGTGATCGAGGATGGAAGGCTCGTTGGCATGACCTTCGAAAAGGTTGAAGCCGTGTTTGATGAGAGCGGTAAGCGTAAGCTGGTGCCGACCGGCGAGCCGGATGCATTCTACCCTGCGGATGATGTTCTGATCGCTGTCGGGCAGGAGAATTCGTTCCCGTGGATCGAGCGTGATCTGGGCGTAGAGTTCGACAAGTGGGAAATGCCGGTCGTCGATAAGGCTACATTTCAGTCATCACATCCGAAAGTATTCTTTGGCGGCGATGCGGCGTTTGGTCCGGAGAATGTTATCACTGCGGTCGCTCACGGTCACCAGGCCGCGGTATCGATCGACCTGTTTTGCGCCGGGAAGGATGTAAAGGTCGAGCGTCTCCATCCAAGTGTGAATCTCCACTCGGTGAAGATGGGAATTCACGAATGGGCTTACGACAGCGAGATCGACCACGACAAGCGCTACGTCGTTCCACAGGCAGATAAAAGCCTTACGTTAAAGGACCGCAAAAGAGAGGTCGAGCTTGGCTTCGACCCGCTGACCGGATATGAGGAAGCTCAACGCTGCCTTAACTGCGACGTGCAGACGGTGTTTACCGAGGCTAAATGCATCGAGTGCGATGCGTGCGTGGACATCTGCCCGACGAGCTGCATCACCTTTACGATGAACGGCGAGGAGAACGATCTACGATCGCGTACGAAGGTCCCGGCGTTAAATCTTACGCAGGATCTCTACGTTTCGGACGCTTTGCCGCAAACCCCTCGCGTGATGGTCAAAGACGAAGACGTCTGCCTCCACTGCGGCCTCTGTGCCGAACGCTGCCCTACCGCCGCGTGGGACATGCAGCAGTTCTGGTACAACGTGACTAAGGCAGGAAGCGTCAAGTACGGCTCGATGGTTCAGATCACGCGGAATGGAAACGGAGTAGCCGCCTAATGCAGAACGATAGGGTTTTCGCGATGAGTTTCGCCGGTGTCTATCCGCATTATGTGGCGAAGGCGGAGAAGAAGGGGCGGACGAGGGAAGAGGTTGACGAGTGTATTCGCTGGCTGACTGGGTATACGAAAGCTGGGCTCGCGAAGCAGATCGAGAAGCGAACAAGTATGCGTGCCTTTTACGAAAAGGCGCCGAAGTTCAATCCCAATGCGTCGCTGATAACGGGCGTGGTTTGCGGAATTCGCGTCGAGAATATCGAAGACCCGCTGATGCAGAAGATCCGATATCTCGACAAGCTGATCGACGAACTCGCTAAAGGCAAGAAGATGGAGAAGATCCTGCGCAGTTCAAATTAGTCGATCTACTCACGCTATCATTCTCTCGCCGACACCCTCGACCTCCAGTACTTCCTGAAATCGTAAAGCGATCGCGCGAGCGCGCATTTTCAGAAAATCCGCTCGCTCTCCGGCGAAATCCTTTTCGACACAATACTCAAAAAGCTCAAGCCAACGAGCGAAGTGCCCGGCAGTGAGTGCTGACTTTTCATGCAGGTCACGATGGACCATGAGGGGATTGCGCCCGTGCTGCTGATAAACGCCCGTTCCGAATAGCAGGCTCTCCCAAAAATCGCCGATTATCGGTAGGTGGTGGTCGAGATCGAGCTTCGCTACATCTGTGAAGATATAGCCGATGACGCCGTCCGACGTCGCCCTGCCATAGAACTCGCGCATGAGATGGTCGATATCGGCCCGGGTTTCAATATCTCGGCTCATCGCTCTGCCTCCTGCAAGGTATTGCGTACGGTGATGATCCCCAAAGTCATTAGAGCGATCAGCTTCGCGGCATCGAATACGATGTAAACAATATGTGTGCCTGAGAACGGCGGTGCGGTCCCGACGATGACGAGCTCGGCGCGAGCATCGAGAACGGGAAGCAGCCAAACCGTTTCGAGCAAAAGGACGAGGAGGACCGAGCTTAATAATCCGGTTTCGGATCGGGTGTTGATGCGTCCCCGCCAGAAAGCAAAGATCAGCAGAAACGCCGCGATGATCTCCATCTTGTTAAGAGCAAAAAAGACAAGGCGTCCGATCCCGAGCCCCAACGGCAAGGTGATGCCCGGAGCCTGGAACTTCAGCGGTGCCTCAATGAACGAGATGGCGAGGACCATTCCGAACCAAATAAATGGAACTGCTATCTTCAAAGTACGAAGGTTCATCTTGATCTGTCTCTCACCGAACGGAAGCCACATCTGGCGTGGCATTCCTGACTTTATGTACTAACACTATCTCCCGCAGGAAGGCAAAAAAATGATCTGGATCATAACCACTGAATAGCTAGACAAAGGGGAGAAAAACAGTATTCTTAAGTCGTAGACTCAACCCTGTTAGACGTGGTACTTTCCTTGCAATAATGGCTGTAAATGACTTTGTGGTTCGCTTTGCGAACGTAAACGGAACCGGCTCGGCGTCGGCGAATGCTTTGTTTACGAAGGCGATCTTTCGCATGGGTGTGCCTGTGACGCCGAAGAACATATTTCCGTCGAACATTCAAGGATTGCCGACGTGGTATGAGGTGCGCATTTCCGAGAAGGGGCACTTAGGGCGTCGCGAGGGCGTTGATCTGATGGTTGCGGTGAATCCGCAGTCGATGAAGAAGGACTACGCGGATGTGAAAGCGGGCGGGTACTTTCTTTACGACTCGTCCAAGGCACTGCCGCCGGGTTATGACCGCGAAGACATTACGCACATCGCGATCCCGCTAATGAATCTTTGCAATGCCGAGTTCACGGACGCGCGGCAGCGTCAGCTATTTAAGAACATCATCTACATCGGAGCTTTGTCGGCCCTGTTCGGCATCGAGTTTTCCGTGCTTGAAGGAATGATCGGCGAGCAGTTCAAGGGTAAGGAAAAGCTGATCGAGCCGAATATCAAGGCACTCAACATCGGAGTCAATTACGCTCGCGAAAATTTTGAATGTCCGCTTGATATTCGCGTCGAACGGCGAGATCTGCTGGGCGACAAGATCCTGTTCAGCGGTAACTCCGCTTGCGGCCTCGGGGCGATCTATGCCGGGGTGACGGTTGCCGCTTGGTACCCGATAACGCCGTCGACCTCGGTCGTCGATGCGTTTGCAAAGTATGCGTCGAAGTATCGCGTTGATCCCGAGACGGGAAAGAACAACTACGCGATCGTACAGGCGGAAGACGAACTCGCCGCGATCGGCATGGTGATGGGAGCGTGCTGGAACGGCGCCCGGGCGTTTACTGCGACGAGCGGTCCGGGCGTCTCATTGATGAATGAGTTTTTAGGACTCGGATATTTTGCCGAGGTTCCTACCGTACTAATCGACGTTCAGCGAACCGGACCTTCGACCGGAATGCCGACGCGCACGCAGCAGTCGGATATTCTGCTCGCGGCTTATGCTTCACACGGCGACACGAAACATCCGCTTTTGTTTCCTGCCACTCCAAAAGAATGCTTCGAGCTGACAGCGGACGCCTTCGATCTGACCGAGCGTTTGCAGACGCCCGTGATCGTAATGACTGATCTCGACCTTGGGATGAACGATCACATTTCAGAGCCGCTCGAGTGGAATGACAGCCGCCAATACGACCGCGGAAAGGTCCTGACTGCTGAGCAGCTCGATTTTCTAGGCAACGCGATAAACCGCATGCAGACGGCGGTCGACGAACATCATCCCGTCACTAACGGCAGTGGAAACGGAAACCTGGGAGCTTCGCTGTCGGAACTTGATGCTCAGACGCACGGTGACCATTCGCCAACGCAGCCTCTAGAGCAGTTCAAGGGAAAGTGGGGACGGTACCTCGATATCGACGGCGACGGTATTCCGTATCGGACGATCGCCGGCACACATACCACCCGCGGAGCGTTCGTAACCCGCGGTTCTTCTCGTGACGAATACGGCGTTTATACCGAGGACGGTGATGCCTACCGCCGCAACGTCGACCGCCTGATGCAGAAGTGGCAAACCGCCAAAGAACTTGTCCCGCAGCCGGTCTTCTACAGCCCCGGAATGTCGCACGAGTCTGAACCCGGTGCGGTCGTCACCGGACACGCGGACGGCGTCATATTTTTCGGCACATCGACGTACGCCGCGGAAGAAGCGATCGAGATGCTGGCCGCCGACGGGATCACTGTCGACGCAATGCGGCCGCGAGCGTTTCCGTTCGGAAAGGCATTTGTCGAATTTGTCGAATCTCACGAGCGTCTGTTCGTCATCGAACAAAACCGGGACGCCCAATTTAAGAGTCTGATGATGATTGAACTCGGCGTCGATCCAGGCAAGATCGTCTCTGTCCTTAACTACGACGGTATGCCGATCACCGCGGATAATATCTTTAGGCAGATTAAGACGGAGGCAGTAGCGTAACGAGATGAGGCGGACCGCGGCCAATCTTATTTTCTTAATTTGTTTGTCATGCTCGGCTCTTGGTCAGGCTATCGAGGCTGGCTGGAAAGGGGTATTGCCGCTGGTCTCCAGCAAATCCGATGTCGAAAAAGCTTACGGGAAGCCCGAGCGGGTTGACGATAACGGATATTACAGCTACCGGATGGCGGACTCCTTCGTACAAGTAAATTACGCGACCGAACCGTGCCGTCCGAATCAATATAATCGCGGGCGATTTAATGTGCCTGCAAACACTGTTCTTGATGTCTGGGTTTCGATTCACAAAACGATTCTTCTGAAAGAGCTTAAGTATGATGGTTCTAAATATCTGCGCGATGCGAGCGGTCATACTGGGGTCTTCCACTATGTCAACAGAGAGAGTAGCATCATGATTAGCACTTCAATTCAGGATGCTGAGAGTAATGAATACGTAGGCCGGATCGAGTATCGAGCGGCTGAAAGACTGAAAACTAAGTTCGCTTGCGACTGAAATGTTAATGACTTACGTACGTTCTACATTTCGCCATCCCGCATTGCCGAAGTATGATCTCGGCTACTCGGTTGATGATTAGGAGGGCTCGCTTAGCGTGCTGCGCTCCGGGTGCGAGCATGATTCGATCAATCAACGCTGCGACCGCGCAGGCGTGCTAAAATAACAAGTATGTCCGGGAACTATATCTTGAGCGATTACGTCGAATCGGCTTTGCAAGAGGCGGAATACGACAAACTTGAAGACAACACATTTGCGGGTCGGATCCCGTCGTGCAAAGGAGTTCTCGCGTTCGCGACAACCTTGCGCGAGTGTGAGAAGGAGCTACGTTCAACACTTGAAGATTGGCTCCTTGTTGGGCTTAAACTCGGCCACGAATTGCCGGTTCTCTCGAACATTAACTTAAATCACGCGCCTGCTTATGTGCCTGTGGCATCCGTGTAAACGAATCGATTTCATTCGCCGGCTGCGGACGCTGGGATTCGAAGGACCGTATTCGGGATCTAAGCACCAGTTTCTAGTAATCGAAAATCATCGACTGACCGTTCCGTCCAATTCAGAGTATTCTATCCCGCAACTTAGATTTATGCTCCGCGAAGTTGAAGGAATCTTAGGGCGTGGGATCGCGGCGGACGAATGGAACAAACTTAAATGACCTACGTACGATCCACATTTCGCCACCCCGCTTTGCCGAAGAACGAACTCGGCTATACGGTCGATTATTATGAGGGCTCGCTTAGCACGTTGTGTGCGGGGTGCGGGCATGATTCGATCAACGCGGCGATAGTGCAGGCTTGTTGGGAGATGAACATCGAGCCGCACAAGGTAGCGAAACTTTCGGGCATTGGATGTTCGTCGAAGTCTCCGGCGTACTTCCTATCGAATTCGCATGGGTTCAATTCTGTGCATGGGCGTATGCCGTCGGTGGCTACCGGTGCCAATCTCGCGAACCGCGATCTGACCTATTTTGGCGTTTCCGGTGACGGCGATACGGCGTCGATCGGGATGGGACAGTTCGTTCACGTCGTCAGGCGAAACCTGAACATGGTTTATCTGGTGATGAACAACGGCTGCTACGGGCTGACAAAAGGGCAGGATTCCGCGACCGCCGACGCAGGCTCGAAGAGCAAGGCAGGTTCGGTGAATCTATTTGAGGCGATCGATCTTTCGTCATTGGCGATCGAGCTTGGGGCAACGTTCGTCGGCCAAAGTTTCTCCGGCGATAAGGAACAGCTCGTGCCGCTGCTGAAAGCCGCGATGAAGCACAAAGGATTCGCCTTCCTCAACGTCATCTCGCCGTGTGTGACGTTCAACAACAATCCCGGCTCAACGAAGTCATACGACTACGTGCGAGAACACGTCGAGATCACCGGGACGATGGACTACGCTCCGATGATGACGGAGATCACGACAACCTATGAAGCCGGTTCGGTCAATGATCTCGTAATGCACGACGGCACGACGATACGGCTTCATAAGCTCGCGAAAGATTGGGATCCGTTTGACCGGCTATCTGCGGCGAATGCAATGCAGCGGGCAAAAGCGAGCGGCGAGATCCTGACGGGATTGCTTTACATTGACCGCGATTCGACGCCGCTCCACGAGACTCTGGCTACCAGTGATAGTCCTCTGAATTCGCTATCCGAAGGCAAACTATGTCCGGGCAGTTCTGCTCTCGACAAGCTTAACGCCAGTCTTCGTTAACACGCCACGACAAAATTCTTCTTGCAATCCTCAGGTGTGTATGTTATTCAAGTTAACGATAACATAGTCCATCTCTAGGTTTGATGAGCCAAAATATTAGACGCAAACCCGCGACGCTTAGCGACGTCGCCGCAAAGGTAGGAGTTGCTCCGATGACGGTTTCGCGCGTCATCAATGGCAACGGCTACGTTAGTGAGGAGACGCGTGAAAAGGTTCTTGAAGCGGTCAAGAAAATGAATTACCGCCGGAACGGTCTCGCACGCAACTTGAAGCGGCAACGTACTGACACTGTCGGACTTGTTATCGGCGATATATCCAACCCTTTCTCGACCGAATTAGCCAACGCGGTGCGTGAGACCCTGTCTTTTAAGGGCTATAACTTATTCATCTGTATCAGCGAGCAGAGCGCGAAAGAGGATATTTCGGCATTCGATTCTCTTGTCGATCACAATATTGACGGCGTTATAGTAGCGACTCGTTCGAATGAGGAAGGCGACGAACGGCTCAACGAGATCGCCGATAGCGGCGTTCCGGTCGTCGTAGTCGGGCGCGATTTTAAGCATGAAAGCGTTGATTCCATCTCTGCCGATAATTTCAATGGCGGATTCGAAGCCACGCAGCACCTTATCGATCTCGGGCACAGGCGAATCGGTTTTATCGGGGCCGGATTTGAAAATCGGTCACGGCTGAAACGGCTTCAGGGTTATCTGAGCGCGCTAACCACGCATGGCATTGAGATCGATGAACGATTGATCACGGGACGTCGCGGATCTTCGAATGAGACTCCCGGATACTCGACCGAGGCTATTGGATACGAAGGGATGAAACGGCTGCTATCGCTTCCTAGCCGGCCTACCGCCGTGTTTGCCCGTAATGACTTTACCGCACTGGGCGCCATATCCGCTGTCAAAGAAGCGGGACTCCTGATCCCGCAAGATATTGCAATCGTTGGGTTTGACGACACTCCGCTCGCATTGCATACGACGCCGTCGCTCACTACGGTGCGACAACCCATGAAGCTCCAGGGACAACTTGCGGCCGAAATGCTTTTGCGCCGAATAGATTCCGGAACTGTCATGGCGCCCGAGGCTAGGACGCTTGAGTGCGAATTGATCATTCGCGAATCTACTGTGATCAGGGATTAACACTCCTTGAGCGACCGCGTTGTCAGACATTGCCTCGCGAATGATAACGTTAACTGAAATTAACCGTCGCAGCGAATTCTGAAGTTGGTCGACTCAATTTAGCTGATGAGTACAATCGAAACAACGTCGGCAGCCGAGAACGGCTTCAAGATCCGCGGACTCCGCTGGGTGATCATCGGGCTCGTATTCTTCGCGACGCTGATCAATTACATCGACCGCATGACCATCTCGGTCCTCGCGCCGACGATCATGGCGCATTTTGGCCTGACCAATACCGAGTTTGGCGGGATTGCAACGTGGTTTTTGCTTGCCTACACTATCAGCCAAAGCGCCTCAGGAAAACTGTACGACAGGATCGGGATCAAGAAGGGCTTCACCGTGTCGATCATCGTGTGGTCGCTCGCGGGTATCGCGACGGCTTGGGCAAATGGTCTTCGCGCTTTGAGCGCGTGTCGATTCATGCTCGGACTCGGTGAGGCGGGCAACTGGCCGGGTGCTGCGAAAACCGTTTCGGAATGGTTCCCGGCCCGCGAACGAGCGCTGGGCATGGCGATCTTCAATAGCGGGGCCGCGATCGGCTCGATCGTCGCTACGCCTATCATCGTCGCGCTCCATGCCGCCTTTGGCGACTGGCATGACGTGTTTATAGTTACCGGACTTCTGGGGTTTGCTTGGCTGGCCGCTTGGTATTTTATTTACGACTCTCCCGAGAATCACAAGTGGATCACGCCAGAAGAATATCGCCTCATTAAGGAACAGGGTGATCGCCTCGAAGCGGTTGCTCCGCCCGAGGGGGCGATCGCCGAGGAAGTAAACCTCAGCGTTCCCGAAGAACGGGCGATGGGTTGGTTCGAACTGCTGACCTATCGGCAAACCTGGGCGATCATTCTCGCTCGCCTGCTCGTCGATCCCGTTTGGTGGCTTTACATCACCTGGCTGCCGCTATATTTGAGCCAGGTTCATGGATTTGATCTAAAGCAGATAGGCCTGTTTGCGTGGGTGCCGTTTGTCGCGGCGGACGCTGGAAGCCTGTTCGGCGGGTGGCTGTCGGGGTATTTGATCAGCCGCGGATGGTCGGTCAATTCCTCCCGGAAAGCAGTGATCGGATTTGCCGCTTGTCTGATGCCGGCAGGGATCCTCGCTGCGTTCACGGCGAGTGCGATGCTGGCGCTGGTGCTGATTGCGATCGTGCTGTTCGGCTTCCAAGTTTGGATCAACAATGTGCAAACGCTGCCGAGCGATATGTTCCCGTCTAAAGCAGTAGGTTCAGTGGCAGGGCTTGGTGGAACCGGTGCGGGAATCGGCTCCATGATATTCACCTTCACGACCGGTTGGGTGACCGATCATTTCTCGTACTCACCGATCCTGATCGCCGCCGGGCTAATGGCACCGATCGGTACCGTTGTTCTATTCACTCTTGCGGGAAATATCAAGAGGGTTAGATTATCGACGCTCCAAGGGATCTAACGAAACTATAGATTTGTTATGAAAAATTTTTTCGATTTTACAGGCAAAGTGGTTCTTGTCACGGGAGCGTCAAGCGGCATCGGGCGCGCCACTGCCGAATTGTTCGGCCAGTGCGGAGCGTCGGTCGCGATCAGCTATTTGAAAAATAAAGCGGGCGCTGATGAGGCTGTCGCAGCTATTTCGGCGAACGCGCAGGGAAGGTTTGTCGGCAATTCGGATGGATCGGCCGTCGGGACGGCAACCGTACCGGCGAGGGCTTTCCAGGCGGACGTCACAACGAACGGAGCGGTCAGGAAGCTGGTTCGGGAGGTTGAGGAGAGCTTTGGAGGCATCGATATACTTGTCAACAACGCCGGATCTCTCGTCGAGCGGCTTCGAACGCAAGAGTTGACGGAAGCTCGTTGGAATGAGGTGATGCAGCTTAATTCCACCAGCGCGTTCTTTGCGGCTCAAGCGGCGATCCCGAAGATGCTCGAGAAAGGCGGAGGCTCGATCATTAACGTTACCTCGATCGCGGCACGCAACGGCGGTGCTCCGGGATCGATCCACTACTCATCAGCTAAAGCGGCGATGTTGACGATGACGAAGGGTCTTGCCAAAGAATACGCAAGTCAGGGTATAAGGGTGAATGCGGTTTCGCCGGGGGTTATCGACACGCCGTATCACGAAACGTTTACGGCACGTGATGTGTGGAACAACATGAGCAACATGATCCCGATGGGACGTGTCGGCAGATCAGCCGAGGTGGCGAGTGTGATCGCCTTCCTCGCGTCGGACGCGTCGGCCTACATATGCGGCGAAACCATTGAGATCAATGGTGGCCTGCTGATGGACTAAACGTAAGGTATTCAAATCTCCATGAAAGCAAAGTTCATAACGCTGTCGTTGATATTGCTGGCATCAGTACGATTGCTGTCCGCTCAGGAGTCGATCGGGACCTATCAAGTTCGCGTATCGCTCGACAGGGCGGACTGGACCTACGAATTGAACCGTCCAGCGAGGTTCACTATCGCGGCCACGCTGAATAATTCGCAAACGTCGGGATTGCCGGTGAAGTATTCCTGCGGACCTGAAACGATGCCGCCGGTGATCGAAAAAACCGTGACGTCGACCGATCAGCCGATCGTCATTGAAGTGCCGGGGATGAAGGATCCCGGTTTCTATCGATGCATGGCGACTGTCGAGAAAGACGGCCGGACGTACCGCGGGCTTGCTACTGCCGGTTATCGACCGGATCAGATAAAGCCAGTGGTCACGGAACCGGGCGACTTCGATAAGTTTTGGAATGACGGCAAGGCTGCACTCGCAAAAGTTCCAATGGACGCGAAGATGGAACTGCTTCCTTCGCTTAGCACATCGAAGGTTGACGTGTATCACGTAAGTTTTCAAAACGTTGGCATGGGGATCAGCCGCGTGAGCCGCATCTACGGAATCCTTTGCGTACCGAAAGATGCCAGTAAGAAGTATCCGGCCGTACTGCGGGTCCCGGGTGCAGGTGTCAGGAACTATACCGGTCAAGTGGCGCTTGCCGAGACTGGGCTCATCACGCTTGAGATCGGAATTCACGGCATACCGGTGAATCTTCCACTTGAGGTCTACGAACAACTTCGTGCCGGGGCGTTGAACCGCTACATGCTCTACAACCTCAACGATCGGGACGAATATTACTATCGCCGCGTCTTTCTTGGGACGGTTCGAGCGAACGACTTTCTCACGAGCCTTCCGCAGTATGATGGAAAGAATCTCGGCGTGATCGGCGGAAGCCAAGGCGGCATCCTTTCGATCGCGACCGCAGCGCTCGATCCGCGCGTGAAGGCACTCGTCGCTTCCTATCCAGCGATGTCAGACATGGCCGGATATACCGCAAATCGAGCCGGCGGCTGGCCGCATATGTTCCGCGATGTGAAGAATCGCACTAAAGAGAACCTCGAAACGGCATCGTATTACGACACCGTCAATTTTGCTCGAAGGCTGAAAGTTCCCGGCATCTATTCATGGGGCTTCAACGACGAAACGTGCCCGCCTACTTCGATGTTTGCTGTGTACAACACGATCACATCGCCAAAACAGCTTCTGCTCGGACTCGAGATGGGACACGCGAACTCGGCCGAACAGAACGACAGGCTCAATACCTGGATCGAGAAATTTCTCAAAGTGGGGAAAGCACAGTAGATCGCCCTAATTTTTCAATAGCACTTGCAATGGGGAAGTAAGTCCACAAGATGTACATAAAGATCGCTCAAATCGTAATGCTGCTAGCTGGCTTGTCGATGCTAGCATTTGCCCAGGACGCACAGGAGCTCAAAGCGGAAAAAGAAGCAAATGCCCGACTAAAGGGCGAGCATCCGCTCGTTCAGATCGCAAAGTCGAAGCCCTCTTCGCTTCGCCCGGCGCTCGTCGGCGTTCACCCTCGCGTCTTCATGACACAGGGCGAAATCGATCAGCTCAAGGCGAAGGCTAAATCTGAGAGGGAGCTTTGGGCGACGGCCATTTCAAGAGTTCGTGCATTGACCGATGAGCCAGCAGCCGCACCGGCACAAGAGCGCCGAGTTCAGAACGAGGTCGGACTCGGCATAGCCGAAGCGGCCTTCTTGTTCAAGATGACGGGCGATAGAAAATACTTCGATGCTGCAATGAAGTACATCGACGCAGGGATCAGCTATGACGTCTGGGGGTACACCTATAACAAACCGAACGTTGATCTTGCAGCCGGGCATCTGCTGTATGGAATGGGCTGGGGATATGACCTGCTCTACAACGATCTGACACCCGCACAGCGTACCCGGATCAAAGATAAGCTAGTGAAACAGGCTCGGCTTCTTCACGAATTCTTCAAGCCGAAGTCCGGAAAGTCGTATGCATACAGCCAGAACCATACTTTCATTCCCATCTCGGGACTCGCCGTCACCGCCTATGCGTTGATGGACGAAGTTCCGGAGGCGAAAGAATGGGCGGCGACATCGCGGGCGATCTTTGATCGTGTGCTGGCGACTTACAGTGAGGATGGCTACTTCTACGAGAGCATGGAGTACTGGATCTTCTCGATGCCTTGGATAGTCCATTATATGGACGCCCACGCGCAGTCGACCGGCGAAGATCTCTACAAGGGAATGACAGGCCTCGAGAATGCTCACAAGTACATTGCTCATATCACGCTGCCCGGGGGCGAGTTCAACTTTGACTACGGCGATATCTATGCAGGACCGGTAACGCGTGCGAGAAAAGGAAACGACTACGAACGCGAGCGGATCGACGGCAAGTTCCGAACGAACTATAACCTGCTCTACAATCTCGCGACGCGCTATAACAACGGCGAAGCTCAGGGAGTTGCTGAATGGGTGAAGTCAAAAGGGCAGGTAAACGCCGAAGAATATTGGTCGTTCATCTGGTACAACCCGAAGATCAAATCGGTCTCGATCAACGATCAGCCTACAAATCATTGGTTCAAGGATCACGGTGTCGTGTTCTGGCGTTCGTCTTGGAACGACGACGCGACTGCCTGGTCATTCAAAGCCGGACCGCCCGAGGGCCACACTACCACCGCGAAGGTGAAGGCGTTTCCCGATTGGAGACTCTCAAGCGGGCACGCGCATCCGGACGCGGGAAGCTTCATCATTTGGTCGAAAGGCCGATACCTTACCGGCGATTCGGGGTATGCCGGCGTTCCGATGACGGAGCATCACAACACGATCACCTTTGACGGTATCGGGCAGGGTAAGGAGGGTAAGGGACACGATGCCTTTGCCGAAGTCTCTTACGACCTGTTGAACAAGATCCGGGTGACCGGCGTCGAGTTCCTGGGTTCCAGGGCGTTGATAACGGCTGATCTTAAGGCGGCCTATGAACCCGAGGTGGGCGTCGAGAAATTCATTCGGCGATTCACGTTCTCAGATCCCGGCGTCTTTCTGGTAGAAGATGAGATCAAGACCACAAAACCGCGGAAGTTTATCTCCTATCTGCACAGCGACAAGGAGATCGTCAAAAGCGGTGCTGGATACGAGTTCGAGCCGGGGAAGCCTAGCCTGTTTGTTGAAATTTTCGGTCCATCGGATCTGAATGCAATCGTTGAAAAGAATATTCTAACCGCACCGGGGCGGCCGGGGAGCGTCGATAAAGGTGAACGCGAAGAGCGTGGCCTACGGTTGGCGATCTCGCCTAAAAATCCGGTGGCCGACATTTCAATGAAGACGCGGTTAACGATTCACTAGATACCCGGGGACAAATCTGAGAAGCGGGCGGATCGGCCTGAATTGGTCATACCAATTATTTTTACTAGTGACCCGATTTTGAGTTGACAGCCTCGGATAGCGGTGTATTATGTCAAAGGCTTTTACAAATTACCTAGAATCAATTTAAGCTTTATCGTCGAACTTTCAGTAAAGTCGTTAATACGACCGCCCTGATCGGACTGAACGAGCAAAAAGTCTGGGTAATTTGTCAAAGAACCAAACAAAAGATTGCGGAAGATAAACCCAAACAACTTTAAATTGGCGACTCGCGGAACGTCGAGAGAAATCAATCGACAGATCGCCCTGACGCTTATCCGCACGCATCAACCAGTATCGAGAGCCGAGCTTTCACGGTTGATGGAGACCAATCGGGCGAATGTGACGTTGCTGATAAACGAACTCTTGGAGGAGGGATTGGTTCGCGAAGAGGCGCAGATCGAGCCTAACAAGCGTGGACGAAAGCCGACCTCGCTCTTCCTGAATTCCAGAGACAGTCTTGCTGTGGCTATCGATGTGCGCGCAACGCGTACGTTCCTGATGCTGACGGATTCGACCGGAAAGCAGATGGGAGAAGTGGTCAGCTTCGCGACCAAGCTCGACCCGACCGATTTTGTCCAATCCCTTGCCTGGCAGGTTAAGAAGGCGCTGGGCGGAAGGTTGGATCCTGCAACGTGCGGCGGCATCGGTGTGGTAGTACCCGGGATGCTCGACCTGCGAAATGGAACGGTCGTACACTCACCGACTCTTCGCTGGCGCAATGTTGAACTTCTTGACCTGATGGAGAAAGAGTTCGGCGAAATTGACATCCATCTGGAGAACTCGGGCAAGGCGTGTGCCCTGTCACAGATCTGGTCAGTTCGCGGTGACGGCAGTGGCCATAACGACATTGTTTTCGTAAGCGTCTCGGATGGCGTCGGCGTGGGCATCGTGGTTAACGGCGAGCTAGTCCGTGGACGTCACAACACTGCCGGCGAGTTTGGGCACGTACCTCTCAGCATTGACGGACCACGGTGTGCGTGCGGAGCGAACGGCTGCTGGGAAGCCTACATATCAAACATCGCCACGCTGTCGCGCTACTTCGGGACAAACGCAGGGAATCGAAAGCCGCAACCTATCGTGCAGGCTGAATTCACGATCGAGACACTGATTGCGAAGGCTCGTGCAAATGACGGAAAGGCCTTGACCGCCCTCCAGTCAACGGCCCGATACCTCGGCTTGGGGCTCGCATCGATCATCAACGTGATAGACCCGTCGCGGATCTACATCGGCGGTGAGATCACAGAAGCATGGGACCTGTTAGAACCAACTGTACGAGACGCGATCCAAGAGCGCGTGCTGAGCGCGGAGCTCGGTGAAGCTTCTATTCGAGTTGTTCCCGCAATCGAGCATCCGCGCCTTCGAGGAGCTGCGGCACTCATAACGGCACCGGCATTTGCGGCTCCGAAAGTCGCCTAGATCTCTGATCCCGAAGTCTGTCGACTCGGGTCAACCTTCACAAGGGGTAAGTTTGAGAAAAGAAGGAGAGGATTAATGAAACTCATACAAACAGCCATCGCTCTATTCGAGCCAATTAGACGTGCCCACACTTTAGGACTACTCGCCGTCTTAACGGCTGTACTCATCCTTCCAGCCCTAACCGGAGCTCAGATCACTACGGCAACGATAGTCGGCACGATCACAGATCCCGGCGGCGCTGCAGTTCCGAACGCGAGCGTCACTGCGAAAAATGTAGACACCGGGCTCACCCGAACTGTCGCGACCGGCGACGATGGCAGCTTCCGCATTGAGTTTTTGCCGGTGGGCAACTACTCGATCGAAGTGGCAGCGGCATCCGGCTTCAAAAAGGCGTTCCGCGACGGAATCGTTCTGCGAATCAACGACGCGGCGCGAATGGATTTTGCGCTTGAGGTCGGTTCTGTTGATGAACAGGTGACGGTCACATCGGCACCGCCCGAGATCAATACGAGCAATGCCGAGCTTGGACGGACAGTCCAGTCTCAGGAGATAGAAAATCTCCCGCTTGTTGAGCGTAACGTTTATGCACTGCTAGACCTGACTCCTGGGGTCCAGTCGAATAACACGGGTGTATCGACAGCGTCTGCCGCGACCGCGAACTTGGTATTGGGCTTCCCTGAACAGCGAACGATCATCAACGGCGGTACGGATGGCGGAACGGGCTCGGTAAATTACTTCCTCGACGGCGGCACGAATATGACGAACCTCCGCAACACGGGAAACATTTTGCCGAGTCCGGATGCGATCCAAGAATTTCGCGTTCAAACGAATAGCTACAACGCCGAATATGGCCGATTTGCCAATGGTATTGTGAATGTTCTTACGAAATCGGGAACGAATAGATTTCGCGGATCGCTTTACGAGTTTG